>CP073344.1:743669-1062338 GCA_024397875.1 Amphritea atlantica
CCGCCAAAGCGGAGAAGCATTGAGTACTCCTGGTTATCGTTTTTTCAGGGCATCGATTAAGACATCGCGTAACAGTTCTTCAGCACTGGGGTGGTAGATGGGCATCTCCAGTACCTGATCGGCGGTCATGTGATGGGTGATGGCCAGTGCCAGTATATGTGCCAGGTGCTCAGCCTGATAACCGAGCATTTCCGCTCCAAGGATCTTGCCTGTGCGTGCGTCCAGATACACTTGAATGCGCCCATCGACTTTATTCCAGACGATATGCCGGGGACTATCAAAAGTCAGTTCGCCAATGACAATTTCCTGCTCTTGTAACTGTCGGTATGTCTGGCCAACGATTGCTATCTGAGGGTCGGTAAAATATATCATCAGCGGCGTTTTACGTTTGCTGTCCACTGTATTCGGGTAGTTCAGTGCATTATCGGCGGCTATGCGTCCCTCATCGAAGGCCTCATGCCAGACGGGTAAAATGTCGGTTGCATCGCCGGCAATGAAAATGGGATGACCGGGGTAGGTCAGGGTTTCAGGGTCGAACGGCATATCGCCGGACAGAGTGCATTCGACACCCGCGGCCTGAAGGTTCAGGCGATCTACATTCGGTACTCTGCCAGCGGCAACCAGTACCTGGTCGAACACCTTGGTCACTTTCTCGCCATTTGCCTGTTCATACTGGATCCAGGCTCCCTGCTCATCTTCCCATGTTTTCTCTATGGTTCCGCTGGGATAGATCTCCAGTTCTTTACTGAAGATCTGCAGGGTTTCCTGTTTCATAACCGGGTGTGTGAGACTGCCGATTGAGCCGGAGCGCCCATAGAGTGAGGTTTTAACCCCCAGACGATGGAGTGCCTGTCCGAGTTCCAGGGCAATGACACCCAGACCGATGACCGCAACGGAGCGCGGCAGATCTGTTATCTCGAAAATTGTATCGCTGGTAAGCACCCGCGAGATAATGGGTTGGAAGACATCATCAATCGCAGGCCTTGAGCCGCAGGCAAGAATGACTTTCTTAGCTCTGACTTCGGTATCCTGGCCGACAAGGAGGTGGCCCGGACCGATAAAGGTAGCCCTGCCTTCGATCTTGTGGTGTGCCGGGATTTTCTCCACATAACTCAGGTTACGCGCTACAAATCGATGGTCCCGCTCGCGGCGTAGTCGCTCCAGCACCTTCCGACCATCCACAGTGCCCGTTGTATTAATGCCGAAAAAACTGCTGGTTTCGATATGGTGAGCATACTCAGCAGCGGTGATCAGAAGCTTGCTCGGCATACAGCCTACCCGCGCGCAGGTGGTGCCATAGGGGCCATCCTGAATTATGACGAGGCTATCGGTCTGACGACTTATTCTGGAATAGGCCCCCAGGCCTGCGGTCCCGGCCCCGATGATTGCGTACTCAACGTCGATCTGTTTCATGCCTGGCTTGCTCCATTGATCCCGATTACCACGCAATGGGTGAGAATGGGGGTAACTTAGGTAAGCGGGGTTGTTGATTGGTTGGCAAATAAGCCGTACCAAACCCGCAGTGGTGAATAACGGTTAATCCTGCTCTGCTCTCAGGCCAGTTCTTTGTTGTTTGGCTACCTTGCTCAGATATCTGGAAAGTTAACCGTTATCAGTTAGAAAGCGATCTTAGCGTGATGGCGGTAGCCGGTAAAACGATGAGTTCTATCTATTTCGTTTAGATTTTGTAATGCAAGAGCATGGCATTTATTGGCCTGAGACCACTATAAATTGATTATCACAGGTAGTACTGAATACTGGCTTGGATTAGCTATGCTAAGCGTTTCGATTAGGAAACATCGTTTTACACCGATAGGTGCTTTTCCTAAAGTGGGGCTTAACGTAATTCAGCAAAGAGACCTCTCGTTATGTCTGTACATGAAGCAAAAATAAACTGGCAGCGAAACCTCCACCTTTCAGATCCCAGTACTTACTCGCGTAATCACCAGGTCAGTCTGAATGGCAATCAGCAACTTAATGTCTCTGCCTCAGAGGAATTTAAAGGTGATCCTGGTTGTGCGGATCCTGAACAGATGTTGGTGAGCGCAGTCTCCAGCTGCCATATGCTGTTTTTTTTAGCGATTGCAGAGTTTCAGGGATTTTATGTTGAGTCATATGAAGACTCCCCTAAGGGATACCTTGAAAAGAACGCCAAAGGCGGCATGGAAATTACCCGCATCGTCCTTTCTCCCAGCGTGGTATTCGGAGGTGATAAACAGCCTGATCAGCAAACAATGTCTAAAATTCATGCGAATGCACATAAAAATTGTTTTATCAGGAATTCTGTTACGGCCAGTGTTGAGATCAATCATTCTTAACTGTTGATGTTTTGTGAGGGTTTCTATGAGTACTAATCAGTCAAACGAGAGTATTTTGCTGCGCAGCGATCAGAACGGTGCCGTTTATCTCTCTTTAAACCGGCCGGATAAATTAAATACCTTGTCCGAAGCGATGCTGACTTTACTGCAAAGTGAATTAGACAATATCGCCGCCGATCCCACCGTACAGTGTGTCGTCCTGAGTGCTGAGGGACGTGGATTTTGTGCCGGGCATGATTTGCAAGAGATGCGCAGTAATCCGACGCATAGCTACTATCAGGAACTATTTCGTCGTTGCGGTAATGTCATGCAGAGCATCGTTAATCTGCCGGTACCGGTCATTGCCAGGGTGAGTGGTATAGCCGCTGCTGCAGGCTGTCAACTGGTCGCCAGCTGTGATCTGGTGATCGCTGCCAGGTCGGCCCGGTTCGCAGTGCCGGGCATCAATGTGGGTTTGTTCTGTTCAACCCCGGCAGTCGCATTGTCACGCAATATCTCACCTAAGCGGGCATTCGACCTGCTGGTGACTGGCGATATTATTGATGCCGATACTGCGCTGGAATGGGGGCTGATCAGCACTGTGGTTGACGATACGGAGCTGGATGACGCAGTTGCGGAAAAAGTGGCGAAAATCCTTAGTAAGAGTCCTTCTGCTGTTCGGTTTGGTAAATCCATGTTCAATCCACAGAGACAGATGTCGCTCTCCGACGCCTACGAATTTGCCGGCAATATTATGGCCGATAATATGATGAGCCCTGACGCAGGCGAAGGTATAGATGCTTTTCTTGCCAAGCGAGCGCCCATCTGGGAAAAGCCGGTTCGTTAAGGTTTTTCATTTCAGGATAGCCCGGTTGATTCTTTAGTTTCACAGGCTTTCAACGAATTTTTGAATAGATACTGACGCCATCAGCCAAATTCTACTTGTACCAGGTAAATACTTAACTTGAAGATAAGTAGCTGATTAGTCATAAAATAAGAGTGGTAATGAAATGACCGAGTTATGTGCTTTTAATCAGGCGATGGATAAAACAACCGCTAATTATGTGGCGCTGTCGCCACTCAGCTTCATCAGGCGGGCCGCTGCTGTATATCCGGGCAGATCTGCTGTCATATACGACGATAAAACCTATACCTGGCGCCAAACCTATGGGCGATGCTGCCAGCTAGCTTCCCTGTTGCAGAAATTTGGTATATCCAGAGGAGATACTGTATCAGTCATGCTGCCAAATATTCCTGCGATGTATGAGGCGCATTTTGGTGTGCCCATGGTGGGGGCCGTGTTGAACGCAATCAATATTCGCCTGGATGCAGAAGCGATTGGCTTCATTCTTAATCATAGTCGCACACGGCTTTTGCTGGTGGATTCTGAGTATGCGGATGTCATTGAAAAAGCCCTTTCTCTGGTGGAAGGACCTGCACCTATTGTCATCAACGTTTCCGACCCTGGCTATGGCGAAGGGCGGTTTATCGGCGATCTTGAATATGAAGCATTATTGGCTGAACAGCCAGAAGACTTGGAGTGGGAACTGCCGGCAGATGAGTGGGATGCGATTGCGCTGGGATATACCTCCGGCACAACCGGTAACCCCAAAGGCGTGGTAACTCACCATCGCGGTGCTTATCTGAATGCGGTAAGCAACACACTTTCATGGAGCTTGCCATCAAAGGTGGTGTATCTGTGGACCCTGCCAATGTTTCATTGTAATGGCTGGTGCTTTCCCTGGACGCTGGCTGCGATCGGTGGAACCAGCGTCTGCTTGCGTAAAGTTGATCCGGAAAGAATTCATCAACTCATGAGACAGCATCATGTCACTCATTACTGTGGTGCTCCTATAGTACATTCGATGATTGCCGATGCTGCGGTAACTCAGGAAACCACGATCGATCACAAGGTCTATGGGCTGATTGCAGGTGCTGCGCCGCCAGCTTCGGTTCTGGAACGGATGGAGCGACTTGGATTTGAACTGACTCATGTCTATGGTCTTACCGAGACATATGGTCCCGCTTCGGTATGTGTTAAGCAGGATGAATGGGCCGAGTGCACACTCGAAGAGCAGGTGGTGCTTAACGGCCGGCAGGGGGTAAGCTATCCGCTGCAGGAGGAGATCACGGTGTTAGATCCCGAGACAATGCAGCCGGTACCGGCCGATGGGACAACTGTTGGTGAAATAATGTTCCGGGGCAATATTGTTATGAAGGGATATCTCCATAACGAGGCAGCGACCCAGGAGGCATTTGCCGACGGATGGTTCCATACCGGTGATTTAGCGGTAGTGCATTCTGATGGCTACATCAAAATTACCGATCGTTCCAAAGATGTCATCATTTCGGGCGGTGAAAATATATCCTCACTGGAAGTTGAGGATATCATCCAGCGTCACCCTGAAGTTGAACTTGCCGCTGTTGTCGCTATGCCGGATGAGAAGTGGGGCGAAGTGCCTGCGGCGTTTGTACAACTACGTCCGGGCAGCGAGCTAAGTGAAGACGCTATAATTGATTTC
Source organism: Amphritea atlantica (assembly GCA_024397875.1). NCBI lineage: Bacteria > Pseudomonadati > Pseudomonadota > Gammaproteobacteria > Oceanospirillales > Oceanospirillaceae > Amphritea > Amphritea atlantica. The sequence continues at coordinate 748,489 of CP073344.1, forward strand.
TGCCGCAGTAATATGAGTCGTTTCAAAGCGCCTAAGAGGATTGTTCTTGGTAGCCTGCCAACAACGTCAACCGGTAAAATTCAGAAATTTGCATTGCGTCAGCTACTGATACCTGAAGCGTGTAATTAACAATAGCGGGGGCGGCGAGTTGTTGCATAGCTGTCGGTAAAAGATGGTCATGGACGAGATAAGCTACTATAGTTAGCAGCCTGTTAAGGGTTCCTGCGGAACCCTGTTAATGGCTCCTGATTTTTCCAAAGGGTAGACGCTATGTCACGACTCCCCCCTATGATAGCCCTCTCATATTTTGAGGTTGCCAGCCGAACCAAAAGTTTCGCTAAGGCTGCTCAGGAGCTTAATGTTACCCCGGCGGCAATCAGTCACCAGATCAAGGCGCTGGAAGCTTATCTGGGCGTCGAATTGTTTGTTCGCCACCATCGTCGGGTCAGCCTGACCCCTGCCGCACGTGCAGCGTTGCCAGAGTTGCATGAAGGCTTCAAAATATTGCAACAAGCCGTAGACAATATCCGTCTCTTTAGCGAAGAGCGGAGTGTCGTTACCGTGTGTGCAGAACCCTTGTTCGCCACGAAATGGATCGTGCCACGCTTGCATCGTTTTTATGCTTGCTGCCCTGAAGCTGAAGTGCGATTACAGGCCAGCCTGCATACCGTAGATAAGTGTCGTAATAGTGAGTTTGAAGGCTCGCAACTAAAGCGTGCGGGGATCGATGTGTCTGTACGACTGGGTTATGGCGATTATAAGGATCTTGCACCACAGCGCTTAATGAGTCTTGATTTAGTTCCCATGTCTACGCCAGAGCTTGTTGCCAGTCTTGAGAGTGTAGAATCATTACCCAAACAAACATTGTTATGGGACAGCACACTGTCACGTTTTAAGGAGTCCTGCGGCTGGCATGAGTGGTTTTTACAGCAGCAAGCCGAACACACTGATTCCCTGCGAGAGCTTCGTTTTGGTAACGGCCTGCTGACACTTGAAGCGGCCCTGTCTGGACAAGGCTTTTTGCTTGGTAGTAAAGAGCTGCTGCAGGCAGAGCTGGCTTCAGAAAAACTGCAAGTAGCGATCGATCGCCCGATGCACTGTGACCAGGCATATTATGTGGTGAGTGCGGGCTTAAATAGTGAACGGGACATTGCCCGGCAGTTTCGAGAGTGGCTGGTGGAGGAGGCGGGTTCGTCTGAGAACTGAGTTTCCCCTTTTTACACGTGAATGTTCGCCTGTCCGCAACGGACAGGCCTGAATTAAATCTTCATTTCTCCATTACCGCACCCCGATCTCTCAACCAGTGCAGAACAGATATTCAAATGTGCTTGTTGTATGGATTCTGCCCGGATCAGGATCTGATGATGTCTGTAGTGCAGGTGGTTAATCAGGAGTAAACCTCTATTAAAGCCGGAGTCTCACCGGTTCTGAAAATGGCCTCATCCGTTGACAGACTGACTGATCGTTCAGCCCCCCTTTTTTTGATTTGATAGCGGTTTATCGACAACGATATTAATGGTTTTTCTGCCGGTATAACGCGGTATTGTCCGCGATAGACCAAATGGACTAATGCGGACCGAAAACAAGACCGTTTATCCATTTTTGCGCCACCTGTTTAGGCCCTTCTATCTGAGAATTTCTCATATTATTTACGCTGATCAAACGATTTCAGTGCTGTGCAATTTCGCCGTATCGGACGGGATTGAACAAAATGAGGACTAGTGAATGGCTACACAACAAAAAGAAGAATTTGGCTTTGGAACACAAATTCGCAAATCTCCTTACTTCGATGCAACCGTGCGCTGGGGCGCTACCGGTTTCTCGGTCTATAACCATATGTATATCCCGCGTGATTTTGGCAATCCCGAGCAGAATTTCTGGAACCTGGTCAACGATGCCATTCTGTGTGATGTTGCGGTTGAACGCCAGGTAGAAATTACCGGTCCTGATGCGGCTCAGTTCGCGCAACTACTGACACCCCGCGACTTGTCCAAGTGTGCGGTAGGGCAGTGCAAATATGTGCTGATCACCAATGCTGAGGGCGGCATTCTGAACGATCCGATCCTGCTGCGTCTTGAAGAAAACCGTTTCTGGATCTCGCTGGCAGACAGCGATATTTTGCTGTGGGCACAAGGCGTTGCGATTAACTCGGGTCTGGATGTTCAAATCCGCGAACCGGATGTTTCACCGTTGCAGCTGCAGGGGCCGAAGTCCGGTGAAATTATGAAAGCGTTGTTTGGCGACAGCATCACCGATCTGAAGTATTACTGGCTACGTGAATATGACCTGGACGGTATTCCTCTGATCATATCCCGGACCGGCTGGTCAAGCGAACTGGGCTATGAGCTTTATCTGCAGGATGGCTCGAAGGGTGATGAGCTGTGGGAAAAGATCATGGCAGCGGGTGCTCCGTTCGGTCTTCAGCCAGGTCACACATCGTCAATTCGTCGCATTGAGGGCGGTATGCTGTCCTACCATGCGGATATGGATATCAATACCAATCCGTATGAACTGGGCCTTGATCGTCTGGTAGAGCTGGATATCGAAGCCGACTTTATCGGTAAAGCTGCTCTCAAACGTATCCGTGACGAGGGTGTCTCACGCAAACAGGTTGGCCTGGTGATTGATGGTCCGGCACTGACAGGACCTAACACCCGGTGCTGGATGCTGGAACAAGAGGGTGAGCAGGTAGGCAAGGTGACATCAGCGGTGTTCTCTCCGCGTCTGGAGCAAAACATTGCACTGGCCATGGTTAGCGCAGAGTTTGCGGCCCTTGGTACCACGTTCGACGTTGAGTTGCCTAGCGGAAAAACAACCGCCACCGTTGTCGAAATGCCGTTCTTTGACCCGAAAAAGGCAATTGCGGCGACCTGATTTCTACAAACTGAAAAGCTCAAAAAATGAGCGCTTTCTGCAGACTATAGTTGACGATCAGATGTTGATTTGATCTATAGCTGAGAGCAAAAACTGCTTTTAAACAGTCTGCAGATGCTCATTTATAATAAATAACAGGGTTTGACCACCCACCAGAACATAAGGGCGATTTTATGGGGCTGTTATCTTTTCTTCACAAATCAACTGATGCCAGCACAGAGGTTCAGACATCCAGCTTGCTGGAGAATTTTTTAAGTGGCTATTCGATTGAGGTCATGCCTCATACCGCAGACAAAGTGGAGAGTTTCCGCGATATTCTGCCGACCGGTACACGCGTCTATATTGCGCATATCGATGGTACACCCATTGAGGATATGGTCCGCACTGCACGGCGTCTGGCTGATGAGGGTTTTCAGGTCATGCCGCATTTCCCCGCTCGCTTAATTACCGGGCATAAGGAGCTCGCTGAATGGATCGCCCGCTATCAGGGCGAGGCAGGGGTAAATCAGGCGCTCCTCCTGGGCGGCGGCCTTAACCGCCCGGTTGGTGAATTTAAAGATTCTATGCAGATGCTCGAAACGGGGCTCTTCGATGGATTCAAAAATCTGCACATTGCCGGTCACCCCGAAGGCAACCGCGATATAGATCCTGATGGTTCAGATAGAATGGTGATGCAAGCCATGAAGTGGAAAAAGGCTTTTTTTGAGCGGACGGATGCGCGCGTGGCGATTACTACTCAGTTCTGCTTTGAGTCTGCTCCGGTTATTGCATGGGCTGACAGGCTGGCAGCGGAAGGGGTTGATCTGCCTATCCATATTGGGCTGGCGGGGCCGGCGAAGCTGCACACCCTGATCAAGTATGCGCTGTCATGCGGTGTAGGTCCGAGCATGCGGGTACTGCAGCGCCGGGCAAAGGATGTGACGAAGTTGCTTCTGCCCTATGAACCAACCGAATTACTGACCGAGCTTGCCGCTCATAAGGAGCGCCATCCGGATTTCGGTATTGAGCAGGTGCATTTCTTCCCGCTTGGCGGGATAAAGAACAATGCAGTCTGGGTCTCTGAAAATGGGGGCAGTGCGGGCCGGCCAGCTTCAGCAGATTAACATTGTTCAATAGAGATAAGTAGTCAGCCCCTGAAGAGGGGGCACACTACATACATAACAGGAACAAATGCGCCACTTTACCGGTTTTCAATTGATTTCCGGTGTGCGCGAGACGAGAAGAAAACACATGACTGCACAGATCATTGATGGCAAGAATTTTGCCGTCGCATTACGTGAAAAGGTAGCCGAGCATACTTCATACCTGAAAGAAAAACATAACATTACCCCTGGTCTGGCGGTGGTGCTGGTAGGTGAGGATCCGGCATCTCAGGTCTATGTACGTTCAAAGGGAAAGCAGACTATTGAAGCCGGTATGAACTCTTATGAATACAAGCTATCAGCAGATACATCTGAAACCGAGCTGCTCACACTGATTAATCAGCTTAATGCAGACACGAATGTTCATGGCATTCTCGTTCAGCTGCCTCTGCCCGAACACCTTGATGAAGCATTAGTGATTAATGCGATCGATCCCGCCAAAGATGTGGATGGATTTCATATTTCTAATGCCGGTCTGCTAGCCACAGGGCAGAAAGCGATGGTGCCCTGTACTCCTTTGGGTTGTCTGATGATGCTTCGCGAGTATTGTGGTAGCTTGTCGGGTCTGAATGCGGTAGTGGTAGGGCGGTCGAACATCGTCGGCAAACCGATGGCGCAATTGTTATTGAAAGAGAGCTGTACAGTGACAATTGCGCATTCGCGTACGCGAAATTTGCCGGAGCTGGTGGGTGGCGCAGATATTGTTGTCGCTGCTGTAGGACAACCTCTGTTTATTAAGGGCGAATGGATCAAGCCTGGCGCGACAGTGATCGATGTGGGTATCAATCGCATTGAACAGGGCGACGGCATGACCCGGCTTGTTGGCGATGTGGATTTCGAAACAGCCAGAGAGGTCGCCGGAGCGATCACCCCTGTCCCTGGAGGTGTTGGCCCGATGACGATTGCTTGTTTACTGGCAAATACAGTGACCGCGTGTTGTCGTTCATACTCTCTTCCAGAGCCTCAGGGGCTTACGGTCTGATACTCGTTAAACTGGAGTAGGGCGGTTGTTAGTATCCGGAGGCTCGGGTTTCCGAACGACTAAGTTAACCTGGCTCTATGAAGGTCACAATGAGGGATGGGGTCTGCCCCTAGCGGTAAACCTCATCCCGGCTGGTATGCCAGAGCATACTTGCATCAGTTATTATGTCGAATAAAAATTTTTTATTATTATGCATCAGACCGTCAGTAATGAAAGTCATTAAAATATGTTGATAATTAATCTTTAATCTATTCGTTACAGCGTAGATGTTTGATTTTTTAAAAGCTTTTGGAAGTGTTTCCTCTTAAAGGTGCGAATCTGTTTAGGTTTTGTTAAAAAAGTTTAAAAAATAAACTGAGATTGGTTTCTATTGTTTGTTATATAACGGTCCCGCTTATATTCAATTTATTATAGACTTTATAATCTTTAACTTCTCAATTATCAATGGCTTTGTTTGTAATCCTCTCAGAAAAGTCATCTGCGTAAGAACCTTGCTGCTTATACAAAACAGCCCTCATAAAGCTAAGCAATCTGGTTAGAAAATGTCGTTTTACAGCAGCGAGTGGCTTGCCTACGATAAAAGCCACAATAGACAGTGACATTCAGAGTCCTGATATTGCTAAAAATTTTTAACGGATGAATTGTGTTATTTCTAATTCTTTTTGGATGCGGAATACTGCAAATTCTTACCGCCGACTGCATAATAAAAACAATCTGGATTATTAAAATGAATGAGCAAGTTCGAAGCAAACCTTTGCCCGGGCAATATACGACTGACTATAAAGCGGGGCAGGATAACGTTCAGGTTCTGGGGATGGATATCCATAACCCGGTGTTCACAACCAGTGCACTGGCGATTATCACCTTTATCGTACTGGCACTAATGTTTCCGGCAGATGCAAAAACAATACTGGAAGGTGCGCGGGTATGGTCTACCACAACCTTTGACTGGTTATTTATGATCAGCGGTAACATCTTTGTTATATTCTGTATCTCTCTGATTCTGTTACCTGTTGGCAGGATCAGGCTTGGCGGGAAAACAGCGAAACCTGATTTCAGCAGAATGTCATGGTTTTCAATGTTATTTGCCGCAGGTATGGGCATAGGCCTGATGTTCTGGAGTGTCGCAGAGCCGGTGGCATACTATACCGACTGGTGGGGTACGCCATTAAGTGCGGCAGCTAATACTCCGGAAGCGGCCTCCATGGCCATGGGCGCGACGATGTTTCACTGGGGATTGCATCCCTGGGCGATCTACGGCGTAGTGGCACTGGCACTGGGCTTTTTTACCTACAATAAAGGCCTGCCGCTGACTATTCGTTCGGCATTTTTCCCGCTACTGGGAGAACGTACCTGGGGGCCTATTGGCCATGTCATCGATATCGTAGCAGTCCTGGCAACGATTTTCGGTCTGGCAACGTCTCTGGGATTGGGGGCGTCTCAAGCTTCCAGCGGACTTAACTTCTTGTTCGGAGTGGAAAACTCCATCTCTACCCAGATCGCCATTATTGTAGTCGTCACTGGGATTGCGATTTTCTCGGTGATGCGTGGCCTTGACGGCGGCGTTAAGCTCCTGAGTAACATCAACATGGGGATTGCTGCGGCTCTGCTTCTGTTTGTGATTATTGCGGGTTCAGTGACCGTCTTTTTCGGAAATTTCCTGGGCACACTGGGCAGCTATGCGGAAAATATTCTTCCCCTGAGTAACTGGATAGGACGCGAGGATGAGAAGTTTTACACCGGCTGGACCGTTTTCTACTGGGCATGGTGGGTCTCCTGGTCACCGTTCGTGGGTATGTTTATTGCCCGTATCTCTAGGGGCCGGACTGTACGTGAGTTTATGACGGCTGTGCTGCTGGTTCCGACGCTGGTATCTGCTGTGTGGATGTCTGCATTCGGTGCTCAGGCGCTGGATCAGGTGCAGGGTGGTATTGGTCAGCTGAGTAACGGCCTGGGTGATGTATCACTGGCAATGTTCCACATGCTTGAGAATCTGCCACTGACACAGATCACCTCAATACTGGCTATCGTACTGGTTCTGGTGTTCTTCATCACATCGTCTGACTCCGGCTCTCTGGTCATCGACTCCATCACTGCCGGTGGTAAAGTGGATGCGCCAACCCCCCAGCGTATCTTCTGGGCTGTGCTGCAGGGACTGATCGCGGCAGTGTTGCTGTATGGTGGTGGCTCAGAGGCGCTTAAAGCCCTGCAAGCGGGATCCATTGCGACCGGTTTACCCTTTACCGCAATTCTGCTGCTGATGTGTTTCAGCATTTACAAGGGACTGAAGTCTGAAGTTTGAATGCTGAGTCAGTCTTCTGATATAAAGACAGCCTTGTGCATCCTGCTCCCCCATCGCCGGGGAGCGACCAGGCCTGAATCCAGATAAGCGGATGAGTGCTCCTTCGGGCAACGTCAGCGTAAAGGGTTCAGGCTTTATTCTTTCTCCAGATTTTCTTCTGTATTCATACCTGAGCTACCGCAGTGTCATCTTCATCTTATTATTGATTAGCCGGTGGGAGGCTACCGCACTTTCTGCTGCCAGTGCCGACTGCTTCGTGCCGCTCGCATGCTTTTTTTTCCTGGATTCAGCCCTGCGCTCAAGCATAGACCAAACAGACTAATACGAGCTGAAAAATAAGACCGTTTTTCCATTTTTTCACCATCTCTTTAGGCCCTTCTATCTGAGAATTCCTCATATCATTTACCCTGATCAAACGATTTTAGCACTGTGCAGTTTTACCGTATTGGACGGGACTGCAGTCGATGAGGACTGGAAAATGGCTACACAACAAAAAGAAGAATTTGGCTTTGGAACGCAGATTCGTAAATCCCCTTACTTTGATGCAACCGTGCGCTGGGGTGCTACCGGTTTCTCGGTGTATAACCATATGTATATCCCGCGTGATTTTGGCAATCCCGAGCAGAATTTCTGGAACCTGGTCAACGATGCCATCCTGTGTGATGTTGCGGTTGAACGTCAGGTAGAAATTACCGGTCCTGATGCAGCACAGTTTGCACAACTACTGACACCCCGCGATCTGTCCAAGTGTGCGGTAGGGCAGTGCAAATATGTGCTGATTACCAATGCTGAGGGCGGAATTCTGAACGATCCGATCCTGCTGCGTCTTGAAGAAAACCGTTTCTGGATCTCGCTGGCAGACAGCGATATTTTGCTGTGGGCGCAAGGCGTCGCGATTAACTCGGGTCTGGATGTTGAAATTCGTGAACCGGATGTTTCACCGCTGCAGCTGCAGGGGCCGAAGTCCGGTGAAATCATGAAAGCGTTGTTTGGCGACGGCATCACCGATCTGAAGTATTACTGGCTACGTGAATATGATCTGGACGGTATCCCTCTGATCGTATCCCGCACCGGCTGGTCAAGCGAACTGGGCTATGAGCTGTATCTGCAGGATGGCTCGAAGGGTGATGAGCTGTGGGAAAAGATTATGGCAGCGGGTGCTCCGTTCGGTCTTCAGCCAGGTCACACATCGTCAATTCGTCGTATCGAGGGCGGTATGCTGTCCTACCATGCCGATATGGATATCAATACCAATCCGTATGAACTGGGCCTTGATCGTCTGGTAGAGCTGGATATCGAAGCCGACTTTATCGGTAAAGCTGCTCTCAAACGTATCCGTGACGAGGGTGTCTCACGCAAACAGGTTGGCCTGGTGATTGATGGTCCGGCACTGACAGGGCCTAACACCCGGTGCTGGATGCTGGAAAAAGAGGGAGAGCAGGTGGGTAAAGTGACCTCTGCGGTGTTCTCTCCACGTCTGGAACAAAACATTGCGCTGGCTATGGTCAGCTCAGCGTTTGCAGACTTTGGCACAACGTTTGAAGTTGAGCTGCCGAGCGGCAAAACGACAGCCACCGTTGTCGAAATGCCATTCTTTGATCCTAAAAAGACCATTGCGGCGATCTGATTCTGCAGGTTGAGCCATGAAGGCCTCGCTGCGTTTCACTGCACAGAGATGACCGGCTGCGTCCACTTCCAGGCTTTTCAGGTAGTGAATGCATCCGGATATCCGGGTCATCCCGGTATTAATAAATCAGCCAGCTGACTATGCGGCAAGACGGGAAGTTCAGGAGAGGATCATCCGAAACGGATCTCTCCTGCAACCTCATCTCCTGCAACGTCAGTCTGGCGAATAATAAAATTTAAGGACCTGTAGAATGACTACAAATACACCAACCTATATCCTTACCGGCAGTTCTCAAACCAAGCTGGGTGTGCTTGATCTGATAATCAGCAGTCTGTATCGCAATGACTGTTATGCATACGAGATGCATACTTTTGATGATGCCGATACTGACCGTTTTTTCTTCCGTGTCGAGTTCAATTACCGGGGTGACGGTGAATTTTCGGAAGAGAATCTGCGTAACCAGCTTGCCGACCGGGCTGAAGCTTTCGAAGTCGAATGGGAACTGCGTGATCTGGCGGTTCCTGCGAAGGTAGTGCTGCTGGTATCCAAGTATGATCACTGCCTGCAGGATCTGCTCCATCGTCATAGTACCGGTGCACTTAATATCGAGATTCCGGCGATCATCTCCAACCATCCTGATCTGAAAAAACAGGCTGACTGGTACAATATCCCGTACTACCACCTGCCGGTTACTGCGGAAACCAAAGAGCAGCAGGAAGCGCAGATGTGGGAGATCATTCAGGAATCCGGAGCCGATCTCGTTGTGCTGGCGCGCTATATGCAAGTACTGTCTGAAGATATGTGCAAGAAGCTGCATGGGCGGGCTATCAATATCCACCATTCGCTGCTGCCTGGCTTCAAAGGTGCCAAACCTTACCATCAGGCCTATGAGAAAGGCGTTAAACTGGTCGGGGCTACAGCACACTACGTTAGCGAACATCTGGACGAAGGACCAATCATCACTCAGGGTGTGGAACCGGTGGATCACACCTACACACCTGAGCGTCTGGTGGCAAAAGGACGTGATACCGAACGGGTCACGCTGGCAAAGGCAATTAAGCTGCATGTAGAGCATCGCTGCTTTCTGAACGGCAACAAAACAGTTGTCTTCCCGGGACATTGACCATCGTTCCAGGGGGATGAGCCATTAAAGTTGTAAGCGGATCAGTCCGGTAAACCGGTGATCCGCTTTTACTCAATTAGAGCGGCAGAGGCGTTGACCGGTTTAACTATATTGGCTTCCGGTATCTTCGATACTTTGCAGACAGATTTACTACCTTGATGCATGAAGATGCATTTTCTGGCCCCGGTGGGGCCTTTTTTTTTTATCTTTTCGCTGCGTTGACGCAATTTTCAAATCAGATAGATTAGCCTTTGTTTGACAGGATTCATGCGCCAGTTATTCTTAGCACATATAACATTTGATCTGGCTCATTCAGGTGGTTAGACTCGAATCTAGGGGATTCGGATTAAATGTGTAGTTAACAATATGAAAAAAGTCATATTAGATGCGGTGGATATCCGTATTCTGAGTGCCGTGCAGCAGCATGGACAGATCAGCAAATCCAGACTTTCGGAATTGGTCAGCCTTTCGCCAACGCCATGCTGGATTCGGTTGGACAAACTTAAAAAGGCGGGCCTCATAAAGGGGTATCGGGGCGATATTGCCGTTGATAAAATTCTCGACCTGACGAAGGTTTTTGTAACTGTTTCATTAAAGGCACATAACCGGTCAAATTTTGAGCGTTTTGAAAAACGTATTCTGAGTGTTGATGAAATCGTAGAATGCAGTGCGACCGGCGGTGGCTCTGACTATGTAATGAAAGTCATCAGCTATACACTGTCAGATTTTCAACATTTAATGGAACAGTTACTCGATGAAGAGATAGGAATTGACCGCTATGTGATTTACGTTGTCACGCGGGAGGTTAAATCAACGTCACTTAGTTTATCGAAACTGATGGATAGCAAAAGAGCCTCCAGTGAATAGAACGTCTCTGAATCGGTTATCAAGCCCGGCTATAGTAGCCGGGCTTTTTAGTTTCAGGCCTGGGATGTGGGGCTGCACTGTAACAGCCGGTCACCAGTCATGCCCTGTTATCAGATCAGAAAGGCTCTGCTAAAGAAAAGTCGTTCCGACTAAATCAGTTTCGACAGGAAGGTTGTCTCTTTTGTCGCAGATACTCCGTTGCCGGTGAAGACAAATGCCAGTCTGGCATGTGGTTGTTCGATACTGCTGCCGCAAACACGGTAGGGTAACCAGGCTGAGTTGTTATCGCTGAGTTTAATGATTTCAGGCCCGTTGAGGGTAAACTGCGGGTTTCCTGACAGGGACACCTTAATTAACTCCTGATCACGGGCAAATACCTCTACTTTGATACGGTAGTTATTGCAGACCGTTTTTTGATCCAGTTGGGTAAACAGCGCTGTGCGATCACGGCGCACTTCAACCAGCAAGCTTTTCGTATCAGTAAAGCCGTAGATAACCGCCGAGATTGCGCAGAGTGTTACCGCCGCATAACCGGCCAGTCTCGGGCGCAGGAAGAGAGATTGTTTGCCTTCCAGTTGCCGTTCGGATGCGAAACGTATCAACCCCCGTGGACGGTCAAGCTTATCCATTACGTTGTCACAGGCATCAATGCAGGCTGCGCAGTCGATACAGGCAGCCTGCAGGCCGTTACGAATATCGATACCGGTAGGGCAGACCTGAACACAGATGCCGCAATCAACACAGTCGCCGCTGTTTTCATCGGCGTTACGGCGGTTTGCCCGGGGTTCACCGCGTTTGGCGTCGTAGCTGACGGTGAGCGTATTATTATCAAACATAACACTCTGAAAACGTGAGTAGGGACAGGCGTGCAGACAGATTTTTTCCCGCACAAGACCCGCATTGGCATAGGTCAGCGCCGCCATAATCGTCAGCCAGCCAATCAGGGTTGCGGACATTTCAAGATTGTAACCATCCGCCACAATCTCCCGGATAGGGACGAAATATCCGGTGAAGGTCGCTGCCGTAAGAACCGCCAGGAAAATCCATAGAAGATGTTTGACTACCCGACGTAACAGTCGTGTGCCTCTAAGGGGCAGATGATCAGTCTTAGACCGTTCACTTGCACGACCTTCAGTCAGCTGTTCTATACGAATAAACAGCCAGGTCCAGACACTCTGTGGGCAGGCAAAACCACACCAGACTCGTCCCCAGGCCACCGCCATAAAAAACAGCAGCGTTGCCCCGGCAATCATCAATCCGGCCAGCAACGGCAGATCATGCCAGGACAGTGCGCTGCCAAAGAGGGTAATGCGGCGCTGTTCGAAGGAGAAAAACAGAAACGGCTGACCATCAACCTGAACCCAGGCGAGACCGAAGAAAAGCGCGATCATTGGCCAGGTGGTCAGACGTCTGAGGTTTTGAAAACGTCCCTCTGTAAGTCGAACGTGAAACTTACCATCGGTTGCAAAGGGAGGCGTTGAATCTTGTATAACAGGAATTTTTTGCATGGCGGCAATCTACTAAATTTTGTGATTGCGGTAGATTACGGTTGTAATTCATATGGGAACAGGTATAAAAAAAATATAGTTAATAGGTACAGTTTGAATATGTATTCAGACGTGCAGTTCAATAAAAAAGGACATAGGCTGATGACAGCAGAATATCTCTATCAACAGCTCGAAAGCTGGCTCTTAAAGGGGATCGAGGAGCAACGCTGGCTGATGGGGGATCGGTTGCCCTCTATCCGGGAGCTCTGCAAACAGCACTCGCTGTCAAAAGCAACCGTCCAGCATGCGCTGCAGCGGCTTGAAGCGCAGGGCTTGCTGGAAGCCCGGTCTAAAGCGGGTTACTTTGTTGCGCTACATGCCAAAACAGTTAAGGAGCCGATCAGTCGTTCACGCATCGAGGCTCCCCGGCCGGTAACAGTGAGTGACCTGTTGCTGGATATTATGCGTCGCAGTGCGGCCTTTGACCTGTTACCGGATCTGCATGCAGGGGAACTGCCTTCGGGAATTGTTACCCTGAACCGCTCAGTCGCCAGAGCGCTACGGCGTCAGCGGGGGGATGATTACCAGTATTATGATACCCCCGCCGGGGATGTGGGCTTGCGTGAACAGTTGGCCCTGCACCTGTTACGCCGGGGCTGGCAGGTTGATATTGATGAGTTGTGTATTACCTCCGGTTGCCAGCATGCCCTGTTTCTGGCGCTGATGGCGACCTGCGAAAAGGGTGATGTGGTTGCGGTGGAGTCCCCTGGTTTTTACGGTGTCTTACAGCTGCTCGAACAGTTAGGTCTTCAGGTTGTTGAGGTACCTACCTCAATCTCTACGGGGATGGATATTGAGGCGCTGGAAGAGGTGCTTAAACGCTGGAAAGTTAAAGCCTGTGTCGTATCGCCAGCCTTCTCTACCCCGGGTGGTGCGCTGATGCCGAAAGATGCCCGCCAGAGGTTATTAGCGCTGGCGGAACAGCATGATCTCGCCATTATCGAAGATGATATCTATGCCGATACCGCTTTGGGGGTGGTGCCTGATCCTTTGAAAGCGTTGGATGAACACAACCGTGTGATCCTCTGTAGCTCATTTTCAAAATCGTTATCCCGGGACTTGAGGCTGGGCTGGATCTCAGGTGCCCGATGGCATGAGCGGATTATCAAACTGAAACTGGTAACCCAGCTGAGCAGTAGTCGTTATCTGCAACAAGGGGTTGCCGAGTTTATAGCGGATGGTAGTTTTGGTGCCCATCTTCGCCGTCAGCGCCATGAGTTGCGTGAACGGCGAAACCGGCTGATTGCACACCTGCGGGCCTGGCCCGGGGATTTGAGAATAAGCCTGCCGCAGGGGGGCTTATCGGTGTGGGCTGAATTGCCTGAAGGCGTGGATACATTGCAGGCTTACCCCGAAGCGCTCGATCGTGGGGTGGTTATTACCCCCGGACCGCTATTCTCTGTATCGGGGCAGTTCCGCAACTGTATGCGCCTCAGTTTTTCCCATCCATGGGATAAGCGTCGGGTTGATGCACTTAATCTTTTGTCAGCGGTGTTGGTGCCGCAACGTTAATCTGTCTCGATTAAAAATAAAAAGATTGAGCCTGTGTCTGGTTAACACCTCAGTATATTCTGAGCGGCTAAAGTAGCTGAACGAGTACTGATGTTGTGTACAGATATGATGAATATGACCGGGCGCTGGTACAGGCGCGGGTAGGCCAGTTCCGTGATCAGGTGTCTCGACGATTGTCGGGTGATCTGAGTGAAGAGGAGTTTTTACCTCTGCGATTGCAAAACGGACTCTACCTGCAAAAGCATGCGTATATGCTCAGGGTGGCGAACCCTTATGGCACGCTGTCAGCAGATCAGCTGCGGGTATTAGCTGAAATAGCCACTGAATTTGACCGTGGTTATGGTCATTTCACTACCCGTCAGAATATGCAGTTTAACTGGATTGAGCTGGAGCAGGTGCCGGATATCCTGCAGTTACTCGCCGATCATGATATGCATGCCATCCAGACCTCCGGTAACTGTGTGCGCAACATCACTACTGAGGCGTTTGCCGGAGTGGCTGGTGACGAGGTAATGGACCCCCGTCCTATGGCTGAAATCCTCCGGCAGTGGTCTACGGTTAACCCTGAGTTTCTGTTTCTGCCGCGCAAATTTAAGATCGCTATTTCATCCTCGGCATGTGATCGTGCCGCGGTGCGCGCCCATGATATTGGTCTCTATCTCTATCGGGGTGACAACGGTGAGATGCTGTTGGATGTTATGGCTGGCGGTGGACTTGGCAGAACGCCGATCCTCAATGAGCTGGTGAAAAAAGGTCTGCTATGGCAACACGTACTCACCTACACCGAAGCGGTTCTGCGGGTCTATAACCGTTATGGCCGCCGGGATAACAAGTATAAGGCGCGCATCAAGATTCTGGTTAAGGCGCTGGGCGTGGACACGTTTGCCAAAGAGGTTGAACGTGAATGGCAGTTGATCAAAGACAGTGACGCCGAGCTGACAGAGAAAGAGTATCAGCGGGTGGCCGCAGGATTTGAACCACCGGTTTACGAACGACTCGATCTGATTGATCCTGAATATGGGGCCTGGCTGGCCCGTGATCCTCAATTTGGTTTATGGGTTCAGCGCAATACCCAGCCCCATAAAGTGGTTGGTTATGCCTCGGTGATATTGTCAACCAAGCCTGGCAGCAGTGCGCCTCCCGGGGATGTTACCGGTGAGCAGATGAACGCGGTCGCTGATCTGGCAGAGCACTATGGCTTCGGTGAGATCCGCGTGTCCCATGAGCAGAACCTGGTGCTGCCGGATATCCGTAAACAGGATCTTTATCCGTTATGGAAAAAACTGACAGAAATTAACCTGGCGAAGCCGAATGTGGGTTTGCTGACTGATGTGATTGCCTGCCCCGGTGGTGATTACTGTGCTCTGGCGAACACCCGTTCACTGCCAGTCACCCGTGCCATTCAGGACCGTTTTGATAACATCGATTTCCTCCATGATCTGGGTGAGCTGACGCTGAATATCTCCGGCTGTGTCAACGCCTGTGGTCATCATCACATCGGCAACATCGGTATCCTCGGGGTGGATAAAAATGGTGAGGAGTTTTTCCAGATAACCATTGGTGGTGCTCAGGGAAAGAACAGTTCCCTGGGTAAAGTGATTGGCCGCGCTTTCAGGGCAGAAGAGGTGCCAGAAGCGATAAACCGCTTGCTGCAGACCTATCTGGACTATCGTGAAGCGGAAGAATCCTTTATCGAAACAGTCAGCCGGATCGGCCTTGACCCCTTCAAAGAACGGGTTTATCAGGCGCAAACTGATGCTGTACAGATAAAGCTTGAGGAGGCCTCCGCATGAAAAACACCATTGCTACGGTGAACGGTGTGTCTGTTGTTCTGCATGATGATCTCTGGTCGATGCCGGGGGAAGATGAGACCGATAACCGCGATTATCAGATCGTATCACTTGAGCGCCTGCAGGCGCTGGATGAGTCTGGTCAAAGATTGCAGGGGCACTTCGGTGTGCTGCTTCATCCGGAGGATGACCCTGATGTGCTGCAGCCCTGGCTTGACTCTCTGCCTTTGATCGCACTTCAGTTCCCCCGCTTCAGTGATGGTCGTGCTTATAGTCAGGCCTATCTGCTGCGCGCACGCCATGGTTTCGAAGGTGAGTTGCGTGCCGTTGGTGATGTCTTAAGGGATCAGTTAGCGGCGATGCGTCACTGTGGTTTCAGCTCCTTTGCTATCCGTGAAGATAAGTCTGCTGAGGAAGCGCTAAAAGGTTTCGAAGTGTTTGATCTGATCTATGCCCGCTCGGTATCAACGCCACAGCCGCTGTTCCGGCGTCGCTAAACTGCGTTCCATCAGGGTTGTCAGGCGCCAGAAATGGTTACTGATAACTCACTGAATTCCCGGTTTTGTTTAACTTTCCGACCCCGGGCAACGGGCTGCGATATTTTAAGATATCGCTGAATTTTTTGTAACCGGTTTACTGCCTATCGGTAGCATCGAACAGGTCTGGTTGGCGTCACCTTTCAAACTGAACTCTTGGATAAGTTCTTAGATGAGTTCTATCGATAAGTTCTATCGATAAGTTCTTTATAAGAACCCTGTTTATGCATAACTGTTTTGATAGTGCTGGTGGAGGCTAGCGGTTTCATCGCTCAGGCATAAATTCAGATGACAGAACTCTCAGCAATTTAACTGATAGCTAACCCGTTAACTGGAAAGCCAAATAAAGATCTGGCGGAAAATCTCGTTGAAACGCTATTCGTTATAGATACTCCGGTACTCCGATGGACTCATACCGAAATACTTGCGAAATGCCTTGCTGAAGTGGGTCATATCATTGAAACCACAGGCATAGGCAAATGAGGACAGGCTATTGCCTGCGTTGACCGGGTTCTTTAGCAGAGTAGCGACCCTCTCCACCCGTCGTTGCCAGATGTAGCGGCTTAAAGAGGTGTTTTCCGCCTCAAGCAGCTGATTAATATATCGGGTCGACATGCGCATCGCTTCGGCAACCCGGGTTGGACACAGATCCGGATCATGCAGGTTGGCTTCAATAAAGGCGCGTATACGTAACAGAGAGGCCACCTTTGAGTTCGATAGTGGCGCTTCATAGTTGCTCAGATGTTCGCCGATCAGTGTGCTGATCAGCTCCGCGAGATTCAATGCCACCTTCTCTGAGGTTATTTTATCAAACTGTGGTCGCTGCTGTGCCAGTTGCAGAATATAGTTCTGTACCAAAGGATAGAGTTGACTGGAGTGAGACAGGTTGTAGGCAACCAGTCTGTCTGCGCCGGAGATATTGCGGTTGATCATATGCCTGGGGATCTGCACCGATGTCAGGTGAAACGGTTGATCAAAATTTAACTCATAGGGGCGATCGGCACTACAGAACCATCCCATACCGTTATTTAATCGGGCTGACCTGCCATCTTGTGAGGCATCACATCTGCCTGTCTGCAACAGATTAAATACGAATGCATCTGAGTCGGACTTTCTGACACTCGATAATGTCCGCAGGGCAACGTGGGGTGTCGCTCTGATATCAGACAGTTGTATCTCGTCGATCCTTGTCCAGCGCAGTGCACCTTCGAATGTACCGTTTGCTTCAACAGTGAAATCCAGTGGCGCAACTCTGTCACAGACGACCTCTTTCCAGAAGTCTAATTTTTCTGAGCCCTTCTGGTTATCGGTGGTAAACACTGAACTCTGATTACTGGTTCTTCCATCTATGTCCGTATTGTTTTTATGGTAAGACAATGGATGCGCCATTTTTACTCCTCCGGAATGCTAAGTGCTATGAGCAGCTAAGCATATATTTTGGTTTGTATACGTCCTCTTAATGCAATATCCATTCCCCGATTAGGGACTTATGACGGTTCTATTGATAAATATCATACCTTTCATGTTAGTTTAAAAGCCCATTTCCGGCCTGGCAAATGTTTAATTCCCGCTCAGCCAAGAGTGCCGTTCTGACCAAGAAAACTCTCCGGGCTGCACAAGATCCGTTTTGAACTCAGGTGTAGCTTAATAGACATCAGGTGGAGCAAATAGCCCCATTCAGAGAGTTAAACAGATCGGAGTGAGCAGGAATGAAGCACAATAATAAAGAAAAATTGCAAAGCCGCCCTGCAATAGGGCGTCGTTACTTCCTAAAGTCAGCTGCGGCCCTGGCGGTTGCCGCATCTATGATGAGTCCACTGGATGCGATGGCATCATCAGATGTTATCAAAATTGGTTATGTCAGTCCTCAGTCAGGGCCATTTTCACCGTTTGCAGAAGCAGATGAATTCATTATTGATCAGGTACGCGGCCTGCTTGCAGATGGCCTGACCATCAGTGGCAAACACTACGATGTTGAGATTCTGGTACGTGATGACCAGAGCAGTCCGGATCGTGCGTCTAACCAGGCTGCGGATCTGATCAATGCTGAAGAGGTGGATCTGATGCTGTCTCAGGTATCGATCGGTCCAAATGTCCCACAGCAATGTGAGCTAAATGGCGTTCCCAGCATCAGCACGATGGGGCCTTGGGAAGCGTGGATGTTTCCGATGGGGGGGAAACCTGATGTGGGTTTCCAATCTGCATTTCATTTCTTCTGGGGTGTTGCAGATATCGCCGAGGTGTATACCGGTCTCTGGAACTCTATTCCGACGAACAAGAAGGTAGGCATGGTCTGGTCAAATGACGTGCCGGGGATGGCGCTGGGTGATGCCGATCACGGCATGCCAGCGGTGTTTAAGACAGCGGATTTTGAGCTTCATGAGGTGGGTAAATTCCCGTTAGGGGCGGATGACTTTACCGCTCATATTCAGGCCTTTAAAAAGGATGGGGTTGAGATCGTTACCGGTCTGTTCAGCCCGTCTGAGTGGGCCTCCTTTGTTGCCCAGAGCGCCCAGATGGGCTTTAAGCCAAAAGTGATGACTCCCGCTAAAGCGCTGCTGTTTCCCTCTGGCGTTGCTGCTCTGGGTAAGTCCGCAGACCGTATGTCCACTGAGATCTGGTGGTCCCCCGCGTATCCCTTCAGCTCAAGCCTGACCGGTCAGTCTGCGGCGGAGCTGGCTGCAAATTATCAGGCTGAAACCGGGCGTAGCTGGACTCAGCCAATCGGAGTGGTACACGCCCTGTTTGAGGTGGGTATTCAGGCACTCAAACTCAGTGGTGACCCGAAAGACCCCGAGGCGGTGGCGAATGCTATCCGTACCCTGCAGCTGGACACTGTTATAGGCAAGCTCGATTTCGGTCATGGCCCGGCGAAGAACGTATCCAGTATGCGGGTTGCGGGTGGCCAGTGGCGGTTAGAGGGTGGTAAGCCTGAGATCTATGTCACAGATAATAAAACCGCGCCGGAAATTGCCATCGAACGACCATTCGAAGCGCTTTGATTGCAGGGTGGGATGATGATTTTAGAGATGGGTGATATCCGTAAGGCGTATGGGAAAAATGTGGTTATTCCCGGCTTGAGCCTTACGGTCAATGAAGGTGAGTTTGTCGGCGTTATCGGGCCTAACGGAGCAGGTAAATCAACCCTGTTTGGTGTTATTTCCGGTGAGCATGTGGCGGATAGCGGCTCTATTCAGATGGCGGGGGAGGATATCTCCGGACTTGATGCAGCGGCACGCTGTCACCGGGGAATTGCACGGACATTCCAGATTCCCCAACCCTTTCTGGGGTTGTCAGTTTATGAAAATACCCTGGTATCGGCCACGTTTGGTGCCGGTCTGCACGGTGATGAGGCGCGCGAGTCTGCTCGCGCTGCATTGCTTAAGACCGGTTTGCTGAAACTAGCCAATAATGGGGCGGATTCTCTGACCCTGCTGCAACGGAAACGCCTCGAACTGGCGCGTGCAATCGCGACACAACCGCGTCTGTTACTGTTGGATGAGGTTGCTGGTGGGCTTACGGATGCCGAGGTTGGCGAGTTACTGGAGTTGATTGTGTCGATCAATCAAAGCGGTGTCACCGTGCTCTGGATTGAACACCTGGTGCATGCGCTGGTTTCGGTAGCTGAACGACTGGTGGTATTGGCAGAGGGGCGGATTGTTGCCGACGGTATTCCGAAAGAGGTGCTCGATGTGCCTGCGGTGCGTGAAACCTACCTCGGTTCTGATCTTGAAGATGAAGAAGCGGACGCTGTGGTAGCCCAGGCGGGAGGTGATGATGTTAGAGGTTAACAGCCTGTCGGCGTATTACGGCCTGTTTCAGGCGTTGTTCGATGTCGACCTGAGGGTGGAAGAGGGTGAGTGTATCTCCCTGATCGGCGCTAACGGAGCGGGTAAAACCACCCTGATGCGCACACTGGTTGGCGCGCTAAAGGTCGATAGCGCAAGTGTACTGTTTGAAGGTCGGCCGGTTGGGGGGCAGTCTGAACGTCAGCAACTTGCCCGGGGAGTCACTCTGGTGCCGGAAGGACGGCGGCTGTTTCCCAGTCTGACGGTACGGGAAAACATCGAACTTGCGCAGCATCACGGACGTCCCGGTAAGTGGGATACCGAGCTGCTGTTTCAGGAGCTGCCTGCGCTGGCAGAGCTGCAGAACCGCATGTCCACGGAGTTGTCCGGTGGTCAGCAACAGCTGGTGGCAATCTCCCGTGCACTGGTAACCAATCCCCGCTTACTGCTGTGCGATGAGATCTCGCTCGGTTTGTCTCCCTATGCCGTGGATGAGGTCTATCGCTTGCTGAACAGGGCGCGTAAAGACGGCATGTCAGTGGTGCTGGTTGAGCAAAATGTACAGCGTGCGCTGGCTGAAGCGGATCGTTTCTACTGTATACAGAAAGGGCGTGTGGTGCTCGATGGTCCGGCCGCTGATGCCGACCATCATGCGGTTGCTAACGCCTACTTTGGAGTTTGATATGCTGGTTTTTATCGAAACTTTGATTAATGGCCTGTTACTCGGGGCGCTCTATGCGCTGTTTGGTATGGGGTTGAGCCTGAGCCTCGGGGTGATGCGGATGATCAATATCGCCCACGGCGACTTTATTGTTCTGGGCGCTTATCTCTCAAGCGTTATTGTCATGAGCACTGATCTTGGACCGCTGGCCTCTTTACTGGTGCTGCTGCCTCTGATGTTTGTGATTGGCTGGTTGTTGCAGGTTGTGCTGTTTAATCGCGTCGTCGGCAGGGATCCGCTCTCGCCGCTGCTGCTGACCTTTGGTCTGTCGATTGTGATTCAGAACCTGTTACAGGAGGGGTTCAGTGCCGATACCCGCAGTCTGCCTGCCGGTGATCTGGCGCTTCAGGGTGTCGAACTCGGCGGTATGAGTATCGGTGTTCTGCCGTTGATCTCGGCGGTGATCAGTATCGCCGTGTTCTGGTTTATCAACCGTCTGATCCACCGCTCCCCTGTGGGGGCTGCTGTAAGGGCCGTGGCTGATGATCAGGAAACCGCCCGCCTGGTGGGGGTGAATGACAAACGTCTGTTCGCCTATATGACCGGATTAATTCTGGTGACAGTGGGTATCGCCTCGGTACTTTACGGCATGCGCACACCGTTCTCTCCGGCATCGGGGCCTGAGCGTCTGATCTTTTCCTTTGAAGCAGTCGTGCTGGGTGGGCTGGGTAATCTCTGGGGAACCTTTATGGGTGGTCTGATTATTGGCGTATCTCAGCTGTTTGGAGCCCGGATTGATACCGGTCTTGGGCCCTTTTTTGGTCATCTGGTATTTCTGCTGGCGTTGATTGCCCGCCCACAGGGCCTGTTTAAAGGGGGTAAATCATGAAATCTGAAAATCTGTCTGCGACTGCAGTAGCTGAAAACACCACCGGGGTCTCAGTGAATAAAACCTACTGGATCAAAAGCATCATTTTGCTGGGATTGCTGGGCGTACTGATTGCGTTGCCCTGGTTTACAGGCTATTCGACCCAGCGATTGATGGTTGAACTGTTTACTTTCTATGCCATCGCGCTGGCCTGGAATCTGTTAGCCGGATATGGCGGTATTGTTTCGGTGGGGCAGCATGTGTTTGTGGGTATCGGAGCCTATGCGATGTTCTCGGTTTCTACGACCTTTTCCCTCAACCCCTGGTTGGCTCTGCCTGCGTCCGTCATCGTATCAATACTGTTTGCCCTTATCTTTGCTGTACCCATGTTTCGCTTACGGGGCGCCTATTTTGCGGTAGCTACCTGGGTGTTGGCGGAGATGGCCCGCATCGCTGTGCTTAACAGCGACTGGCTGGGAGCCGGTGGCGGTATTCCTCTTACCACTATGGCCGGTATCAGTCGCTGGTTGCGCAATGCCGGGGTTTACTGGGCTGCACTGGCGGTCGGGGTTGGCTCACTGGCGGTTATCTGGTGGCTGATGCGCGGACGGCTCGGGCTGGCTCTGCTCAGTGTCCGCGACAGTGAGGCGGCGGCGTCTGCCAGCGGGGTTGATGTGCTGCGCACCAAAGTAATTCTCTGGGTGGTTGCTGCGGCTATTACCGGCACGGCGGGTGCGGTGGCGTATATGAATACGCTGCAGGTATCCCCGGGGGCAACCTTCTCGCTCAACTGGACCGCTGCGGCAATCTTTATCGCTGTACTGGGTGGTATCGGTACCCTGGAAGGACCGCTGATTGGCGTGATTGTCTACTTCCTGTTGCGCGAGTGTTTCAGCAGTTATGGCAGTTGGTATTTCATCATACTGGGGTGTATCGCCATTCTGACAATGGTGCTTGCACCGGGTGGTGCGTGGAGTCTTATTACCCGCAGAAAACAGATTGATCCGTTTGGGATACGCAGGATTTTATCCTGAATAAACCCGTTTTCTCTTAAACCTTTAACAACACAGCCCGGCTCCATGCATGAGCATGGAACGGGATAACTATGCCTTAAAATTGGAGACGCATAATGAAAAAAATCAAATACTCCGCTAATGCAGTGATTGCTGCCAGCCTGTTATTGGGCGCCGTATCAACGGTTCAGGCGGCTGAAGGGGGCGGTTCCAACTACGCCTCTGGTGGTGATAACTTTTTGATGGGGGCGGTACCTCCGCCAGGCTTCTATACCCTGGTGTTTGGCAATATGTATCGTGCCGATAAGGTGCTGGATAACAATGGTAACACCGTTACACCCGATGACTTTAAACTGTCTGCCAACGTCATTGCTCCCCGTTTTGTCTGGTCAACGCCGTATGAAATTGGCAGCGGTACGCTGGTTATGCACGGTATTTTCCCACTGGTTGATCTGAAAGTTGAAGCGATGGGCAACAGTGAACGCAAAACCGGGCTGGGCGACATCGTCTTCGGACCGGGTATTGTGCATCACCATTCGCAAAACCTTCACAGTGTGCTGGGGGTGGATTTTGTTGCTCCCACCGGGGACTACGATAAGAATGACGGCGTCAATATTGGCCGCAATTACTGGTCAACTATCGCTCTTTATACCATGTCCTATATCGATCCTGAGGGTCTTAACTGGGACTTCAAAGCAAACCTGATTTTCAACCAGGAAAACAGTGCCACTCATTACAAAACCGGTACAGAGTTTGATGTTGATTACTCTGTTGGTTTTGGCCTGGGTAATGACTGGACGGTGGGCGTCAGTGGTTATCTCTATAAACAGCTGGAAAATGATGAGCTGAATGGCGTCACTCTGGCGGATTCAAAAGGCAGTGCTTTTTCAATCGGTCCATCGGTTAAGTATATGAATGATAAGAACTGGCTGTTCACTGCCAAGTTTGAAAAAGAGTTTGAGGTGAAGAACCGCCCATCCGGCTATGCATTCCGTTTAAAAACGTCGATTCCATTTTGAAACTGATGCAAGCGGATCTTAATTAATTAGGAGTAGAGTTATGGGTATCGAACATCCCAAATATAAAGTTGCTGCAGTGCAGGCGGCCCCCGCATTTCTGGATCTGGATGGTGCGGTTGATAAAACCATTCAATATATCGACGAGGCCGCTGCCAATGGTGCAAAGCTGGTCGCATTTCCAGAGTTATGGATTCCGGGTTATCCCTGGTGGATCTGGCTGGGCGCGCCAGCCTGGGCCATTCAGAAAGGTTTTGTGCAGCGTTATTTTGACAACGCGCTGACCTACGACAGCCCTCAGGCTGAGCGTATCCGTGACGCGGTTCGACGCAATAATATTATGGTGGTTCTGGGGTTAGCAGAGCGTTCCGGAGGGACGTTGTACATTGCTCAGTGGCTGATTGCACCTGACGGTGAAACGATTGCCCAGCGGCGTAAAGTACGTCCCACCCATGGCGAGCGCACCGTGTTCGGTGAAGGTGATGGCAGTGATCTGGCCGTACATGAAACTGAGTTGGGTCGTATCGGAGCACTCAACTGTTGGGAAAATATTCTTTCGCTGAATAAATTCGCCATGTATTCACAGAATGAACAGGTGCATGTGGCCTCCTGGCCGAGCTTTACTACCTACGAGCCCTTTGCCCATGCGTTGGGGTATGAAGTGAATAATGCGGTCAGTAAGGTCTATGCCGTAGAGGGTTCGTGCTTTGTGGTAGCGCCGAGTGCTGTATTGTCTCAGGAGATGGAGGATGAGCTGTGCGATACACCCGATAAGCGTGAACTGATCCATGTGGGGGGAGGTCATGCAGTGATCTACGGCCCGGATGGCAGCCCGCTGTGCGACAAGCTGCCGGAAGATCAGGAAGGTATTCTCTATGCAGATATTGATCTGAGTGTGATTGGTGTGGCTAAAAACGCCATCGATCCGGGGGGGCACTATTCACGTCCCGATGTTACCCGGTTGCTACTGAACAAAAAACGGATGCGACCGGTAGAGCATATGGCGATGCCATTGGATTCTTTAGACGAATTCAGTCACGAAGAGGATCCAAACGAAGCATGATCAGCATTGACTCCTGAGCTTGCCGGTCGGCAATAATAACTGTTGTCGACCGGCCTTTTTAGATTTCCTTTTCTTTTGGTGCCTGAGCGATCAGGTGCCTTTTTTTATGTCTGAAATTTGTGGTAAATCTTGATGCCAGACGTCGGGCTCGGCTCTCTATAAGGGCAGGAAGGTCGTCAGTTAAGATCTGGCCCAAGCTACCAACGTAATAATTTAAGGTGTGTCGTAATGACCTGCCTTTTTTTGAGTTCATCGCGCTCTATCGGAAAAGGATGCCAGCATATTTGATATTCTGTGGAGCGATACAACAGCCTGAAAGAGACTCACCACAGAGTACACGGAGAGCACAGAGAAAACCTTATCACTTCCTTATATTTGTCAGCGTCAACTATCCAGGCCTCCGCCCGCCGGTTTTGGAACTGTATCCTAAAACGTCAGGCGTTCGGCTTTTACCGCCTACAAAAGATCGCTTGGCAGAGATTTTATATATTTGGAGAGCGCACCTATCCGACTTAAACTGGGAAGATATCAACACTTTCTACATTCTTCCCCATAACACGCGAAGAACCTTTTTTTTAGCGGGTAGGTTGGGATGAACAAAGCGCGCTTTACGAAGTTCAGTGCAGTGCCCGGCAACAGGTTGGGATTCGCTTCGCTCCCCAACCTATATTACCTGCATTACCTGCGGTTTAGGGTATGGAGCTGATCGTTTTTTGATAGCGGGTAGGTTGGGGTGAACAAAGCGTGCTTTACGAAGTCCAGTACAGTGCTCGACAACAGGTTGGAGTTCGCGAAAGTAGCCCGGAAAAGCTTCCGGGCATATGCAGCCGTGTCTTAGGCTGGGAGATCAGACCTCGGAATAGGGTAATATCTCAAGCAGGCCTGTTTTATGATGGCAGTTGAGGTATTCAAAGAGAGGGTTCTGCTCGGGGATTGTTGCCACTTCATGCCATAAACGAAGCTGCATGTCTGCTCCCAGCTCTGTGGCGTACTGAATGAAAGAGTTGAAGATTCTTAAATGGGTAGGGTGTGATTTGGCCCACTCTTCTAAATGCTTCAGCGATACGAAGTGTACCAGCCCGAACGTTTTCTTCTGTCGTGAGCCCTGGGCATCGGTTTCCGTTAAAACCCGGCAGCTATAACAACCAGTCGAATCATAGTTCTGACTTAAAAATGCCATTCCTTCAGCAAAATAGGGTTCTACTTCCGCTTTAAAACGCGCTAGTTCTTCAGCACCTACCTGCTCAAAATTTTGTCCGGAGCGTATCACCGCACAATTAAGCGGAACGTTAACGGTCAGATGTTTCCCTTGTGTGTTGGTATTGCCCGAGCGATGTTGGGGAGCATCAGCGTTCATCGGATCGGTGCCCGACAGTGCTATCCGGTCACGCATACCTCCCCAGTAGTTATGTTCCCTTACAAGCTTTTTACAGTGATGGCCGGGGCCAACATCTGCAGAGCCTGAGTCTATTGATTCATGTGAAAATAAATTCTCAAATCTTTCTGCCGGGATAGAGAGCAGCTCTCTAAAAACGCCGGCTGCGGCAGTGAGTCTCTCGGGTGCGTTCCAGTATTGTTTGAATTCCGTATTGGAACCCCACTGTTCATGATCATCAGCTTTGTTCCAATAGCCAATCAGTAGCCAGGTGTAGTAGCCCTGAGCATCAGTGTACTCGGCATATTCACATTTCAGTGGAGTATAATCGCAGTCGGTTGATGTGACTGTAGATATCCAGTTTTGGAACTCTTTTACTTCCTGAGCATCCTTACCTTTGGTTGTCTGAATCCCATAATAAGCGATGAAAATATGTTCGTGATGATTATCGCTACTCCATGCCGGAACCGGAGGCTCCCAGTCGTGTGGCATCTGTTGGGGAATTGTTCTTTTGTTTGAGGATGACATAAGTATTACCTTAATTGTTATATGGGGCGTGCTTAAATCGAAAACTTATCCATCCGCTCCCTCAGATCGTATACCAGTTTATTGAGTTCGCTGCTGGCTGAAGAGGTGGCGTGAACCTTATCGTGAACGATGAGTGCGTCACTGTTGATATTTTCCAGGTTCAGCTCAATCTCTTGCGCGACCCGGCTCTGCTCTTCTGTAGCGCTGGCAATAATCAGGTTGCCATCGTTAATGCTTTCCATCGTTGATATAAAATATTGCAGTGTTTCGTCTGTTTTTTTTGCAATGCTTAATGTTGTCAGCGCTGTTTCCGTGATGCTGATTAAGTCGGCAATAACGCCTTTCCTATGGCTGTCAATTGAGGACACCAGCGCTTGATCAATGATTTTCTGGGCCATATTGTTAAGGTCAATGACAGTAGCCATGACCCCAATAACCTGGTTGTTTCTGGCACTTTTTATGGGTGGCAGAAGCATAAATACCTGCCTGCCGGTGATGGGTGAAATTTGCGGATGGGTTAACCGTGCCTCACCTGTTTCTCTGACAATGAAGAGGTCAGGAAAATTTTTGTCATTCAGGCTGAAACCTTCCGATGCCCCGTTAATGCCGTCGATCAGAATCTGTCGGTTAAATTCAATAAAGACGTTTTCATAAATGCCATCGCCTGCCTGAAGTACATTTTTCAGGAACGCTCTGAGTGCCTTTTTATCTTTCTGAGAGTCCTGGGTAATGGTGTATTCAAAGTGAGGCGTTCTGGTAAGATTCTCGTTTTGTCTAAGCAGATTTTGAAAAGTCTGTTCCAGTTGGTGTTTCTTTTCTGTGGTGACGGACCTGAGATAATTTTTCGTATCACTATCAACGATCCCTGTTGCTAAACTATTTATAGAGTAAAAAATTATGCTCATTGCGACGCTTAGGAAAAGGATCGAAAAAATAACCATTTTAATAAAAATAGATCTGCTTTTTTTGTCCATATATGCACAGTTCGGTGAGTAGTTGGATGCTCTTTTAGAGTCTATCTGTAAAGACTGAGCTGGGGTTTATTTCTGCGGGATCTAATATATGGTTGAAACGGAAGAGATGAGAGTGTGCGTTTGAGTAACTGCATCTGTGGCGATCGCGGGCTGTGAGTACAGCGACCCCTTTGGGCTCTGAGCTGTACTAATATGGCGTTATCTCATGTCTCAGAAAGGCGATTTAACATAATCGGGGGTGAGGGCTGAGGTGGAGGGACAGCCAACGTTTGCCAGGGTGCGGTCAATATCCGCTAAAATCATACTCAGGGAATGATCGACGCCGGCTTCACCCTGTGCGGCCAGCCCGTAGAGGAGAGCCCGGCCCAGCAGTACACCTTTAGCACCCATGGCGATTGCTTTGACGATATCGGTACCGCGGCGAAAACCACTGTCGATCAGTATCGGTTTGTCAGTTGCCGCAACACTCTGTGCCAGAGTCTCTATCGGTGCCACGCAGGTGTCGAGTTGTCGCCCGCCATGATTGGATAAGATGACGCCATCCGCGCCTTCACTGATACAGCGTACAGCGTCGTCCGGGTGGATTATGCCTTTTACCAGCAGTGTGTGGGGCCATAGCTCACGCAGCCAGCGAAGTGCTTGCCAGTCAAAACTGGCATCCATCTGTCGTGATAACAGGGCTGCCTGC
Organism: Amphritea atlantica; assembly: GCA_024397875.1. Lineage (NCBI taxonomy): Bacteria > Pseudomonadati > Pseudomonadota > Gammaproteobacteria > Oceanospirillales > Oceanospirillaceae > Amphritea > Amphritea atlantica. The sequence continues at coordinate 776,765 of CP073344.1, forward strand.
AACTCTGTGTCACTGGCATCGGCAGTCTTAAAGTTGGCGAGTTCAGGGACGCCATGCTTGAGCAGGGCCATCGACCAGCCGGGGTGGAGACAGCCATCCAGTATAACTTTTGGCGTATATTTAACCGGTATACCAAAGTCGTTTCTCAGATCCCGCTCACGGAAACCATTGACGGCCACATCAGTGGTGAGAATCAGAGTGGTATAGCCGCTGTTTAAGGCGCGTTCCACCAGCTGTTGCGCCAGCGTTCTGTGAAGCACATACAGCTGGAACCATTTTTCGCCGTTGCTGCAGCGAGCAACCGTTTCAATCGAGCTGTTGGATGCCGTCGACAGAATAAAGGGGATGTTAAACTTCGCCGCCGAACGTGCCAGCGCAAGATCACCCTTGGGCCAGAGAATACCGTTCAGCCCGGTGGGGGCAATTGCCAACGGTGCAGCAAACTGCTTGCCGAACAGCTCAGTTTCCAGTGTCCGGCTACTGACATCCAGAAGTCGTTTGGGTGTCAAACGGATGCTGGAAAGTGCCACCTGGTTGTGGCTCAGGCTGTGTTCCTCATCGGCCCCGCCGTCTAAATAATCAAATACCATCCGTGGCAGGCGTTTTCTGGCCAGCTCCCGATAGTCTTCTATCTTGATAGGATCTGCGATACTCATAGTAATTCCTTAATTATGTCGCCATTCATCGCAGTGATGATGACGTCTACCGGGAATATGCTGTCAGAGCGGTTTAACCTCAGACGGATACTGCCAGATGCTGTTTTAGTTTAACCAGTTGGCAGAGGGTTCTGTTGACCGGTGCGTCGATACCGGTTTCAGTGGCTGCCATGACAATGGCTCCATTGATGGAGTCGATCTCAGTGGCCCGGCCGTTTTCAATATCCTGCAACATTGAGGGTTTATGGTTTGGGTGCTCTCGCATCGCCATCTCAACATTGTCCCAGATATGCGCTTCGTCGAGAGTGATCCCCTTCGCTTTACCGGTGAGAACGGTCTCATGCACCACACTGCGTGCCAACTGAACCGAATCTTCAACCTCCGCAATACGTCCGGGTGTGGCTCCCGTCACGGCACAGATTGAGTTCAGGGCGGCATTAAAGGCCACCTTCGACCAGATTACGGAGTGGATATCCGGGTCCAGTACTGAGGTCAGTCCAGCGCTATTGAAAAGGGCTGCCAGGTGATCAACCCATTCCGGGTGTTGCGTGTTGGCATCCATCATGCGTGAGCTGGATGGTCCGTGGGACACCACATGACCGGGACTGTGAAGGTCGGCAGGGACCAGCGTTGTGCCTACGGCAATGCGGCTGAGATCGTGATGCTGCGCTATTTTGTCCGCATTTCCCAGACCGTTCTGTAACGACAGGATAACCGTATCGGTTTTAAGCAAATGCTGTATCGACCGCATCGCGTCGTCGGTGTGCATGGTTTTGGTGAACAGAATCACCAGATCGGCAGGGGCTGTAACATCCGCAGCCAGTGCGGCCGTGGCAGGCATTTCGCTACGCCCTGCATCGGTTTCCAGGATCAGTCCCTGGCGGTTGATGGTGGCAATCTGTTCCGGGTTTACATCGATAAAGGTCACCCGGTGACCCGCTTTAAGCAGGAGGCCACCAAAATAGCAACCCATGGCTCCCGCGCCAACCACCGCGATATGTGGTTGTGCCGTCAGTGCCGATGCGGATGTTTGAGCGAGTGAGTTATCAGACATGAAAGTGCTCCGGTAAAGGTGTTAATAGTGCCGCAGAGGGGTACAGCCTCCGCGGCAGAAGAGATATCGCTGGTGCGAATCAGATGGGATAGTGTCTAGGGCCAAGCTGAATAGTCATCCAGCGCAGTTCGGTAAACTCTTCAATCCCGGCTTTACCACCAAAGCGACCATAACCACTGGATTTAACTCCACCGAACGGCATCTGTGGCTCATCATGGACGGTCGGTGCATTGATATGACAGATACCCGATTCGATCCGTTTGGCAACGGCCAGCGCCCGGGCAATATCCTTGCTGAATACTGCTGCCGACAGACCATATTCACTGTCGTTCGCCAGACGGACCGCTTCATCTTCATCTTTGACACGAATCATCGCCACCAACGGGCCAAAAGATTCTTCGCTGTAAAGGCGCATATCTGAGGTGACGTTATCGACCAGGGTTGCCTGCATGATGACACCTTCAGCCTTGCCACCCGATAGCGGGTTGGCGCCCTTGCTTAGGGCATCTTCGAGCAGGTCGTTGAGTTTGAGACCGGCCTGAGTGCTGATCAGAGTACCGAGTTGATTGTTACTGTCCTGCGGATCTCCGGCGACCAGTGTTTTAGCTTTGGCAGCCAGTTTGCTGGCGAACTCATCCGCTACTGAATCAACCACGATCAGCCGTTCGGTGGACATACAGATCTGCCCCTGGTTGAAAAATGCCCCAAAGGCCGCCGCTTCAACCGCTGCGTCCAGGTCGGCATCTTCCAGCACAACAAAGGGGGCTTTGCCGCCCAGCTCCAGCAGCACCGGTTTCAGATAACGTGCGGCTTTTTCGGCGATGATTTTGCCGATACCGGTAGAGCCGGTGAAGTTGATACGGCGCACGCCTTCATGCTCAATCAGGGCTGTTACTACTTCACCCGCCTGTTCCGGGGCGTTAGTGATGACATTGACGATACCGTCACCGAGACCGGCTTCGTTAAGTACCTGACCGATCAGCTGGTGGGTGGCCGGACACTGTTCCGAGGCTTTCAGTACCACGGTGTTACCGCAGGCGATCGGTGTCGCGATAGCCCGTGTACCCAGAATAATCGGCGCGTTCCAGGGGGCGATACCCAGTACTACCCCGCAAGGGACACGGATACCCATCGCCATATTGTCAGGCACATTTGAAGGAATGATTTCACCGCCAACCTGTGTGGTCAGCGATGCCGCTTCCCGCAGAACCCCTGCCGCGATCATGACATTGAATCCGGCCCAGGCTGGGGTGGCACCTGTTTCTGCCATCATCCGGCTAATAAACTCATCCTGATAGGACTCCATAATATCAGCCGCTTTGAGTAGTTTCGCCCGGCGTTCACCAACGCCGGACTGGGACCAGGTTTTAAAAGCGGTTGCCGCAGCGGTTGCTGCCGCCCTGGCATCATCGGCAGTGGCTGCAGCGGCTACGGTGACCACTTCAGCGCTGAGTGGATTACAGCGCTGAAAGGTTGCATTCTTAGTGGCTGGCTGATCTTTACCGGCGATTAACAAAGAGATGTTGTTCATCTGATTACCCTTTTCTTGTTTTATGCTTCGCACTTGCTACGCAGTTCGGTGGCTTTTTTGTACACTTCACGGGCGGTGGTGGCGCCACGTTCTTCAATGTTTCTGAGATATTTCTCAGTACCATTTTTAAGCGGCATACCCCATTCAGGATCGTTCAGCGGATCGTTAATAACATGGATGCTATCCCCCTGCGCTTTGGCCTCGGCCAGGCCTTCCTGATCCAGACGGTTAAATACTTTGGCCGCTTTCATCGCCCATTTCATACCACTGTTATCATCAATAACCTTTTTCAGCTCAGGTGAGAGGCTTTCGTAAGTACGCTTATTCATTGTAGCGACAAAGGTGCTGCTGCCATACGGGATCTGGACATGATGGTTTGTCAGTTCATTGATGCGGAAGATCTTCATCGCTTCAAACGGAAAGCTCAGACCGTCAACCACACCGCGCTCCAGCGCTTCGTAAATGCCTGGAGCCGGAATACCAACGGGTGCTGCCCCCATCTCAGCCAGCATCGAGCCGGCAACTTCATTGGGACGACGCATTCTCAGTCCGGCAAGATCAGCCGGTACCTTAACCTCTTTCTCCCGGGTATGCAGATATGCGGGGCCGGTGGAAAACATAAACAGCACGTGGGTGTCATCGTATTCATGAGCCACGTCGCCTGAGTCATACAGGCTTTGGAGGATACAGGAACCCTGAAAGGCTGATGCCGTTATGCCGGGTAGCTCTACGATCTCTGTCAGTGGAAAACGCCCGGCGGAGTAACCCTGAACCACGCCGGTAATATCTGCCAGACCATTGACCGCACCATCGTATGATTTAGCGGCTTTTACCAGTGTTTGCGATGGATACATATCAATCTTTATCTGACCATTTGACGCGTCTTCAACGGTTTTGGCCCAGGCTTCAAACACCTCAGTGTTGACTGCTGACGTTGCCGGCCAGAAGTGTGCAAAACGCAGAGTCTCGGTTGCAGAACTGGCGCCAGTTGCGAATGCCAGTGACGCCGCTAATGCTATTTTGGGGAATAGTTTTGTCATTATTATGTTCCTTTCTTAGTCATTATTTTTGTTTTATCTGTTGCTCAGGGTTCAATCGTCGTGGTGGGTATTTCCAGCAGCACCGGCCCCTTTGCTTTGAGCGCATTTTTAAATTCAGTCTGAAACTGTTCACGGCTGTTTATCTCAATGGATTCGACACCATAGCCTTGGGCGATGGCACAGAAATCCAGTCCGGGGACATCCAGTCCTGGAGAGTCTTCAGCGTCCAGAATGCGGGAAAACCAGCGTAAGGCACCGTAGGTTCCATTTTTCAGGATGATAAAAATCACCGGAATCTGATATTGAGCGGCGGTCCAGAGTGCGGTGATGGCATAGTTGGCTGAGCCATCGCCGATAACACCAATCACCTGTCGGTCAGGTTGGGCCAGTTGCACTCCCACCGCAGCGGGTAAACCAAAGCCCAGACCGCCAGCCGCAGGGAAGAAATAACTCCCCTGATGACGCATCTCAACCCGCTGCCAGAAGGCAGTAACAGTGGAGGTGGATTCTTTAACGTAGATTGCATCATCCGGTGCCAGCGCGTTGAGCTCATCGAAGATGATCTCCGGCGTCAGCGGACCTTCCGTCACATCCGGGGCTGGAACAGGAACGGGAAGTGCCACAGGCATACTGCGCTGGGTCTGTCGTGTCGCTTTCAGCAGCGCGCTCAGCATGCCACTGATATCGCCCACCAGCGCATCACCCATGGGGGCTCTTGAGGCTTCCTGCAGATCGCAGGTCAGTTGCACCAGTTCTGCGCCTTCTGGCAGATAGCGGCCAGGGGCGTGTTGATGATAACGAAATACCGGCGCACCGATAACGATGATCAGATCATGACCCGCAAGCTTTGCGGATACCCCGGCAACGGCTGCCGGGAGGGTGCCGCGGAAACAGGCATGACGGGTCGGGAAAGGACAGCGGGGTGCAGAAGGCGCCACCCATACCGGCGCGGCAATTTTTTCAGCCAGCTGTACCGCTAACTCGTTGGCATGATAAGCGTCGATGTCGGGGCCAAGTACCAGCACCGGGTTTTCTGCGTTATTCAACCGGTCGGCCAGTTTAGTCAGTTGTGCAGTCGAGGGCATACCTGCGGTGGCAACGTCACGGTCTGCCAGCAGCAGGGCATCATCATCAACCTCCTGCTGCCAGTCATCATGGGGAATAGAAACGTAGACCGGGCCCCGCGCGGGCTGAGTCGCCATATGGATCGCCTGGCTGATGGCCCGGGGGACATCACCATGCCAGCTGGGCTCGTAGCTCCATTTCACCAGTGGACGGGGAAGCTGGGTTGCGTCAACATTTGACAGCATCGACTCAACCCCCACCAGCGAGCGGGCCTGCTGGCCAGCGGTGACAACCAGTGGCGAATGAGAATACCAGGCGTTGGTCAGCGCACCCATGGCGTTGCCGGTTCCGGCCGCCGCATGGAGGTTGACCATCGCCGGTTCACCGCTGGACAGCGCGTATCCGTCGGCTATCCCCATCACAACACCTTCATGAAGGCCTAAGATATATTCAAAGTCTTGAGGAAAATCCTTGAGGAATGGCAACTCATTAGAACCCGGATTGCCAAAGATTTTGTTGATACCTTGTTTACGCAGTAGCTGGTAGGTTGCTGAATGCACTGTTGCCATTGTTATCGTCTCGATTAATTAACACTTGCCCCTACCATATAAAGACTGCTTTAATTTATCCAATTGATAGTATTTCTATATAAAATAGATGGTATTTATTTTGCCCAGTATCGATCTCAATCTTATCCGCACCTTTGTCACCCTCTATGAAGCCAAAAGTGTCACCCTGGCGGCGGATAAACTGTTTGTCACTCAACCATCGGTTAGTTATGCGTTGTCCCGATTAAGGGAGATCTTCAAGGACCGCTTATTTGTGCGGGGCAGGGAGGGGATGGAGCCAACCGTCTACGCCACACAGCTGTACGGGGTGTTTCGCGATTCGTTGCAGACCATCGAACACACCGTGGACAGCGCGCGTAATTTTGAAGCGTCGGTGACGGAGAAACGCTTCACGCTGGCGATGACGGATCTGGGTGAGATGGCACTGCTGCCCTATATATTCAAAAAGCTTCAGCAGCAGGCACCGGGCGTTGAGCTGGAGGTGTTGCCACTGGAGATCGACAAGGTGGAGGAGTGGCTTTCAAGCGGGAAAGTGGATGCGGTGATCTGTAGCCGGACTATTCCCGGGGCGCAAATTGAGCGTCGGGTGATACTGGAAGAGAGCTATGTCTGTGTCATGCACCAGCAGTTCGCCCCGGATTGTGATGAACTGACACTCGAACAGTTCATGAACCAGAAACATGCACTGGTGACGCGCAGCCTGGGTCATGGTTTAGCGGAAGAGGTTCTGGCTGATATGGGGCTGCAGCGCAAAGTCAGTTTAGTGTTGCCGCATTTTTCGGTGCTGCCATCATTGCTTAAACATTCACCGTTAATGGTTATTCTGCCACGTAAAATTGCCTTCGCTTTTTCCGAAATTGTGCCTCTGAAGATCTATTCGTTGCCGTTTGCGGTGCCTTCGTTTGAGGTGGCCCTGTACTGGTCCAGACGCGGTCTGGAGTCTCCTGCACTGCACTGGTTTCGTGAAATAATTGCTGAAGCGGTAGGGGTTGAATAAGGTGATGTTTCAGCTGCTTTAGTCCGCCTGTTTTTATGAACAGGATGTCTGGTATCTTGACCTGGTCTGTAAGAGACCCTGGTTTTACCCGGGGTCTCTGGTGGGAGTCATCAGTCAGATTATTACTGATTCGCGGCCTGATACTTATCGATCAGCGCATTCGCCTTATCCAGCAGCATCTGAGATTCATAGCCATCGGCTTTCATCTGTTTCAGCCAGTCTTCTGTTACGAATGCCAGCTTGTCTTTCCAGGCGGCAATTTCAGATTCGGGTAGCTGGTATAATTCGTTTCCCTGATCAACCGCGGCCTGTCGGCCGGTTTTCTCATAGGTGTCGAACGCCTTACCAATAAATCCAGCAAGCTCAACCCCTGAGTTATTATCGATCACTTTTTGCAGATCAGCCGGGAGGCTTTCATAGGCTTTTTTATTCATGCTGAAGACAAAGCTATTTGCATACAGGCCGCGTTTTCCCAGGATCTCTGTGTGATGTTTAACTAACTGATGTATTTTCAGTGGTTTTACAACTTCAAAAGGCAGGACGGCAACATCGATGACACCCTTCGACAAAGCGCTGGGCATCTGTGGTACCGGCATGAAGACGGTGTTAGCACCTAGTGCTTCAAATGCGCTAGCCATGACTTTGTTGGGCGCACGTACCGTCAGACCGTCCATATCTTTCGCTGTATGAATCGCTTTATCACGCGAGTTCAGGGAGCCGGGTGCATGAACGTGCATCGCCAGCAGGTGCACATCTTTGAACTCGTCAGCCATCTCCTGTTCGGCATAATCCTGTATTGCCATGCTGACTGATTTTGCATCAGCGGCCATGAAAGGAAGCTCAAATACGGTTGATTTAGGGAAGCGGCCGGGTGTGTATCCGGTGACAGTCCAGGAAATATCTACGATACCTTTACGTACCTGATCAAATAGCTGAGGTGGTTTGCCACCCAGTTGCATTGACGGGTAGATATCAATTTTTATCCGTCCGCCTGATTCGGCCATGACTTTATCAGCCCATGGCACGAGGAAATTGGTATGCGCATTAGAGGGTGGGGGGAGCATATGGTGAAGCTTAAAGGTGAATTCGGGTTCAGCCGCGATGGCGCTGCCAGCCCCCAGTAATAAAGCACAGACAGCCATAGATCGTTTAATTGTTGTTTTTAGTTTCATGTAGGTACCTTTAAAGGTTATTTATTGTTATTGGATACAGCACAGTGTTTTATTCAATACTTATCAGCTAGTCAGTAGCCCGATGTTTATATATCCAGCACTAATCGCGCGCTTTTGGCGCGGGAGCAGCAGGGGGCGAACTCTTCGTTTTTAGCGTGTTCCTCAGGGGACATATATACATCCCTGTGATCCGGATCGCCGGATAGCAGGCGGGTAGAGCATGAACCGCAAACCCCCTCTTCACAGGCAAACGGAATATCGATATCCAGATCCAGCAAAACGTCCAGCGCACTCTTATCCGCCGGGATCTGAATCACTTCGCCGCTACTGGCAAGCTGAATTTCAAAAGCGCTATCGGCTTCGGTTGAGCCGCTTGCCGCGGCAAAATATTCCCGGTGTAAGCGGGAGTCATCCCAGCCTTGTGCGGCTGCTGTTTGTAGCACTGCATCCATAAAAGGATTTGGGCCACAGGTATAGAGGTGAGTGCCTTTGTCCGGATCGGCAAGCAGTGCCTGCATATCCAGGCGGCCCTCCGTCTGGCTGAAGTGGAATGTTACCCGGTCAGCAAATTCAGACGTGTTAATGCGCTCAACAAACGCGGCGTGCGCCGGGGATTTGGCGCAGTAATGCAACGAAAAGCTGGCATCTGTGTGAGCCAGACGTTCCGCCATGCAAAGCAGCGGGGTAATGCCAATTCCACCCGCTATTAACAGATGGTGAGCGGCGCTGTGTTCCAGCGGAAACAGATTGCGTGGCTCGCTGATGGTTAAACGGTCCCCCACATTAACTGACTCATGCAGGGTGACCGAACCACCCCGGGAATCCGGGTCGTTGAGCACACCAATTTCATAACAGTGGTGGTCATGGGGCGGATTGCACAACGAATATTGTCGCACCAGCCCATTGGGCAGGTGCAGATCAATATGTGCTCCGGCACTAAAGGCCGGCAGTGCTGAATTATCGGTACGTGCCAGGCGGAACAGATGAATATCATCTGTTTCCTTTACCTTGGCGGTGACTTCGACTTCAAACATAGTTAACTCTCCGGATCTTCATCAGGTAGCCAATTGAGCCGGTATCAGGCCAGTGAAGACTCAGTGGCGGCTGAGTTTTCCTCTTTTAGCAGCTTATCAATAATGCGCCGGGCGAAAACGCCACCGGCATCAATGTCCAGTTTCAGAAGTCGCATCTCAGGATTGGCCAGCAGGTTTTTTTGCTGCAATTCCAGCATTTCCAGATCTTCAGAAAAGATACCGCCCTGACCTTCGCGAATCGCATCGGTGAGTGCCGGATCATCAGCTTTAAAGTTGCGTGCCATACCCCAGAAATACCAGTGACTGGTTTCTGTTTCCGGGGTAATAAAGTCGACCACAATACTGTTCACCCGTTTGTCGGCAGGGGCTTCCCGTCCACCGTTGCCAGCCAGTGCTACACCCACGTCGATCAGCACATGGCTGGGCGGGGTAAAGCGACAGATCTGCCAGCGATCCACCGGTTGATCATCGGGCAGGCCTTTCGTGCGGAGGTTTCCCTGCCAGAAGGGCGGTGCAATAACATTATCCATAAAGCGGCTGGTGGTAACTTCAGTGCCCACTTTCTCGGTTTTAACCGGCGCTTCATCAATCTCTTTCTGACCAATACTGGTGGAGTGAACGTAGGTTTCGTGGGTCAGGTCCATCAGGTTGTCGATCATCAGTTTGTAATCGCACTGGATATGAAACAGCCCTCCACCGTAAGCCCAGTCATCGCTGACAGCCCATTCCAGATGGGGAATAGCATCGGTACTGGCGAGTTCTGCATCGCCTGTCCACACCCAGATAAAGCCATAGCGTTCCTCTACCGGATAGCTCTTCATACAGGGAAAACCGCCAACCCGCTGCTTGGGCATGGAGCGGGTTTTACCGTCCCGACCGATATTTAATCCATGATAACCACAGACCAGACCACCGTCTTCGGTATAGCCCAGGGACAACGGGGCGCCGCGATGAGGACAAAAGTCTTTTACTGCAGCGACTTTTCCTTCGCCATCTCTGAAGAATGCGATCTGTTCGCCACAGATTTTTCGGCCAAGAGGTTTTTCAGCAATTTCATCAGGGGTGCAGGCTACATACCAGCAGTTTTTAGGGAACATAGAAGGGACTCCAAAAAAGGTGTTGATTGTTTTTATGTATCCAATAATAGCTATTATTGGCTATTAATTACAGTAAATAAGTATTTTTGGATACAAAAAATTAAATTTGAATGTAGGGATGTGACGTTCTTTAATCTGTTATTTTAATTAACTTTATGATTATTAAGGTTTTTATTTAGGTGTGGCGTGGTTTTGTCTGCATTTTAGACGAGCTGTCTGGCAAACTTTCCCGTATGGTCGGTATTTTGGTCGGTATTTTGGCAGGTCTTTGAATAGGCGCTTTGGTAAGCTCTTTAGCTTGTTTTTCGCTGGACTGAGTGAGACTGGCCGTTTGAGACAGACCGCGTGAGCCAGGCAGTGCGTTCTGGTCGGGCTGTGCCGATCAGAGCAGCGCTTAATATAAGTAAGGTGAGGATCTGTGAAATGCAGCGGTTGCCTTATCCCTGCAGGTATAAGGCAACCTGTGTCTGTTATTTGACTTAGGCTGAAGATGAAAGAATGGGGGTTAAGTCAAACTGATCTGGTCGAGAAACAGCGAAAACAGTTCAGATTTAGAATTAATCTCCAGTTTGCTGTAGAGGTTTTTGCAATGGACTTTAGCCGTACCGTGAGCGATACCCAGCATTTCCGCAATAGCGATTAAAGAGTAGCCCCGGATAATCAGTATCGCTAGCTCCGTTTCTCTTTCGGTCAACACTCCGTAGCCGAAGTTTTTAAATACACTGGAGATCTGCTCGTGGATGATATCGCTGGCCTGTTGTGAGGCTGTCTGCGTGTTCTCTATACTTTGCCAGTGCTTTCTGTAGGCTGAGATGACCAGTGGTGATATCGCATGCAGCCGCTCTCGTGTGGCGACTGTCGCCGGGGTTTCGATGACGGTGAGTGATATCTGTATCTGTGAATCGTTGTCCAGATTTATGACGAAGGCTGCTTCTTCATATCCCCGGTTGCAGTAATGCTCGGTGTAGTAAGTGCTTTCGAAAAAGTCATCCGGGGCGATCTCTTTGATAAAGTGTAAACCGGTTGGCAGCCCCGCTTTAAAGGCATTATAGAACGGATCGATCATATAGAAACCGTTCAGGTACTCATCCATTATTTTGGATGTTAACAGGGTTGAATCAGGGGATAGCAGAATCGTTGGACGGCTATTTTTATGAAAGTGAATGGCGAATACGGATTCACAGGGTGTGGCAGAGTTGATCAGACTGAGCAGGGCTGGATTAAACGCGTCAGTACCACTCGTCTCGATCAGCTTAGAGGCAAGCAGGTATACATTTTCTGAAGAATCTTCCACTCATACTTCCTCTGGGATTCTGACCTCATGGTTGCTCAATAGTATATCGGTTAGTTAATTTTTGTCGAATGGGAATTTTGGGAGGGCGAGACAGGGCCTGAAATTATTCAGCAAGCCTGTTGCAGACTTGCTGATACAGTATATCTGCGGATCAGAGAGATGTGTCCCGGTAGACCTCTTTGCCGCCTAACAGGGTTAACACAACTTTGGTGTTTTCAATCTCGTATGGGGAGATGGTATAGAGATCCTGATTGAGGATGATCAGGTCAGCAAATTTACCGACCGTTAAACTACCGGTGGTTTTCTCTCTCCAGGCTGCCCGTGCTGCATTGATGGTATAGCCTTTGATTGCGGTATCGATATCGATGCGGTATTGCGGGTTGTGTGCCGGTGAGTTTTTATTGGCTCCGGAAACCTGACGGGTCAGCGCCGTCTGCATGATAGCGAAGGGGTCAAAGGTACTCACGCCCCAGTCACTGCTGAGTGCGCAGACCGTTCCCTGACGCACCAGCTCACCAATGGGATAAATTTGCCGATAGCGTTCCTCACCCAGCATTTGCAGGGCGATCTTATCATTGTCCGGATCGGGTTGTGCCCACAGTGGTTGCACGTTGCCGTAAACACCCAGCTGTTTGAAGCGGGGAAAGTCTTCAGCGGTTACCAGCTGTATGTGTGCCAGTTGGTGTCGGCTATCCCATAAACCATTAACCTGTTGGGCATACTCGATACCATTCAGTGCCGCGTTCACCGCACCATCGCCAATGGTGTGAACATGCAGCTGGAACTTCTCTTTATCAAATGCGGCAAAGAACTCATTGATCAGTGGCTGATCAAACATCAGCGGTGCGGTTGATCCGGTATCGCAACGGGGTTCCAGCAGTGTTGCTGTGCCGCTTTCAAGCACACCGTCGAGAAAGAACTTTGCCGAATGCAGTGAAACCATATCATCGGCATAGCTTTCCCGCAGAGATAGGAGCTCTTGCATCTGCTCTGCCAGCGGCAGATGAGCAAAGATTTTTGAGGTCGCCGCAACCCGCAAAGATAGCTGGCCTAGCTTATTCAGAGTTTGGTAGTTTTCCATTGTTTTGCGTGGGGCAACGGCATCCAGAACGCCGGTAATACCGTGCTGGTTGAATACCTTGCAGTAGTGCTGCATCGCCTCGAAATAATCCTCGTCACTGAACGCTGGAGAGAACCGGTTCATGGCCCAGATGGCATCTTCATAGATATAACCCTTAGGTGAACCATCGGTACAGCGGGCATAGCTGCCACTGGCAGGTTCAGGGGTTGCGACGGTGACATCAGCAATGCGGAACGCTTCGCTGTTCGCCCAGCCGCTGTGGTAATCAAACGAGAAAATCAGTGCAGGACGTCCACCGGTCACCGCATCCAGTCGCTCTTTGGTGAGATTGTTCTCGTTAAATATAGAGGGGTTAAAACCGATCCCCTTAATCCACTCTTTGTGGGGGTTCTCTCTGGCAAAACGCTCAATCTCATTAAGCAGATCATCCATTGTTTTCATCTCATGTAGCGAGACATAATGGAAAAAATCGGCGCTGGTGGCCTGAAAATGTATATGAGTATCCTGAAAACCGGGTAGCACCAGCTGACCCTGAGCATCGACCATCTGCGTATTATTGTCAGTCAGCGCTTTAATTTCAGTATTGCTGCCTACTGCGATGATTTTATCACCATATATTGCCAGCGCTTCTGCTTTCTCATTTTTATCATCCATTGTATGGATGTTGCCGTTGATAATTATCTTGTCTGCTATGTATGACATTAAACATATCCATTTCTTAAAGTGTGGACAAAAGGTATCGCTGTGGCTGTCAGGTAATTAACCTCTGACTATTTATTATGTTTTTAATTTTTATTTGAAAATATATCTCATATATCGGTCACATTACCGTATTTAAGTTCAGCAGGAATACCACGTTAGGTATAGAGGATGGCGGGTTGTTATAAATAAATTGGCGGTTTAGATGACACTGTTTTTACAACTAATGAAATAGGGGTATACCGGCTCAAAAGAATCTCTGAAATGATGGTTGCATACTAAAAAAAGTAAACGTGAGGGTGACATGAAGAATATTAAATCAATTGCAGCTATCGGCTTAAGTCTTTTGTCGGTGTCTGGTCTGGCTCAGGCAGATCTGGGGGCCAATGTTTCAGTATTGAGTGAATGGCGTAACCGTGGTGTCTCTATGACCAATGAGTCGCTCGCCATTCAGGGTGGTATTGACTGGTATAACCAGAGTGGCTTGTTCGCCAGCGTTTGGGCCAGTAACGTAGATTTTTTCCCGACCGGACACCCTTTTGATGATGGCGCAACGGTTGAGCTCGATCTGCTGGCGGGTTATGCCGGTGCGATCAACGACGATATATCCTATGATGCAATCCTCTTTTACTATCAGTATCCGGGTGATGAGGTTGATCAGGATTTTGCTGAGTTGAAGCTGGGGCTTAATTACAATGGTTTCCGCTTAGGTTATGAGCATGCACCTGACTACATTAACTCAGGTAAGGCGTATCAGTATCTCTATCTGAACTATCAGACAGATATTGCTGAGGGTGTGGGGTTAGAGCTGCACGTAGGCTCCTCGTTTGGTGAGGTGTTTGACGATCCGACCACGCTGATGCTGGATAAATATATGGATTATTCGGTTGGTGTAACCAAGAGCTTCAGTGGTCTTGATCTGAAGCTGGCCTATGTGAACACGGATATCTCCAGTACCTATGCGGTTGATAGTGGTCACATGGCGAATCAGGATGCCGTGGTATTCTCCGTCTCTAAATCATTCTAATACGATAGTTTTATCAGGGCTGTTGTATAATCCCCTTCATACAATAGCTGCTGATAGATTTGTTGAGTTTTAATAACTCTTAAATGATAAAACATATTATAAGTTTCAGAGGGTGTTATGCGAATAAATAAAAAGATTCTCTCACTATGCCTGCTGACTGCTTCATGTTCAGTCAGTGCAGCTCAGGTGAATGTTTATAACTGGTTTGGTTATATTCCGGATGATTCTCTGCAGGTTTTCAGAGATACATCGAAAACAGAACTCAATTATGATGTTTATGAAAGTAATGAAATACTTGAAACTAAACTGCTGTCTGGTGGTTCCCGGTATGACCTTGTGGTGCCTGCCGCAAACTTTATGGAACGCCATGTAAAAACCGGGATCTATCAGAAAATTGATAAATCAAAAATACCCAACTATAACAAGCTTGATCCGGTTATTTTAAAGAAAGTTGAAACGTACGATCCGGGTAATCAATACAGTGTTCCCTATGCCTGGGGCAGTATCGGTGTGGGTTACAACGTGAAAATGATTAAGGAACGTTTAGGTGAAATTCCTGAGAATACCTTTGATATGGTATTCGACCCTGAGGTTTCTGCAAAACTGAAAGACTGTGGTATTGCGTTGCTTGATTCGCCAGCTGAAGCGATGTCGATGGCGTTGCATTATCTTGGCCTGGATCCTAATTCTGAAGACAAAGGCGATCTGAAAAAAGCTGAGATGATGGTCAGGGCTGCCAGAGGGAATTATAAGTATTTCCACAATGGCTCATACCGCGATGACCTGGCCAATGGCGATATCTGTGTGGCGCTGGGTTTCAACGGCATCATCCTGGCGGGCAATGCGATCGCGAAGACAATCGATCCTGAACGCGAAATCGCTTACTCGGTTCCTAACATTGGCTCACTGATCTGGTTTGATGTGATGGCGATTCCGGCTGATGCACCTAACCCTGATGGGGCCCACGAGTTCATCAACTTTATCCTGGAGCCTAAGATCGGCTCATCAATCTCTAATATGGTGAAGTATGCGGTGCCAAACCTCGGTGCGAATGAGTATGTCGAAGCGGAAATCTTTAATAATCCGGGTATCTACCCATCCGATGAGGTGAAAGAAACACTGTTTGCCTTGAGAGCCCATAGTCAGAAGTATGACCGTATCCTCAACCGGGCCTGGACCAATATTAAGACCAACCGGTAATTAACACGACCCTTGTTACGCTTCCGTGTTCGAGGGTCTGATCTTCTCCTTCTTTGTTATTAAGTTTTATTGCGGCGACATTTTGCCAGTGACTTGTTCACTGGCTTTTTTTTATCCCTCAGACTGTATATTTCTATCAATGTGATTTTTACAGCGGCTAATTTGGGATAAATATAGAAACCTTTTCTAGCGGTCATGCCTCTTGCTAATCGAGTCCTGGCTAATCAACTGATGTCAGCTCGGGTGTTAGCGGCAGATCGATTTGAAAGTGTGCGCCATGCTCGCTTGGCAGACACACTATCTGGCCCTGCAGCAACTGACTGACCAGATTATAAACAATATGCATGCCAAGCCCGCTGCAGCCCTGGTTTCGCCGGGTGGTCATGAAGGGTTCAAACAGTTTTTTGAGCCAGCCGTCGGCGATACCCACACCGTTGTCCCGGTAGTCTATAAGCATCCGGTTGCCATAGGATTTTATCTCAATGGTAATTTTGCCGCCGGGCTGGTTATCAAAACCATGCAGTAATGAGTTGAGGATCAGATTGGTAAAAATCTGATAAAACCCACCCGGGTAGCTGTCCAGCATCAACTGTTCAGGCCCATGCACTGTTATGTCGGGGTTGGACTGTTTCAGCTTGGGTTTTAGTGAACGCTGTATCTCGTCAATATACTGGATCAGGTCGAAGCGTCTGCGCTGCTCACTCGCCTGATCTACCGAGACCAGTTTAAAGGCACTGATCAGTTGCGCTGCCCGTTCAAGGTTCTCACAGATCAGTTGACTGCTTTCAACCGCAGTCCCGGCCAGTGAGTTGTCGGGGTGTTGTTGCTGGTAGAGTTCAGCCTGATCGGCCAGAAATGAGGCCGCTGTATAGCCGATCCCGATCGGTGTATTTATCTCATGGGCGACGCCGGCAACTAATCCCCCCAGCGCGGCGAGTTTTTTCGATTCAACCAGCTGTTGCTGAGTTTCCTGTAGTTTCTCCAGTGTGGCGCGCAACTCTTCGTTACTCTGTTCCAATGCTTGTGTGCGCTCAGAAACCCGCTGTTCCAGTTCAGCGTTTAACCGGGCCAGTGAACGTTCGGCCTCTTTCCGTTTGCCAATATCGGTCAGCATCGACTGCCGCATATGATTCATTGAGGTGACAACCTGGCTGAGCTCATCCTCCTTTTCTCTGGGCTTGCGTTTCAGGATGAGTGGGGTGTCCAGTTGGTCGAGCCTGAGTCGCCGGGCATACGCAGCCATGGTGCTGAGGTGTCGGGTTACCAGTTGATTGAACAGGGTGAGGATAAAGATGGAAACGAGAAAGGTTTTGATCCCCTGAGAGGCGAGAATCACCAGCACCTTATCTGCCAGACGACGATAGACCTCTTCCAGGCTGACGATCAGGGTCAGATCGCCTACTTTAACCGCTTTATTGGTTGTGTCGCTGTAGTCCAGCTCGAAATGACGTTCAACCGTCGCGCCCACACGAGGCTTGTTCCCAGCAGTATAGATATTGCCAAACTGGGAGCGGATCTCCAGATAGCGAATATCCGGCAGTTGGAGTAAACCGTCCAGCTGCACCTGTATCTGGGTTGGGCTGATCTCCCACAGACTGTTGGCAAGGCTGTTTAGTGAACTGGCTTCAATCTGTTGCAAACGTTCATTGATCGCCGAGCGTTCATAACGATAATCGAGCCAGAGCTGGGTGCCGGTGGCGATCAGGGTGATGGCCGAACTGTAGAGCAGGATAGCGGTTAGTAGCCTGACCCCTAAGGGTTTCCGGCTGCAGAGTTCATTAAAGCGTTGAAACAGGTGCATCTTTTTGAAGGAACTCACTGGGGGGTTGCCTCTGCCCTGAGACCGAGCACTTTACCGACGGTTCGGTTCCAGTTGGCCGTGCATTCAGGGCCACAGCGCTCAGTCCAGCGGGGCAGAATAACCTCTTTAGCCACTTTATCACGTATTTTCAGATCAGCTTCAGAGGGGTTAACCAGGGTCATATTACCGGCTTCGCCAATAGCACAGGAGCCGCCAGACAAACAGGCCAGTGCGATTTCATCTTCAGTTGCGGTTTGCTGCCACATGTTTTCTGTGAGAGTTGCTATCTCTCTGTTCAGCAGTTCTTTTTGTGACTCGTTCAGGCGGTTCCACTTAGTCAGGTTCATGGCCCCGAATGCCAGTCCCCAGCCAACCCGTAGTGTAAAGCCATAGGGCGTGAGTTTGTGCAGCCCGACCGTGTAGGCCGACATGGTTCCGGTGATAACACAGTCAACCCGATTGTTCGCCAGCGCATCAGGGACATCGTGATAGGCGACGTTGACCGCAATGCCGCCGACACCCTCGACGAAATCTCCCAGGGTTCTTAAGAATACCCGGATCCGTTTTCCTTTCAGGTCTGCAATACTGTTGACCGGTTGTTTGCACCAGATCATCTGACTCGGGAAGGGATAGAGCATCATTAGCCGGGCATTGTATTTTTCTGCAAACGCCCGCGACAGGGTTGGAAAATAGGCATCAGCGACTCTTTTCTGTACAGCTATATTCTGCACCAGTGAAGAGAGGTCGGCGCCTTCGAAAATTTCGTTTTCCTGCATCGCATAGCCGGGGAGACCAAAGGCAAAATCAAACACGCCATTTTTAAGCAGATGCATGATCTCATAGCCCCTCAGGTCGAGTTCATCCTGTGGTTTTATTTCACCGACGATACTGCCACCGGATACTTCGGCGATATGGTGATTCCAGAAGGGCTCCTCATGGGTTGGGTAGTTAGCGAAATATCCCCAGGTGCCGACGGCCTTAATGATGATCGTATCGTTTGCAATCACGCAGTTGCTTATACCCGAGCCTAGCAGAGCCAGTATCATTGCCACTGTGTAACGTTGTATGGTTTTCATAAGTACCGGTTTATTACTTACATGGGTTAAAGTTTCAGCCAGCTGTCGAGAGTAGCGTATTATTATAGCGGTTGACTATAACCGGTTGATATCAGATACGGGTGAGACCGGGTAAAGTGCATATCTGGAAAATTATTATTTGAGCTCTGAAATAGCTATCATTCAGTATCGGTATAGCATGGCGTCCTATTTATGAAAAGAGGTTATAAGCTGGGGATTCGTGGACGTTTTTTCTTAGCGTTTGGCGTTCTGAGTGCACTTACCCTGCTGGCAACGCTTATCAGCTGGATATCGTATAACCGTCTGGGTGATGAGTTGAACCGGCTGGTGGAGGGAAATATCCAGACGCTGGGTCTGATCGCCGATCTGAAAGAGGGTGGAACTAAGATAACGCTGATGGCGCCGACGCTGATGGCGGCCAAAGATGAGGACAGTCGTCAGCGAATTCTGACCGGATTAAATGCAAACATAAACGCTATGACCGGCCTGCTACCACAAATCTCTGCTGTTACGCCGGATCATCAGGGGCAGGAACAACTCCTTGGACAGATTAAAGCGTTAAAGTCGACGCTGGCTGAACTGGATAGCAATGTGCTTCAGATGTTTGCTATTCAGCGCCAGAAAAAAACTGAAAATCAGCGCCTCAGGTGGGCAGGCTCGAGCTTTCTGACAGAGATCAGATCCGTTACCGAGCGTGCCCAGCTTCATCTTTTTAGTCGCATCAATCAGGGGTATCCCGACGCCTGGGCGGTGTCTAACTATTTCGGTAAAGACTCCGTCAGTGAGATCAATGCTGATCTGCAACGTTTGTATCGCATTGAAGCGGATGTAAACCTGCTAACCAATTTAGTCGATCGGGCAGGGCACCTGCCTGACCTCAATTCACTGATTGCGACTCAGCTTCATTCTGACCTGATTATTCTGCGTATTAATGAAGACCTGCAGCAGGTTAACGATCTCTATGACCTGCAAAACCTGAAAGAAACTGTGACGGGTATCGTGTCACTGACCCGGGGAGAGGGCAATATCTTCTCTGTACGGAGTCAGGAACGTCTGACGCTGCAGGCCGGAGAGCAACTGCTTTCTAAGATTAGTGAGGAGCTGGATAATTTAAACCAGTTGATCGCGGTTCAGACCACTAATACCGAAGATGCCGCACTTAATTCAGCCGATAATATCCGCGAGACGATTCAAAAGGGTCGTGTCTGGATGGTGTTGATGGTTGCCATGAGTTTACTGTTCTCCATTCTGACAGTCTGGTTGTATGTCGGTCGTAATATGGTCGCAAGAATTACCCGTCTGGATGCCAGTATGCGCGCCATTGCCAATGGCAATCTGGATGAGCCGGTGCTGGTTAAAGGCGGGGATGAGATAGGCACGATGGCCCGCTCGCTGGTGAGTTTCCGTGATCAGTTGTCTACCTTGCAGGAGGAGTTGGTGCAGGCCGGTAAACTGGCAGCCCTGGGGCAGCTGTCAGCGGGTATTGCTCATGAGATCAATCAGCCGCTGTCTGCCATCGGCCACTACTCGCATAATGGCCTGAGATTTCTGCAGGCGGGCAGGTTAGAGGAGGTAGAAAAAAACCTCAATCAGATCTCTAATCTTAAGAAACGTGCCACGATCATTATTACCCGCCTTAAATCCTTAGCCCGGCCGCAAAAAGATAATCTGATCGCCGTTGAAATCCGGCAGGTTGTGGATAATGTGTTACTGATGCTTGAGGGGGATGAAGTCAGAAAGCTGACCTCAATCGATGTTGTTTATGATCAGCAACAGAACCAGGTTAATGCCGATCCGGTGCAGCTTGAGCAAGTGGTGCTTAATCTGCTGACCAATGCCCTGGATGCGATAAAAGATAACGCTGATAAAAAGATCAGTATTGAGTGTCGACATCACCAGGACTGGTTAAATATTTATGTAAAGGATAATGGTCCGGGAATCAGCAGCGAGTTGCGTGAGCAGATATTCGAACCCTTTTTCACCACCAAGCGGCGTGGCCAGAGTCTCGGACTGGGTTTATCGATCTCGTATAACATTATTAATAGCTTTGGAGGCAAATTAAGCGTGGATCTCGAGGCGGAAAAAGGAGCGTCATTTTGTATTCAGCTACCAGAATTTCGGGGAAGCAAGGCATGAGCTCATCGACCTGTGATGGCCAGGTCATCGTTATAGATGATGAGGAGATTGTCCGCGAATCGATGATTCAGACTCTGCAGCTGGAAGGCTATGAAGCGGTGGGGTTTGAAAATCCTTTAACGGCGATTGCTGAGTGCTCTATGGGCTGGCAGGGCGTGGTTATCTGCGATGTGCGAATGGATCGCATGGATGGTCTTGAGGTGCTGCAGAAAATACTCGAGATCGATGCAGAAATTCCGGTGATTATGTTCAGTGGTCATTCCGATATTTCGATCGCAGTTCAGGCTATACGGCTGGGTGCCTACGATTTTCTGGAAAAGAATGATGACCCTCAACACCATCTGAATACCGTTCAACGGGCCTGGAAAAAACGCCAGTTGGTTTTGGAAAATCGCTGTTTACGTCAGACGGTTGAGGGACAACATGAAATTCATAATCGTCTGGTTGGACAGACTCCAGGGATCGTGCGGCTCAGGGAAACGGTGCTGCAGTT
The DNA here is from genome assembly GCA_024397875.1 of Amphritea atlantica. NCBI lineage: Bacteria > Pseudomonadati > Pseudomonadota > Gammaproteobacteria > Oceanospirillales > Oceanospirillaceae > Amphritea > Amphritea atlantica. The sequence goes on from CP073344.1 coordinate 797,787, forward strand.
GGCGCAGATTGATGTTGATCTGATCATCAATGGCGCAACCGGTACCGGTAAGGAGGTTGTTGCGAGGTGTCTGCATGACTTTAGCCCCCGGGCGAAAAAACCGTTCGTGGCGCTTAACTGTGGTGCCCTGACGGAGTCCCTGATTGAAAGTGAGCTGTTTGGCCATGAGGCGGGTGCTTTTACCGGGGCCAACAGTAAGCGCATTGGCAAGATAGAGTATGCCAGTGGCGGCACGCTGTTTCTGGATGAGATAGAGAGCATGCCGGCCTCTTTGCAGGTGAGGTTGCTCAGGGTGTTGCAGGAGCGGGTGTTGCAACGGCTGGGTGGCAACGCTGACATCAGCATCGATATCCGGGTAGTGGCGGCGTCAAAAGTTGATCTGCGTGAAGCGTCTGACGCAGGTTCATTTCGGGAAGACCTGTATTATCGGCTGAATGTTGCCAGTATTGATATCCCCTGTCTGGATCAGCGGAAGGAGGATATTCCGGTTTTGTTCAGTCATTTTGCCGATCTGGCAAATCAGCGTTTTGGTCGTGAAAGTCGTGCGGTGCCTGAAACGCTGTTAAGAGAGCTTTGCGCTCAATCCTGGCCAGGAAATGTGCGGGAGTTGCGTAATGTCGCTGAGCGATGGGTGCTGGGACTGCCTTTAGACACGAGTCTTGCAGTCGCGCCTGCAGACCCCAATAGCAATCTGGATGATCTGGTTTCCAGTTATGAGCGGGGGGTGATTATTGCCGCATTAAAGGCAAACAAAGGCGTGGCGGAACTGACCGCTGAAAAGCTGGGTATTCCCCGTAAAAAGCTCTATCTGCGGATGAAGAAGTACGGCATTGAGCGAAGTGACTTTACGCAGGAGTGAGTTAAAAGTGACCCATAGAGTTAATTCTGTGTGAGTCAAAGTTAACCCGTTGACGGCTTTCTTGTTTTTCGGGCGTTTTGTAACTGTTTGTATTAGAAGGTTTTATTATATTTTCAGGGGTTTGGTACGGGCGTTGCTATAGTTAACAGGAGTTAATGAGAGCGAACGCCATTGCGATCACTATAAACCTCTATTAGGAGAATAATAATGAGATTTTCACTCAAACGCGCTGCAATCCTGTTTGCGTCTGTCGTTACACTGGGGTCTGCAGCTAATGCTTCGGCAGGGACTCAGTGGCATATGCCCACCCCTTATGGTGATGCTAACCTGCCAACCCAGATCGCTTACGAGTTTGCTGAAGAGATTAAAAACAACACCGCCGGAGAGTTGGATATTGTGGTGCATTCCGGTGCTTCACTGATTAAGCATCCTGAGATTCCCCGTGCAGTAAAAACCGGCCAGGTTCAGCTGGGCGAAGTGTTTATCGGTATCATGGGTAATACCCATCCGGTGTTTAAGCACGATAACATTCCCTTCCTTGCCACAACTTATGACAGTGCAGAAAAACTCTGGGAAGCGGCTAAGCCTGAGGTCGAGAAACAGCTTAACAAAGAGGGGATGATGCTTCTCTATACGGTGGCATGGCCCGCTCAGAGCCTGTATACGAAGGCGCCGGTTAACCGTCTGGCCGATCTTGAGGGACAGAAGATGCGCGCCTACAGCCCTTCTACTTCACGACTGGCGGATCTGATGAACACCTCGCCAACGACCGTGCAGGTGCCCGAGATTCCGCAGGCGTTCAGCACCGGTATTATCGATGCGATGATCACTTCGCCCTCCACCGGTGTCAATGGCCAGGCCTGGGACTACGTCAGCAACTATACCGATGTCCGTGCCTGGATTCCCAAGAACGTGGTGGTTGTGAATAAGCGTTCTTTCAAGCGTCTGGATAAGAAAACTCAACAGGTTATTCTTGATGCTGCAGCCAGTGCCGAGGCCAAAGGCTGGGCGGGCGTTCGGGGTAAAGCTGCGGAAGATACGATGACGCTGGCGGAGAACGGTATCGTCGTTTCCGAGCCCTCACCTGAGCTGATGGAGGAACTGAATAAGATCGGTGCCACCATGGTCGATGAGTGGAAAGCCGAAGCCCCTGAAGTCGAGACTATTCTGTCCACTTACTATAGTAATCTTTAAGCCTAACAGGTCCCGCTACTCTGGCGGGGCCTTCAGACAAGGGGGGACCACCATGCGTTCTCTACTCAATAAGTTGTATCTGGCATCCGGCTACCTCTCGGGGTTCTGTATCGTCCTGATTACGCTGATTATCGTGGCGCAAATTGTGGGTCGGATATTTGGATTTATTGTGCCTTCAGCGGAAGATTTTTCCGGTTATTCACTGGCTGCCGCAACGTTTTTCGGACTGGCTTATACCTTTCGGGAAGGCGGACATATACGGGTGACGCTGGTGATTCAGCAGTGGGGCAAAGGCGCACGCTATTTGCAGGAGTTGCTGGTGCTTATTCTGGCTCTGTTACTGGTGAGTTTTATGTCGTTCTACTCGATCCATATGGTGTGGGAGTCATACATTTTTGAAGAGGTCTCTTCGGGCTATGTGTCTATACCGATCTGGATGCCTCAGGTGCCAGTCGCTATGGGTATTGTGATGTTGAACATCGCCATTCTGGATGATCTTATCGTTCTGTTAAGACGCAGGAGCCCCTCATACAAGACCCATGAAGGTGAGCTTCATCTGGAGGAAATCTGATGGATATCACGATTATAGGTGTTTCGTTAGCCGTGTTTATGCTGCTGGCGCTGGCGCTGGGCTTCTGGGTGTCTCTGACACTGTTTGGCGTCGGGGTGCTGGGGTTGTTTCTGTCCGGTAATGATCAGATCGGTTTACTGTTTGCGACCTCAACCTGGGGTGCCAGTACTTCCTGGTCGCTGACCGCGCTGCCGCTGTTTATCTGGATGGGGGAGATACTGTTTCGAACCCGGCTTTCGGAAGACCTTTTTAAAGGTTTGTCGCCCTGGCTGAGCGGGCTGCCGGGCAAGCTGCTGCATGTTAATGTGCTCAGCTGTGGTATTTTTGCGGCGGTATCGGGGTCTTCTGCGGCCACTGCGGCGACCATAGGCCGGATGACGCTGCCGGAGCTCAAGGCACAGGGTTATAGCGACCGGATGGCCGTTGGCACACTGGCCGGATCGGGCACGCTGGGGTTGTTGATTCCGCCTTCGATTATTCTGATCGTCTACGGTGTTGCGGCGGAGGTCTCCATTGGCCGTCTGTTTATCGCCGGTGCTTTACCCGGGTTGCTGCTGGTGGTCCTGTTTATGGGATATACCATGATCTGGGCGTTACTGAACAAAGATGAGTTACCCCAACACGATAAACAGCACATCTCGTTTGCAGCAAAGATAAAAGCGCTGCGATTATTGCTGCCAATTATGGGCCTGATCGGTTTTGTGCTGGGTTCTATCTACGGTGGTTTTACCACGCCGACGGAAGCGGCTGCATTGGGTGTTGTCGGTGCGCTGTTTCTGGCTGCGGTAACCGGCTCTCTGAACAAAAACAGTTTTGGTGAGAGCCTAACAGGCGCCGTTAAAAGTTCCTGCATGATCGGCCTGATTCTGGCGGGAGCCCACTTTCTGACCCTGGCCATGGGCTTTCTGGGGATTCCCCGGGCGCTGGCTGAGTGGATCGCACAGATGTCTCTCTCTCCAGGCATATTGCTGATCTGTCTGACGGTGCTGTTTGTTGCGCTGGGCTGCTTCCTGGATGGTATTTCCGTGGTGGTGCTGACGGTTGCGGTGGTATTGCCGATGGTGCAGCAGGCGGGTATCGATCTGCTGTGGTTTGGTATCTATATCGTGCTGGTGGTGGAGATGTCGCAGATCACCCCTCCGGTCGGGTTCAACCTGTTTGTGATCCAGGCGTTAACCGGCAAAAATATTCTCTATGTGGCGCGTGCTGCACTGCCGTTTTTTCTGTTGATCATGTTCGCGGTGGTGTTGATCTATCTGTTCCCTGAGATTGTGACCTATCTGCCAAGATCCATGAGTCAGTGATGCAAGAGGGGTGCTCCGTTTGTGGGAACTTTACCGACGACTGCTTACCTGTGGCGCGGCAAACCACAGGGAGCAGTCGGCTGATTTTCGACGACGGGGTCGGTATCGGTTAACCGCAACGAACTCGCCATCGGGACCCTGAACTCCCTGAGCTTTAATACCGTTTAGCAAGGTTTGGCATACAAGGAGGTGTTATTGGCATGAAAGAGGGTCCGAGCCCTGTCTTGCTTAAACTATTCTATTTTTGTCTTCTGGACAGATGCCTGTCTGAGCCCATGTAAAAACTACAAAGGTTAAAAAATAAAACAACCATGCCTGATCGTTTATCTGATAAATCAGTGTTACTCACGCCTCTGAATGACTTAGTTATCGAAAGACTCCCGGCAGAGATGGCCAGTACCGTGGTCAACTTCTCACGTTATTATTACCAGACATCGACCGCCGACGGGCTGGGAGAGCGCTCGCTGGAAAACCTCTATGGTGCGACGATGTCATGCTGGCAGTTTCTGCAGAAGTTTAGCGGCAGCGAGCCAAAAGTCAGGGTCTATAACCCGGACCTGGAGAAGTTTGGCTGGCGCTCACACCATACGGTGATCGAGATTGTTCAGAGCGATATGCCGTTTCTGGTGGACTCGGTCCGTATGGAGCTGAATCGCCGGAATCTGGTGATTCACACCATTCATAATGCGATCCTCTATGTTGAGCGCGATAAGGGCCAGTTGGTTGATTTTGTTGAGCCGGATCATAAAGCTGCTCAGGCTGAATCGGTGATCTATCTGGAAGTCGACCGCACCAGCGATCCGACAGAGTTGAAAGCGATTCTGAACTCGCTGCAGTCGGTGTTAGAGAATGTGCGTATTGCGGTGGCCGATTTCGCCCCGATGCAGGCGCAGGCACAGGCGTTGCTTGATGAGCTGGCGCAACAGCCGACACAGTCAGATGATGCTGAGGCAGAGGCGTTCCTGAGCTGGATGCTGGATAACCGCTTTACCTTTCTCGGTTACGATGAGCTGACTATCAGTGATGACCGGGTACAGCGGGTTGAGGGCAGCGAGCTGGGGACACTGAAACTGCATAAAAATGCGGGGCAGGGTAGCTTCAGTCAGCTGCAAGACCTGCGTCAAGATGAGCGGGATTTTCTGTTAGAGCCAACCCGGCTGATGTTTGTCAAAGATTACCATTACTCGCTGGTACACCGGCCGGCGTATATGGATTGTGTAGTGATCAAACGCTTTGATGATCAGGGCAATGTGGTGGGTCAGTGCCGTTTTCATGGTTTGTATACTTCGTCGGTGTATTCTGAGCAGATGCTGGCGATACCGGGGGTGCGCAGTAAAGCTGAAGCGGTACTGCAGCGTGTCGGTTTTGACCGTCGCAGCCACAACGGTAAAGAGTTGCTGCAGATTATAAATGATCTGCCCCGGGATGAGCTGTTTCTCTCCAGTGAACAGGAGTTGCTGGACAGTGCGATGGGGATTTTCAGTCTGCATGATCGGCGTAAAGTCCGCTTACTGTTCCGCAAAGACCGCTGTAACCAGTTTATAACCTTCCTCTATTATGTGCCGCGGGATATTTTTTCCACCGCGTTGCGGGTTCAGGTTCAGGATCTGTTAGTCAGGGCCTGTAATGCCAGCGAAGCGGAGTTTACCACCACCTTCAGCGAGTCCGTTCTGGCCCGGGTTCAGTTTGTGCTGCGTATCGACCCGGATAACGCCGACACGCTGGACCTGTCGCAGCTGGAAGCTGAAGTGGTTCACGTATCACGCGACTGGCGGGATGAACTGCATTCTGCGCTGACCGATCTGTGCGGTGAAGAGCAGGGTAACCGGTTGCACCATAGCTATGGTCACGCCTTTACCAGTGCCTACCGTGAGCATTTCCCTGCGCTGAGTGGGGTGTACGATATTCAGCGTATTGAAGCGCTGAACGAAGCGAATCCGGTGACCATGAGTTTCTACCGGGTGTTGGAGCAGAGTCAGAACGTCCTGCGTTTCAAACTGTTTAATGCGGGCGAGCCGCTGGTCTTGTCCGATGTGATTCCGGTGCTCGAGAACCTGGGCATGCGGGTGATTGGCGAGCACCCCTATGCGGTGAATCGCAGTGACGGGCAGCAGTTCTGGATGCACGATTTTACCCTGATCAGTCAGGGCACTGAGCCGGTCGTACTGGAAGAGGTTAAAGATGTCTTCCATGATGCGTTTGCCAATATCTGGGGTGGCCGTGCAGAAAATGACGAGTTTAACCATCTGGTTATCGGCGCCAACCTGAGCTGGCGTGAAGTGGCCATGCTGCGTGCCTATGCCCGTTATAACAAGCAGATCCGTTTTGGTTTTTCACAATCCTATATTGCCGGAACGCTGGCCCGGCATATTCATGTCACCAAACTGCTGGTGGCTCTGTTCCGGGCGCGTTTTGAACCGGCACGCCGTGGGAGTCAGAAGGCTGCGGCACTGGCTGAGCGTATCAGCAACAGTATTGTCGATGCCCTCGAGAAAGTGGACAACCTCAATGAAGATCAGATTCTGCGACGCTTTCTCGAGCTGATCAAAGCGACCTTACGTACCAGCTATTTCCAGCGCGATGCTGCCGGCGAGCTGAAAGACTATTTTGCTTTCAAGCTGAATCCCCGGGCGATTGCCGCTATTCCACAGCCCCGTCCGATGTTTGAAGTGTTTGTCTATTCGGCACGGGTGGAAGGGGTGCATCTGCGCGGCGGCAAGGTTGCCCGTGGCGGACTGCGCTGGTCAGACCGGCTGGAGGATTACCGCACCGAAGTGCTGGGGCTGGTGAAAGCGCAGCAGGTGAAAAACTCGGTGATCGTGCCAGTGGGCGCCAAAGGCGGCTTTGTGGCTAAGAAATTACCCACCACCGGCGGCCGTGAAGCGTTTCAGGCGGAAGGGATCGCCAGCTATCAGATCTTTATCTCAGCGCTGCTGGATATTACCGACAATCTGGTCGGCGGGGAGGTCGTGCCGCCTGTGGATGTGGTGCGTCACGACGAAGACGACCCCTATTTTGTGGTCGCCGCCGATAAAGGCACCGCAACATTCTCTGATATTGCCAATGCGATTGCCGAGGAGCGGGGCTTCTGGCTGGGAGATGCGTTCGCCTCCGGCGGTTCTCAGGGGTATGACCATAAAGGCATGGGAATCACTGCACGGGGCGCCTGGGAGTCGGTCAAACTGCACTTCCGTGAACTGGGTAAAGATATCCAGTCGGAAGATTTCAGCGTAATTGCGATCGGCGATATGGCGGGCGATGTGTTTGGTAACGGCATGCTGCTGTCTGAACATATACAGCTGTGTGCGGCATTCAACCACCTGCATATCTTCATCGATCCTGAGCCCGATGCGGCCAGCAGTTTTGTTGAGCGTAAGCGGTTGTTTGAACTGCCTCGTTCCAGCTGGGAGGACTATAACCGGGAACTGATCTCTGCCGGTGGTGGTATTTTCTCCCGCGCCGCCAAGTGGCTGGATATCAGCCCGCAGATGCAGGCCCGCTTTGATATTAAAGAGACCCGGCTGTCACCCAATGAGTTGCTGACGGCGCTGCTGAAAGCGCCGGTCGACCTGATCTGGAACGGCGGTATCGGTACCTATGTGAAAGCCTCTCAAGAGAGCCATGCCGAGGTGGGGGACAAGGCCAACGACAGCCTGCGTATCAATGGTAATCAGCTGCGTTGCCGGGTGCTGGGCGAGGGCGGAAATCTCGGTTTCACTCAACTGGGGCGGATAGAGTTCTGTGCCAACGGCGGTAAATCCAATACCGACTTTATCGATAATGCCGGTGGCGTCGATTGTTCCGACCATGAGGTAAACATCAAGATTCTGCTCAATGAGGTAGTGGCTAACGGAGATATGACCGTTAAGCAGCGTAACGCCCTGTTGCGGGAGATGACCGATGAAGTCTCAGATCTGGTATTGCAAAACAACTATGAACAGGCGCAGGCGATCAGTATTGCCCACAGTCATGCTCGCCGGGCAATGGATGAATATATCCGCCTGATCCACCGTCTGGAGGCCTCCGGTAAGCTGGACCGGGAGCTGGAATTTATTCCGAACGATGAGCTGCTTCAGGAACGTAAACAGGCGCAGCAGGGGCTGACCCGGCCGGAACTGTCGGTGCTGATCTCCTATGTGAAGGCTGAGCTGAAAGAAGCTCTCAGTGAATCCTGGATCACCGATGATGCTTACCTGAGTCATGAGGCGGTTTCCGCGTTTCCGCAGCGCCTGGTGAACGAGTTTGCCGATGAGATTTCGCAGCATCGCTTGCGCTCCGAGATCATCGCGACTCAGATCGCCAACGGCATGATCAACAGCATGGGGATCACCTTTGCAGACCGGCTCTGCCAGATCAGCGGTTCCGCTTCTGGTGATGTCGCGGCGGCCTTTGTGATTGCCCGGGATGTCTTCAGCATTGATCAGTTGTGGCGGCAGATTGAATCACTGGATAACCAGGTTGATTCCGCGCTTCAGCAACAGATGATGGCTGATGTGATCCGTCTGATACGCCGTGCTACCCAGTGGTTTCTGCGTCACCGGCGGCCTCTGGACGTTGCCGGAACCGTGCAGCAGTTCCGCAATGGCGTCGAGACGCTCAGTGGACAACTGTCACAATTACTCAACGGTGAACCGCTGAACCTGTGGCAGCACAAACATGATCAACTGACAACGGCAGGTGTACCGGACGAACTGGCGTCAATCGTTGCCGGTGCTGACAGTCTGTATGCGTTGCTCAGCATTATTCAGTCAGCGGAACTGACCGGCAGATCGCTACAGCAGGTGGCTCAGATCCATTTTGGTCTGGGAGAGCGTTTGCAGTTGCAGTGGTTTGATCAGCAGGTGAAAGAGCTGGCGGCAAGCAATCACTGGGAGTCGATGGCCCGGGATGGTTTTCGTGAAGATCTGACCAGTCATCAGCAGGCGATTACCGTCAGTGTTCTGAGCAACGGTAGCGCAGACCTCCCGGAGGACACAGGTTCTGAAGCCGGGCGTGACGGTGGTGAGCAGGTCGAACACTGGCTGGAAAAAAACAGTCGGTTGTTAGAGCGCTGGCAGTCTGTGCTGCATGAGGTACGTGGCAGTGCGCATCAGGACTTCGCTATCATTACCGTGGCGATCCGTGAACTCATGGAACTGGCGCAGGCGCAGTAACGATTAACCGGAAGGGGCAGGGGGCGTATGTGAGTCCCCTGCAACTTCGGTAAAACGGGCCTGGAGACAGGCGGAAAGAGATTAACAACGTACAGAATTATGAAAACACTAAACTCATTTCCTGGGGTAAAGGTGGTGCAATGCGCACTGAATATTAAACAGATGGCCGCAGACAGCTGGTGGGTTTACCGCCATGAGTTCTGCGGTAATGGCACACTTAAACCGGTCTCCCGGGTGGTTTTCTTCGGTCGCAGTCGCGATGACGTAGAACGGTGGATCGAAACCCAGCGTCAGGAATCAACGGTCTATATGTTGTCTGACAATTAAATAACCTTTGGTGTGAACGGGGCTGATTAGCATCAAGGTCAGTCCCGCCCCACCCGAAACAAGCACCAGGAGGGCCGGGTCTTTATTTTAAGGCCTAGCCTTCCGCCTTTTTAGCGCGGCAGTTATTCCAAAAAAAGCCTATGCAGAGATGGTTTGGCTTTTTTTCGTTAACAGACAACGGTCATCAGGTGACAGACTCACATGATAAAGGAGCATGAAGAGACTGTGTTTTTTGATATCAGCTTTTGCTTGCGCGCTTTGTCGGTAAAATATCTTGACGCTTGCGCGTTATCATCGGATAGTTGACCACAGTTCTCAGCAAATCAAGGTGTTATACCGATCTATCACGGGATAGTACGCAGAGTGATTTGGGGATAACGCGCATGCGCGTTTACACGGAGCCAAATGAAAGGGAATTTTTCAAAAATGTATTTTATTCAATTAGTTAATCGTTTTTTACACGTATTTCATTTCCGTGCATATGCGCACGCGCACAACAACTAAGCCTGTTAGGCGGCAATATTAAACAATGGATGTCTTTGAGAAGTTGAAGGGAATAGAAATGGTTAAACTTGTAATTCGTACGTTGCATTGTGTACTTACGTGCTTATTAGTATTTTCACTTGCTGGGTGCGCAGGTAATCCACCAGTTGATCCAGCGAAGCTGTCAGCACCGCAGCATTTGACATGTGTTTATCTCGATGAGTCACTCTCTTTTTCGGGAAAATACGGCATATTAAAATATACGTGGACCACTAGATTGGAGCGTGGAGCATATTGGTCAGAAAAAGTTGATGAGAAAGGGACATTCTATCGGGCACCGACAGGTGGTATCTGGATTGGGAATAAAGAAAGAGGAGCATATACAAAAGGCGGTACAGCGGATGGAGGTTTCTACGTGCCTCATGATAAAAATGAGCCTGTAAAAACATATTCTTACTTGAGTTCAGTTGCTGTACCTCCAGTGGTTCCCCCCCAAAATTATGATTGTTCCAATACTGTATTTACACGGAATCCTGAAACTTCAAAAATTAGTGTGGTTACTCTTGCAGGAGCTGGGGCCGTTGGTGGAGCCTTAAATGGCCTCGTTACTCAGGGAATAGCAGGACGAGGAGTAAGTTATGGACAAGCTGCAGGAGCTGGCCTTGCTGGCGGTGCGATTGGTGGGCTAATCGTCGGAGCCATCATTAATTCTGACGTAGGTAAAATTATTGATGGCCAAGAAATTACGGATCAAGCATTTGCAAGTAAGCTGAAAGAACTTGAGCGAAATAAGGTGCTGTTAAAGGAAGTAAGGTGGTCTTCGCTTACTGAGGACGCTCAGCCAGTTGGTGCAACGGCTATGGATTAGATTGTTGCCACCCAAGAAATTAAAGGGGTTAAAGCCCTTTAACTTTCATGCCCATGCTGTTGGCTTTATATGTTACACACCCACTGACGGTAAGCCCCAATTACGGAGAATAAGGAATGATGCACAGAATTCAATGTAAATGCGGGGCGCTGCAAGGCCATATTCAGGGGGCGGGAACCTGCAGTCGGGTTGTCTGTTACTGTGCTGATTGCAGAGGCTTTACGAAGTTTTTGGGCTGCTCCGATGATGTGCTGGACGCTCAGGGCGGAACGGAGATTGTGCAGCTGGCTCAGCCCCGGGTGGTCTTTTCGCAGGGTCAGGAGCATCTTGCTGCGGTCCGGCTGAGTGAGAAAGGGCTGTTGCGCTGGTATGCAGACTGTTGCAAAACCCCGATTGGAAACACTCTGGCTAATCCAAAGGTTGCTTTTATTGGGCTTATTCGTGCATCCCTCGATCCTTCTATGATTGAGAAGGACTTCGGTAGCAACGTCGCGGTAGTGCATGTTGATTCAGCCATTGGCGAACCAAAGCCCGTGCAGAAAGGGCTCTTCGGTACCATCATGCGATTCATCTGGCTGGTTTTATCGATGCGTATTAGCGGTCAGTATCGACGTTCTCAACTATTTAATGAGTCGGGTGACCCTGTCGTGACGCCGACGGTACTGACTGCCGAAGAACGTAAGGTTATAAAAGCTGATATTTAAAGAGATTATAGTTCTTTAACAAATCGTCTCGATTAAGGGGCTTTTTACGCATTAACAGTGAGGAGCTTAATGAACCCTTTGAATTAATGACAAGTAGAAATTATGATTCGGACATGTTACTGGCAGGGATGCAGCCTCTACAGGCACTATAATTCTGTAGAAAATCTATTCTTCCCGTTGTTATCCTGCTGATTATTTAAATAATAGTGATTTTTGGTCATCGTGCTTTCAAAGGTTATAGTGCCAAAGGGCACTATAACCAGCTGTTATATGAGATGGGGAATTCAGTGTACGTAGTATCGTTATCTTACAAGGTCGACTTATCCGAAGTAGATAAGTACATAGAGGAACATGTTGCGTTTCTAGAAAAACATTACGAAAAAGGAAACTTTATCGCCTCAGGCCGCAAAGTACCACGAACGGGTGGCGTGATACTTGCTCATGCAGAAAGCAAAGAGTCACTAATGACTATCTTGCAGGAAGATCCATTTTTTGAAGCGGATTTAGCCAACTATGAAATTATTGAGTTTGTTCCAACCAAGGTGGCTCAAGGCTTTGAATCACTCAAAAATTTCATATAACAAGGCAATTTTATGCGGACGCTCCGCTTCGTTGCGCGCCGGTTATTTGCAGCGGTATTTATCCATATGAAAAGAATTATCACATTTTTGATGCTTGCTTCATGGTTGACCTCAAGTGCCGTTTGGGCAGCTTGTGATGAGAACATTACCGAAAGCTCACCTTCCTCACGCTTCGTTCTTAACGGCGGTGAAGCATATGACCAACAAACGAAACTGACGTGGAACCGTTGCAGTGTGGGTACCACCTGGACGAATGATACTGGTTGCATAGGGAAAGTGAAGCTATTGGGATTAGATAAAGCAAAACAATTAGCACAGGAACTCGGTGGCGGTTGGCGTGTTCCATCGATTGAAGAACTCTATAGTATTGTTGAACAGAAATGCTTCAATCCAACGATTAACTCCAGAGTGTTCCCAACAGTGACAAATTTTGGAGAAGGTGCGCCTTATTGGAGTGATACCAACGTTGAGGAAATACCATCACTAATTTACTTCATTGATTTTATCGATGGAGCAATAGATGGTCACTCCAAAGGGTTTCCACTGGCAGTACGTTTGGTGCGTAGTGAACCATAGTCTTTTGCTTATGAAAACTGACAGCCAACAAACCAATCAACCGGACGGAAGATACGTCTGAAATTAAAGGGGTCAAAGCTCTTTGACCAAGGATTTATATACGCGCTCTTATTCCTTGGTTTTCTAATATCCGGTTTCATCTATGCTGCTACAATTTAACACAGCATTGTGGCTGACAAGTCGCTGAATGCGTCGTTATGCATTGTAAGTGGATGAGAGAGATGGAAATTAAAAACGCTACAAAAGAGAATGCTTCTGATCTGGCCCATCTTATTAATCTGGCGGGCGAGGGTATTCCAAAATACCTCTGGAGCTCAATGGCTGAAGAGGGCCAGGACCCAATGGATTATGGCGAAATGCGTGCTTCACGGGAGGAAGGCGGGTTTAGCTACAGAAACGCACGAGTGTGTGTGGAAGATGCTCAGGTCCAGGGTATGATCATCTCTTATAAACAGCCCGACATCTATTCTACGGACGATATTGACGACTACCCGGACATCGTTAAGCCATTAATTCTTCTTGAATCGAAAGCACCCGGTAGCTGGTACATTAATGCAATAGCGACCTTTGAGCGATATCAGGGGTTGGGCATCGCACGGATGTTACTCAAAGAAGCTGAAGAAAGAGCCGTATCTGAAGGGGTCTCTGAACTGAGTCTCATCGTGGCATCCGAAAACACGCGGGCAAAAGGCTTATATGAATATCTCGGGTATGAGTCTGTATCATCATTGCCTGTCGTGACGTACCCCGGTTGTTTACACGGCGGTGAATGGTTACTGATGACCAGGAAACTGTGAAAGGCATAACCTGGATGAGCCGCCCCGGAGTCAATAGACAATGAATAAAGGGGTAGGTATTTCTTCCCTGAAAACGTGTTTGCGCAATCTTTTTTCTCGGTGCCCTTTGCGTTATCTGTCTGTGTCCGCGGTGGTAAAACGGCTCTTCACGCATCAACCTTCAGCAAAACGGACAGAGTGATTATCCGTTTTGCCGGCTCGCGTTATAACAGCGGAATCTGGCAGTGAATGGCACCGCTTTCATCCATCTCGGCTAACTCCCCCTGCAGTTGCTGGCAGAGGAGTTGCAGGTGATTACGCAACTGCTGAGCCCAGGGCGATGATGAGAACACCGGCTGGCCATCGGTCAGGGTCACACTGAGACGAAGCTGGCCCGGTTGTGTAGAGGGTTCAATGCTCAGTTTCAGGTCCGCGCCGTTGGCCTGCAGCAAGGCCAGTTCAGTTGCACTGATCAGTATCTGCCTGATCCGCACCGGGTCGGTGTTGATCTGGGCTGGCAGTGCATCATCTACCCGGTAATCCAGTAGCCAGCCTTCACGACGGCTCTGGGGAAGAAAGGTGTAGAGGATCTCGTCCATCAGGGGAATCAGTCTGACCGGTGCGGATTTCGCCGTCTGGTCAGCCAGGTGCAGAATGCCGATGCTATTCTGCAATCGCTGATGTTGGGCGTGCAGGCTGGTGGCAAGATCTTGCGCCACCGGGTTCAGGTCCATCTGTTGCAGTCTTTGACTCTGTTTAAGGATCGGCTGGATCTGTTGATTTAACTGCTGTGTGACCGCTTTCAGTAGCTGGTTATCAGGGCTTGCTGTCAGACTGGGAGTGGTGGCCTGCAAGCGGGCATTTTTTATGTCACGAAACGAGCGCAGCGCAACCACTACCGAGGTTAACAGACGGGAAGCGGACAGTTCTGCCTTGCTCAGGTAATCGTTGATATCGTAATTAACAATCACCTGGGATTCGGGGGCGTAACCCGGATGGCCGGTGCGCAGAATGACCCGGATATCCCGGTTGTTGAGTTGGTTACGGATATATTCGACCAGTTGCAACCCTTCGTCATCGTTTTCCATGACCACGTCCAGCAGTGCCAGCGCGATATCCGGGTGCTCGGAGAGTAGCTTTCTGGCCTCGGCACCACTCATGGCGCTGATCAGTTCGATTGGCCGCTGTTCAAATTCATAACCGCGAAAAATCATCCGGGTTATTCCGTGAATACCTTCTTCGTCGTCGACGACCAGCACTTTCCATGGGTTCATAAACTGCTACACATCGGTGTTTTTTCAGAGCTGCTATTTTGCCAGTAAAGGTTGCCCGAGTACCAGAAAAAGCGGGCGGGGTGTGATAATTTCATAACTAAAGTGTGTCCGTCGTTTATTTCTTTTTGTTATCAGGGCCGCGATAATCGATTAACTCAGTACTTGGTCAAACTGCAGGGCTTTTGCGCTGGCCCCCCACTGGGTATAAAGATCTTGGCTTTTATGCAGGCAAAAGCGCGCCAGACAAAGCTGTTGCTGCGATTGTAAAAAATCGCCATAGCGTTCATAACAGAGCGCCGGGTGATGACTGAAACCGTGCTGTTCTGCACTGACAATGGCCTGTTCATACAGCGGTGCGGCAGGCTGGTTAAGCAGACGGGCTTTTTCAGCCTGCAGCAGCAGAAGCTGTGTTTTAAAATTTTCCGGACAGTGCTTTGCCCAGAGTTCGAAGCGGGACTCAATCTGATCAACTTCCAGACGGCGGCGATGCACCAGCAACTGTTGCGGCTGTGCCAGAATGAGTCGCATCATGGCAGTACAAAACAGGGCTTCCGTGACACAAAAATACCCGGCCAGCTCATTTTCCAGCGCTGCTTCCCAGCTATATAACTCAGGCCAGAGGTGTTGTTGGTTGAGCAGAAAGGCCGCCATGATCGAGCTGATAGCCTGCCAGCCATGCTGATATTCAACCCGCTCTGGCAGGGGCTTTTCGCCACGCAGCTGTTCCATCAGTAGCAGGGATGATTGCTGCAGGCGGGCTGCCTGATGGGATTGCTGCCGATCAAGCATCTCCTGGTGATGCTGACGACACAGCGACAGTTGCTCATCCAGCGCAGTTGTCGTTAACAGCGACAGTTGGTGTTGCAGCAGACGGCTCTCGCTCTGTATTAGCCACTGGCCATGCTTTTCAGACAGCGATGCGACGTGTTGGATCTGTTCTCTGGCGCTGTGCAGGGGGGTGAACCAGTGCTGCACCTGACTGCACTGCAACAGTGCCGCGTTAGTGGCGATATCCGGTTGCTGATCGGTGTCACGCTGCGACGCATCTGTATCCTGCGACAGTAGCCCGCCAAACTGGTTTGCCAGTTGCATTCCCTGAACTGAGAATATCTGTGCCAGCGGATAGTCGCCACAGAACCAACTGGCGACCCAGGCATAACTGACAAACGCAAAGGGGGTCAGGTGGGTGCGGCCCTGTTGCAGGCTGAGCTTTGTCATCTGTCCGATGGCGCAGGCGGCCAGCAGAGGCTTACTCTGTTGACGTGCGATCAGGCTGATTTTTTCCAACAGTTGTAACCGAAGCAACGCTTCAGGTGACGTTAGTGGTGCTAGCTGAGGTATCTGTTGTTCATCTGTCAGTGTGCTGATCTCTGCGTGCAGTGCTAACAAGAGTAACAGCTGTTGGTTGTCCGTTTCGGGCAGTGCTGAATCAATCAGTAATGCCAGATGTTCCAGCAGGTGGTTTAACGCCAGCGCCTGCTGGTTTCGGTGCAAACATATTTCGGCGGTAATCAGCGCCGCGTTAATGCTGTCCAGTGGCGCGATGTTGCCCGTGGGCAGTTGCTGCAGACACTGGTCGGCGGAGTCAACCTCTCCTGCTAACAGGTGTAATTTAGCCCGCTGCAGCAGCAGTTTATTCTTTTGGGTAACCTGGTTAGGTTTCAACAGCCGGTAGGCGTTAGACAGGTAGCGACTGGCACTGCCAAAGCATTGTGCTCGCTGAGCGAGTCCGGCGGCGTGAATGTTGAGTTGCCGTAGCCGTTTGTGCTGCTGCGTGTCGCTGTGCTGAAATGCCCGGTTCAGGTGTAACAGCACCGGGGTGATCTGATCCAGTGTATATGTTGCCGGCAGACGCTTTAGCATCACCGTGCCGCAATGCTGATGCAGTGAGCATTTTTCGGTTTCACTGAGCCGCTGGTAAATGGCGCTACGGATCTCTGTATGACAAAAACAGCAAAGGGTCTGCTGACCGGCAGCCTCTTGTTCTGCCATATGGGATAAGCTTTCAGCGGTATGATGTGCTGCGCGGATCTTAGCACTGTGACCGATATCGATCAGTCCAAGTTGCTCGGCGGGCCAGAGGTGTATTGCCAGGCGCGCGACCGGGTTGTTGGTGATCTCGCCCAGTTCTGTCAGGTTGAACTGTTCACCCAGTAGAACCGCCCACTCCAACAGTTCAAGGGTAAAGTTGTTGAGTTTGTCGATACGCTTTTCAATTTCATTGATCCGCCGGCGGCTGCTACTCTCCTGCAGCCAGCTGCTATGGCTGTCCGGGTGGCGGGCGCCAGATGAGGCGTCAATAAATGCGACGGGCTTAATCTGTTGCCGGTATTGGCTGGGGGCGACGCCCATCCAGCGTTTAAATGCTTTTTGAAATGCCGACTGGTTAGAAAAGCCTAACTGGAAAGCTATTTCACCAAAACTTAACTGGCCGCGCTGAATCAGTTGCAGACAGACATCCCGGCGGGTCTGGTCATAAATATCCTGAAAGTTAGTCCCCAGGTGACCCAGTTTACGTTGCAGAGTCCTGAGGCTGAGTCCGACCGATTCCGCAATCTGTTCCCGGCGGATACAGCCTTTACCCTCTGCCAGCTGACGCCTGATCAGGTTGCGGGTTTGCGCCGTCAGGGCGCTCTGTTGAGCTGATTTACTTAACAGCGAGTCGGCAAATTCCCGGTGCAGTTGATGCATCTCCGGATTGGCATCGAGACAGCCTAGCGACAGGTAATCACTGGCCAGTAACAGCTGGTTTCTGGGGGCCTCAAACTGCACCTCAGCAGCAAAGAATTGTTGGTAGGGGAGCAGGTTTTCCGGCTTCGAAAACGTCAGATGGACCATACGTACAGGTATCTGATGGCCGGTTAACCAGCGGGGCCAGTTGATCAGGCAGGCGAGGAGGTATTCAACGGAGTGCAGCTCAGGCTCGTTCAGTTCAAACGTGAGCAGGGTTCCCTCAGCGGTCTGCTCCATCTGAATCATCGCCCCTTCAAGCAGCAGGGGCAGATAATCGATAAGTGCCTGATAGGCTTTACCCAGCGTTGCTGCGGTAGACATCAGAAAACCGATAGACCCGAGCATTCGGGGTTGGGTGGCTTCGCCGAGGTTCAGTGCAACGCGGGGGTTGTCAGTGGCGTGTGCCAGGGTCTGTAGTATCTGGCCATACGCGGCAGTCGGAAAGCGCGCCCCGGGTATAGAGAATTCTTCCTGGGTCAGTGAGGCGCTCTGCAGAATCTCAGTCTGATCCAGTCTGTAGTGCTGGGCCAGTTGTAATACCGGTTCCAGTAGTTTGGTTGATGCAGTGGTTACCGTCATGAAAACAATATTGGCATGGAAGGATGTGGCTGATTTTTTTTATTAAATGCGAGAATAACATACAGTTGTTCAGCTGTATGTCTTTTCGTGCCGTTTTTTGAGCGAAGTAGAGAAGTGTGCTGATGAAGCCGGCAGTAGGCTGCGCTAAGAGGGGTTAGTGGTAGCGATTGATGATCTCATTCAGTTTGCCGGTTTCGCGCAGTTTACGAATAGCGTCATTGATCAGTTCGATATCGGTTGGATTAACGGTTGCCTGACTGAATATCATGTGGATCTCATCATCGCTGGCATTCCAGTCCAGAGTTGTTATTTCTTCTTCAATTCCGAGTTCTTTGACTAACACTTTACCGTTATAGAGATCGGTTAATACAACGTCGGTACGCTGTACTTCAAGCATTTTGATTAATTGCTTGTACTGATTAAGCTGGTGTACAAAAAAGCGATCCTTTATCTGATTCCAGGTGCTGCCGTAGTAGGCTCCGCGTAACGCCATAATACGTGGATGCAAGTCGGCCAGTTGTTCAAAGTTTTGTGCCGCATTCCACTTTTCATACTCATTGCTGCGTACAAAAATAGCCATGATCTCCCTTCGGTAAGGTTCTGAGAAATAGGCCCATTCTGATCGTTCTGCTGTTTTTGAGGCACCGAGCGCCAAGTCCAGATCACCGGACTTAATATAGCGCATCGTCCGTTCCCAGGGGACTTTTGTAAGCTCATAGCTGCAGCCGGCGGTCTGCATAATTGCTTCAAGAAGTTCGATATCCATCCCGGTGACTTTGCCATTTTCCCATCTCTGGTAAGGCTTCCAGTTCAGCCAGCCCACCAGGAAGTTGGTTTGACAGGCTGCGGTTGCCGTGTTGCTTAAGAGCAGCAACAGAAGTGCCAGCGCTGAAATCTTAATATGGGTTGTTATCGACATTGAGTTTTTATCACACTATTAACGGCTCAGGGTTAAGGGCTGTTCTGAATAATCTTTGGCCTACCAGAAAACTATTTTAACCTAGTCTGGTGGTTTTTGAATCTTTGCGGTTCCGATGTGAGTTTCGATAGAGGATTGCCGTAGTCCGGGTATAAAAAAGCCCGCCGTGTTACCAGGGCGGGCTTTTCTGATCAGCTTAGCTGAATCTGATGAGTTAGAACGGTATTAAACCAGTTCAGTTTCTTTTTCAGTTTCAGTTTCAGTTTCTTTCTTCGGTGCCGCAGTACGTTTGTTGTAACGTTTTTCCCAGAAAGTGGCATTTTTGATGCCCAGTTTCAGCGGGTTAAAGGTATAGTTTTCAACGCCTGCCTTGTGCTGTGCTTCATAATCTCTGAGCGCTTTCAGAGCCGGTTTAGACATAAAGAAGATGATCAGAATACCGGCAATGTTCAGCCATGCCATCAGGCCAACACCGATATCACCCAGCCCCCATGCCAGGTTGGCAGTTTTAACCGCACCGTAGAAGGTAGCCGCCATCAATACCAGCTTAAGAGCACCGATCATGCCCGGGATTTTGATTGTACGCTGGATATAGGCGATGTTGGTTTCGGCGATGTAGTAATACGCCAGAATCGTGGTAAAGGAGAAAAAGAACAGTGCAAAGGCGACAAATGGGTTGCCAAGGCCAGGCAGCACTTTTTCAATCGCCTGTTGAGTAAACAGCGGGCCGTTCGCCGCAATATCGGCTCCCAGATTCTGCACCAGGAATGTATCGCCAACCCCATGTACATTATATGCACCGGTAATCAGGATCATAAACGCGGTAGCTGAACAGACGAACAGCGTATCGAT
This sequence comes from Amphritea atlantica, assembly GCA_024397875.1. Lineage (NCBI taxonomy): Bacteria > Pseudomonadati > Pseudomonadota > Gammaproteobacteria > Oceanospirillales > Oceanospirillaceae > Amphritea > Amphritea atlantica. The sequence goes on from CP073344.1 coordinate 817,540, forward strand.
GTATACCGAGAATGCCTGTACCAGACCCTGCTGAGCAGGGTGCTCAACAGATGCCGCTGCTGCCGCATGCGGACCTGTTCCCTGACCTGCTTCGTTGGAGTAAACCCCCCGTTTTACACCCCAGCCGATCGCTGCACCCATGCCGGCCATCGGAGTAAAGGCATCTTCGAAAATCATACCGATAACGCTGGGCAGCATATCGATGTTGAGCAGTACGATAACGCCGGCGATGATGATGTAAGCCAGGGCCATGAAAGGCACAACGATCTGGGTGAAGCTGGCGATACGTTTTACACCGCCAAAGATAATGAAGCCCAGAGTCAGGACCACAACAGTACCGGTGAGAATCTTAGCGAAGCTCAGCGTGCCCATGGTGGTTTCAATCATCGCGCCGGAACCGAATGTGGCTTCAACGGCGTTACCGATACTGTTTGCCTGAACGCCTGGCAGACAGATGCCGCACGCCAGAATGGTGGCGATAGCAAAGATCCAGGCAAACCATTTTTGCCCCATTGCTTTCTCAAAGTAGAAGGCCGGGCCACCGCGGTATTGCCCCTCATGCTCCTCTTTGTAGATCTGTGCCAGGGTGGATTCAGTGTATGCAGTGGCGGCACCGAGGAAGGCGACGACCCACATCCAGAAAACGGCCCCTGGACCACCAAAACCGATCGCGGCGGCAACGCCTGCAATATTACCGGTACCTACGCGTCCGGACAGTGAAACTGCCAGCGCCTGGAAGGATGAGATCCCTTTTTCAGAGGCTCTGCCCGAGAAAAGCAGAATCCACATTTCACGGAACATTCGTACTTGTACAAAGCGGGTCAGAATTGAGTAGAAAAGACCTGCCCCAAGGCAGAGATAGATCAGAGCGGGGCTCCAGATAATGCCGTTTGTAAAATCGACAAATTCTTGCATGTGTAAGTGTCTCCGGAAAGCAACGTGCTGAGCACGAAAGTTAGAATTATTGTTTTGCTACAGATATCCATCTCACGAAGGTGGATGCTTACTGTCGTTGGGTTGTCAGATCACCATTCCCAGAACTCCATTTTCAGAGCTCCATTTCAAGAACCCGGGAATTATTAAATGGTTGCTGCTAACAGCCCTGTTACTGGTTGCCACGTCAGATAACGGTTGATGAAATGCTATCCGGGCATTTCGCAGTCGTGACGGATTAACCAGAAAATCAGCTCAGAAGATAAGACTATGACGCAACCCGGTTGCCCCTCTGTGTCGCCTGATGAATAATCTGGCGGCAGAGGTTTAAAGTGGGCTGTGTTTTCATTTATCAACAGTGGGGGGGACTTTAGAGTGAATGCCTCATTCGGGGAATATCCTTCCGTGCCTTGTTTGCCTCCTTCTGTGCCAGTAGGGCTGGTCGGATCGCTTGTGATCGCCGCTAGCGCTCATTTCAACGCTGCTATGGGTAGATATATCATCTGATGGCTTAACTTTTTTCTGCTTTAAGCCTATTGTTATACACAGTTATATTTATCTGATTTACAAGGAATACTCCTATGTCAAAAGGCCATGCGAAACATCAGGAAAGACATCATGGTTTGTCACAGTTTGGCAAGGATCTGGTGCGCCGTTGCGGTTCTAAATGCGAGCTGTGTGAAGACCATGGGGTTAAGTTGGTGGTCTATGAAGTGCCGCCCATTGAGGCCGAGCCTGATTACGATCACTGTATTATGATCTGTGAGACCTGTGAGGGGCAGCTGGATCGGCCAAAAACGATCGATGCTACCTACTGGCGCTTTCTGGCCAACTCAATGTGGAGCTCTGTGACACCGGTTAAGGTGATCTCGGTGGCGATGCTGCAACATTTGGCGAAGCAGGAAGCCTGGGCCGGAGAGTTGCTGGAACAGGTGTACATGGATGAGGAGGAGCGAGCATGGTCAGAAGAGGTTGAACTTTTTTAACCTCGGTGCGATATAGAGGCCGATTCATATTCAAACGTTTGTATTATGATTTTTTTTCATTTGAGATAAGCCACAGGCAGGCGATAACAGGTTAGGTGAATACTAAAACCGGGGCCTGTGATGTTTAACTTTTTCAGCTTATCTCCTTTTGTGTTTCCTCCCGGACTCAGCCAGCAGACCGGGCATCCGGGTCATAGTCTGCCGGACAGTGCTGCCCCGGATCGTTCTGCAACCGATGACTCCGGTCAGAGCCGTTCGACTTCTGCCGCACCGGCCCTCCAGTCTTACTCGTCATCTGAACGCTTTAGCCTGAACGATAGCTTTACGATCAGTGTGACAACGAAGGAGGGTGATCAGGTTGAGATCACCTTTCGCAGCGAGACCCGCTATCAATCGGATTTTGCCCAGCGTAGTGGCAATGGGCCGGAAAAGCAGCATTACCGTATCGACAAGGATCAAAGCAGCGAGTTTGGCTTTGGCGTTACAGGCGATCTGGATATTGAAGAGATCGATGCGATCGTGACGCTTGTGCAGGACCTATCCTCAATGGCGAGTAATTTCTTCAATGGCAATCTGCAGGCAGCGATGCAGCAGGCCGGAGATCTCGCGCTTGATTCAGCGCAGCTGGCAGAGGCGGATATCTCCATGAAGCAGTCGGTAGAGTATCGTGCTATTGAAACGTATCGAGAGATCCGGTCGATGGCGGAAGACGCTTCCGCCGTTTCGCCGCGTAGTATTGAACCGTTCTGGGAGCAATTGCAGCATCAGATCAGTCGCACTGATCAGCGGCTGAGTAATGCAGCCGGTTTTACCCTGGATCTGTTTGATAATCTGGTGCAGCATGATGTGCGCTTTACCGCCGCCAGCGAAACTCAACAGCACTCAATTGAGGATAACCTGGAACGGCTGAGAGCGCTGGTGTCAGGCATGCAGTATGAGCAGGGCAATGAGTCAGATGATGACCATTAAGGGGCTCGCGAGTCACGTCGGGGGCTGAACGATGTTGCAGATATAACCTTCGTCAATGCTGATTCGATTGACGCAACGGTGTAACTTTTACTTCTGCCGGCAACCGGCCATCGTTACATGCCGTTTTTTGGCCGTAATTCTGCTTCAGCCTGTTAGAATACGCTCTCTGTTTTTCACCGGATTAACTTCGCCCATGAGCACTCTTCCCGTATCGGACGTCCTGGATCAGCTTCGTGCTGCATTGAGTCAATATGACGATGTGGTGCTTGAGGCCCCGCCTGGCGCGGGTAAAACCACTCTGGTGCCGCTTGAACTGCTGTCGCATCCTGAACTGAGTGGACAAAAGATCCTGATGCTTGAGCCACGGCGTCTGGCTGCCCGGATGGCTGCCACGTGGATGGCAGAGCAGTTGGGAGAGCCAGTCGGCAAAACGGTGGGTTACCGGGTGCGGATGGACTCAAAAGTCAGTGCGGATACCCGCATCGAAGTGGTAACCGAAGGTATTCTGACCCGCATGTTGCAGGATGATCCCAGTCTTGAAGCGTATGGCCTGGTGATTTTCGATGAGTTTCATGAGCGAAGTCTGGACGCCGATTTTGGTCTGGCGCTGGCACTGCAGGGGCGCGAGCTGTTCCGTGAGGATCAGCCGCTGAAGTTGCTGCTGATGTCAGCCACCCTGGATAAGCGGGTGATAGAGCAGTTGCTGCCTCAGGCCCCGCTGGTCAGCAGTAAAGGACGGATGTTTCCGGTTGATATCCGTTATCTGGGAGCGCCGGGGCGTGATCAGCGCCTGGATCAGCAGGTTGCACGGGCGGTACAACAGGCACTGGAAGATGAAACCGGAAGCCTGCTGGTATTTCTGCCCGGACAGAAAGAGATTCGCGGTGTAATGAATGCCCTGCGCGGACAGGTGTCCGATAGCGTTATGCTGGCACCCCTTTACGGGGATCTGAGTATTCAGGCTCAGCAGCAGGCGATAGCGCCGGCGCCAGCGGGACAGCGCAAGGTGGTGCTGGCCACGAATATTGCTGAAACCAGTTTGACCATTGAAGGGATCCGGGTGGTGATCGATGCAGGGCTGAGTCGTGAAGCCCGGCTTGATCCGGCCAGTGGCATGACCCGGTTACATACCTGCAGAGTGTCGCGAGCCGCCAGTATCCAGCGAGCGGGCCGGGCAGGACGGATGGAGCCGGGCTGCTGTTACCGGCTCTGGTCGGAGAGCCAGCAGGAACAGCTGGCGGCTCATACGACGCCGGAAATTCTTGCTACCGATCTGACCTCGCTGGCGCTGCAGATGGCGCGCTGGGGAGTGGAAGACCCTGCCGAGCTTCGCTGGCTTAATCAGCCACCGGAAGCGGCATTGAATCAGGGGCGGGATCTGTTGCTGCGACTGGGAGCATTGCAGACCACCGCGACGGGTCTGCAACTGACCGATGCGGGCGCGAAGATGGCGCAGTTACCATTGCACCCAAGGCTTGCTCACCTGTTACTGGTGGGCTGGCAGTGCGGTTGTGGCAAGCTGGCCTGCGATATTGCCGCACTGCTGAGTGAACGGGATCCACTCAGCGGTGATGCTGATTTTGAGCGTCGTCTCAGCTGGCTTAAAGGGGACATCGTCTGCGCTGCCAGCCAGAAAGGGATTCTGCAGCGTATTCGTCAGCTCAGTCAGCAGTTTTACCGGCTGTGCAACCGCCATCTGGGTGAGCTTAGTCAGTGTGCTGTGGCTCTGTCAGAATCAGCCCTGAGTGCGATGCTGATCGCGCAGGCCTATCCGGACCGGATCGCCTCACAACGCCGGGAGGGGGGCGGCGATTATCAGCTCAGTGGTGGCCGGGCGGTGCGGCTGGCCGAGACTGATCCGCTGGCAAAACAGCGCTGGCTGGCGGTGGCGAATTGCGGCGGTATGCAGGGACAGAGCGCCGACCGGGTGTTTCTGGCGATGGCATTGCCGGAAACGCTATTTGCGAGTGAACTGTCAGGACTGGTGCAGCAGCATAAAGTGGTGGACTGGGATCGCCGGCAGGAACGTATGTGCTGTGAGCTGCAGCGCCGGATTGGGGTGTTGGTGTTGAGTCGTCAGGAGCTGGAGGAGATTCCTCTGGCAGAGAAAAACCTGGCGCTGATACAGATGATTCGCAAGCAGGGGTTACAGATTCTTCCCTGGAACAAGGAGATTCAGCGCTGGCGTCAGAGGGTCATGTTTCTCCATCAAACACAGCCGGATAAGGCGGGCTGGCCGGATCTGTCTGATCAGGCGCTGCTGGACACGCTGGAGACCTGGTTACAGCCCTGGCTTGATCCGGTAAATCATATCAACCATTTTGCCCGCCTTGATCTGGCGGGAATACTGCAGGGGTTGTTGCCATGGCCACTGCCGAATGAGTTAGAGAAGCTTGCGCCGACCCGCCTGAAGCTGCCTTCAGGGCACAGCGCAGCGATTGATTACAGTGAGTTTCCGCCGGTGCTTGCGGTGAAGCTTCAGGAGATGCTGGGGTCAACGGATACCCCGGTTATCGGTTATGGCGTAGCGGTGAAAATACACCTGCTCTCGCCGGCCCGCAGGCCTCTGGCGGTAACGCAGGATCTGGCCAGCTTCTGGGCCAACAGCTATCGCGAGGTTCAGAAGGATATGAAGGGGCGTTATCCAAAACATCAGTGGCCGGATAACCCGCAGGAGGCCTTGCCCTCCGACGGGATTAAACGTAAGAAGCGTAATGAGTAAAGCCGTGGGGTCAGCCTTTAGGGAACTCCTTAATGTAGACATCTGTTTTGGTATAGGGAATCTCAATACCTGCAACAGCAAACTGCTTGTATATATCAAGCAACAGCTCATGTCGGATTCTGCCCCGGTCTTCAGGCTTTTGTATCCAGCCCAACAATTCAAAATCCAGACCTGAAGCACCGAAGGCCCGCAAACGCACACGCGGCTCAGGTTCTTCACAAAACCCCTCATGTTCGTTGCCGATTGATTGTAATATCTCACAGACTTTATCGGCGTCGGATCCGTAGGCGACGCTGACTGCTATCGCTATCCGGATATTAGAGTTAGTCCCACCGCTTTCATTGACTATCTTAGCGTTGGCGATGACCGCATTGGGTAAAGTGATCTCAATATCATCACGACTCATCAAGCGTGTGCTGCGCAATCCAATGTGTGTAACCCGGCCCCGTTCGCCGCTATCGAGATTGACATAGTCGCCAACTTTATAGGGCGCATCGACAAGAATGAAGAACCCAGAGAATAGGTTGGCCAGTGTATCCTTGGCGGCGAAACCAACGGCGATGCCGACTATACCGGCTGAGGCCAGCCAGCCGAGTGGATTAATACCCCAGATTATCAGCAGGCAATAACTGCCTAATAAAATCACAATCAACCGGACCGATAAATTGAGAATCGGGACCGTCTGAGGCTCGATAACCGGGATCCTGTCGTGACTGTTGCCCAGTGATTCCAGGATAGTCGTGCTTAGATGAAACGCTGCCCGCATCCAGCTGGCGACGATGACCGAGACCGATACATTCACCAGAATATCGGTCATTACACCCATATTCGCGATCTGTGCAGCGAGCGTAAAACCGAGAAACAGGATGGTGGTAAATAATGGTTTGCGCAGGTGGCGGATAATTTTATCTTCGGCAAAGCTCAGTGATGAAACATTGAAATTTTGCAGACTGCGGATGAGTATTGCACGGAAGAAGAAGGACACAAGGAACGAGGCTAATACAATCAGCAGTGCGCCGATCAGCGGATATTGTTCAATAGCCGCCCAGTAAGGTTGAAGGGCATCGGGCAGCAGATCTTTTAAGTCTGGAATTCTGTCAATAATCAGTTCCTGAGGCGGCGACTGACTGCTTGAATCTGAGTTCTGAATGTCCGCTGCAGCCATTTACAATTCTCCAATGACAAATCCCAATCGCTCTTCCTGGTCAGAACAGTATTAACTGTAGCATCTGTATCCCGGAACCTGCCACTCAACACCGTGCTATAGATTAAGGGATTTTTCCCGCTCACCGGTGTTGGTGGAATATGTCATGTGTACTAAAAAAATGCTTAGCTGTATACCAACAAAATAAGTATAGTCCGACATAACTTAGCTTCTGAGTTATCGGGTTTCTGAGTTATTGGGTTTCTGTGTCATGGAGTTTCTGCGTAATTGAGATATCCTGATTATACGGATGACTCAAAGTGCAACGATAAGGTGCTTGAAAACTGAATACTCAATTACCGTTCAGAAGGTATTATGAATATTGAATCTATTTCAAAAATACTTGATGAAGTAACTGTACGCAGTATCGCCGCGTTTACTGATATAGAAACCTATAGCCAGATCGGTATTATTATCGCGATATACTTCGTGGCATACGTTTTTGCGGGACGCATTCGCGGATTTGTTGGGCTGCTGAATAAACCACCAGAGTCACTGCAGGACTCGCCCATTTCAAGACTGATATACCGCAGCGGTAAATTACTCTTTCCGATTTTTGCCATTACCTTACTGAAAATCTCTCTGGAGTTCAGTCAGTCCGTGCTGGAACATGGCTGGGTCATGCAGACCGCCCTGACCATCGCCATTTTGTTGTTTTTCAACTCGTTTATTAATCTGCTGATTACCAATACGATTGCTGCTAAAGCGTTTCGCTGGATTGGTATGCCGATTGTGTTCTTTTATGCTATCGGTGTGCTTGATGATATTACCAGCGTGCTTGAATCGGTATCGATTGAGCTGGGTGGTATCAAGCTGTCGGCCTACGGCATTTTACGCACCCTGATCTTTGGCTCGCTGCTATTCTGGCTGGGACGCATTTCGAGCTCAACAGGGCAGGCTATTATTCGCCAGCAGCAATCATTTGATTTCAAGACCCGGGAAATTTTTGCCAAGCTGTTTGAGATCCTGATATTTTTTGCGATCTTGTTATTGTTGCTGCAGCTAATGGGGATAAACCTCACCGCGCTGGCTGTTTTCGGTGGTGCTGTGGGTGTGGGGCTTGGCTTTGGACTACAAGCCATTGCGTCAAACTTTGTATCGGGCGTTATTATTCTTATCGACCGGTCCGTATCGATTGGCGATTATATCGAGCTGGACGATGGCCGAACCGGCTTTGTGACTGAGCTGAATATGCGTTCGACCACATTAGAAACCTACGATGGTAAAGATATCGTGGTGCCTAATGAAAAGTTTATCACCAACTGCTTCACCAACTGGTCGCACAAGAATACCAAACAGCGATATCGCGTTGACTTTTCAGTGGCCTATAGCACCAATGTCAGAAGCATGGTCGAGCTGATTAAAGACGCCGTCGCGAGCCATCCGCAGGTGTTGAGTGGCGAAGCATATCCGATAGAAGAAAGGCCCGATTGTGAAATCGATAGCTTCGGTGATTCCGGCATCAATATGTTTGTTGAGTTCTGGATGGAAGGCGTCGATGATGGCAAAAACCGGGTCGGCGGCGATCTGCTATTGATTATTCTCGAAACGCTACAGAACAATGGTATTGAGATTCCCTTTCCTCAACGCGATGTGCGTATTATTGATCCGGGAAGTGCAGCGGCAAAGCAAGCTGAAGCGCAGAAACCTGAATAGCCCCTGCGCCAATTCACAAGCTATGAATCTAGAACCCGGTATTGATTATTGATCGTCAGCGTCTTCTGAATCATCTGATAACGCCTCTGTGGGTATCTCCGGGGGCAGGTCGGCAATGCTAGGCCGGCGTCTTCGACGTGTTTTTTCCGGGATCATACCCCGCATGGATTCCAGTTTACCGAAACAGAGCAGCTTATCGTTGGCTTCCAGCACGCGGGATTCTTTCGGGTTGGGGATAACTTTGGCGTCACGGTAAAGCGTCAGCACATTGATATCCTGGTCGCGAAGCTGTGTCTCGGCAATCGTCATTCCCTCAAATTTAGAGCCTTCAGGAAGGTAGATCTCACTTACACCATAGCCTTTACTAACCGTCAGGCGTTGCCTTACATCAATTTCAGGGAAGTCTACCTGTGCGGCAATATACTCGATGACGGCCCCCGCAATATCTAATCCGGTGCAGGTTTCTATCCCCTCCAGACCCGGTGACGAGTTAACTTCCATGATTTGCGGACCAGTTTTCCCCTCCAGCATATCGACACCGGCCACTTGTAATCCCAGTATCTGAGCAGCACGGACCGCTGTTTCTGCATATTCAGGGCTGAGTTCAACGGCTTCAGCGACACCGCCCCGGTGAACATTACTGCGAAACTCCTGCCCCTGGGCTACCCGGCGCATGGCGGCAACCACCCGGTCTCCTACAACAAACGCGCGTATATCCCTGCCCTTACTTTCAGCGACGAATTTCTGAATCAGTACATTTTGCTTTTGGCTCTGCAGCAGCTCAATAATAGATTCAGCGGCTTTTATGGATTCTGCCAGTAACACACCTATGCCCTGAGTCCCTTCAATCAGCTTGATAATGACCGGTGCGCCGCCCACGCGTGCAATTGCAGGGAGGACATCTTTTTTGTCCCTGACAAAGGTTGTACGGGGGATACCAATATGATGACGGCTTAATATCTGTAAGCTGCGTAACTTATCCCTTGAGTTGGCAATACCATGGGCAGTATTGGCACAAAATACGTCCATTTCCTGGAATTGCCTGACCACCGCGGTGCCATAATAGGTGATTGATGCGCCAATACGGGGTAGGGCGGCATCATAAGTGCTCAATTCCTTTTGTCGATAGAATAGACTGGGCACACCTTTCTGAAGGTCGATGGCAAACTTAAGGGTGTTCAGTACCTTGACGTTATGTCCCCGCTGAAGCGCTGCTTCTTTGAGCCTCATGGTGCTGTAGGACGTCGGACCGCAGGATAGAATAGCGAGTTTCATTGCGAAAACCTCCGTGGTTTTACCCTGATTCAGTAGCGTGTTTTGATCTGACATTGATGAGAGTCGGAAATATAAGTATAGCTACTGAGTAACGATTGGCTGCTGTCTGAGGTACTGCTGCCGTAAGCCTGAGTTGATCCGTGGCCGGATACCCCGCAGGCGGCCTTGCCTGCCGGCGGGATCAAGCGAAAAAACTGCAAATAAGCCTGATATGCTATAAAAAACTTTCAAGTTCGAAACGGCAATTCTGTACTATGATGAAATTACTCTGCTAAGGCAGAGAATATAGAGTCCCAATAAGTTGGGATGAACAAGATACAGAAGAAAGTACTTCGCATGCCACATGTAGCCCCGCTAGCGCGGGGCTTTCTTTTTTAATCAGTTGTTCAATCGTCTGATTCAGTCCCGTTTAAAGCCTCAGTTTTTTACTTTTTTACCCGTCCGTGGATGTCCAGTTGTGTGGCTGTGTTGCTCTGGCTATCAAGCCATACTATTGTTATCCGATAGACTTGTTTGAGCCCGGTTCAGAACTGTTTTCCGGATCGACTCACCGGCTGGAGATCCGATATGCGTAGTCAGACTTTTGCTTTTGATGTGTATGGCACACTGGTAGACCCCCTTGAAATGAGTCAGCATCTGCAGATGATGGTGGGGGATAAAGCCGATTCATTGTCGAAGCTGTGGCGGGAAAAACAGGTTGAGTATGCATTCCGGCGTGGCCTGATGGGCCGTTACGAGCCATTTAACGTATGTACTCAGCAGGCACTGGCATATGCCCTTAAAGTAACCGACCTTGTACTGACCGCTGAGCAACAAGCGTTTCTGATGGCTCAATACCAGCAACTGGAAGCCTACGCTGATGTTATCCCCGCAATTCAGTCACTGCGTGCCCAGGGACATTGCTGCGTGGCTTTCTCAAACGGCCCGGCCGATAAAGTGAAAGCGTTGTTGGGAAATGCCGCAGTGCTTGAGTTACTGGATGATGTTATCAGTGTTGATGAAATTCAGCGTTATAAACCCGATCCGGCGGTCTACCTGCACCTGTTAAAACGCTGCGGAAGTCAGTCTGGCAATACCTGGCTGATCTCCAGTAATAGTTGGGATGTCATCGGTGCAAAGCATGCGGGTCTGAATGCTGCGTGGATTCAGCGCAGCCCGGCTGCTGTGTTTGATTTCTGGGATGTTCAGCCGGATAAAAGCGTCACTTCACTGCAGTCTCTGGCAGAAGAGTTCAGTATAAATAACATTATTGAGTCATAAACTGGTTGTTTTTTGTGCGATGCGGAAAAAAAGGACCCGGCGGGCGCCGGGTCTAAGTAAGCCAAAATTAGTGGCTCAAAAAGCAAAGTGCCATTTAAATATAGCGAATTTTTTGTGCGATGCAACATAAAGTTGGTAAAGTTTTTATGACACCCCCCTGTTTTGGGCACTCTGAGGCGGGTTTGTTTGGAACGTTTTGTTATAAAGGGGTGTTTTTTAAACACTGTAATCTATTAATCTGACAGTCTGAGCAGACTTTTTCAGAGTTTATTACACGGTAACAGGCAGGCGGATTCAGGGGAGGGTGAAATAAAACCCTTCCGCTCTGCTGATACCCCGCAGTGAGATCAGCGGCTCATCTTCAAACAGCATTGCGTCTCCCGCTTGTAGCAGGCTTCCATTGACCTCCAGCTCCCCTCTGAAGAGGAACAGAAAGCCATGAGCGGCAGTCGGCAGACCGTAACTGGTGTGCTGCAGTCGGAACTGATACATCTCGACATCCTGATCAATTTGCAGCGAATCATCCCGGCCATCGGGTGAGACAATCAGTTGTACACCCTCCCGACTGAGGAGTTGGCGTGACTGATAGCGTGGCTGGCTGCCGGTCTTCCCGGGTATGATCCAGAACTGCAGCATTCTCAGATTGTTTTCCAGGGAGGCATTCTGTTCGGTGAACTCCGTGCCTGTTCCGGTGCTGAGTAGTTGCAAACTGCGGCCTTGCAGTAGTTTTCGGCTTCCCAGTGAATCCGTATGCAGATTTTTACCGTCCAGAATAACGGAGATGATCTCCATATCCTGGTGTTTGCTGGGATCAATGGCCGCACCCGGGTGCAACAGATCTTCATTCGCGACCCGCAGTTCTGAAATGCCCATCCACTCTGGGTCGAAATAACTGCCGAAAGAGAAGGCATGGCGGGATTCCAGCCAGCCGAAATGGGCATATCCCCGGTCTGAAGCACGTTTTATTCTTATCATGGAGGTTCGCAAGTCGAAACTGTTCATTACTGTTTTACCCTGTCAGCGACAGGCTGTAAATACGGCGATCAGTTTTACCTGTTGGTTTATCAGGGTAAGATATTGTTTTTCTGGAGGGAATTCAGTGGATCTTATCCTGTCGTTCAGTTGGGCATTCTGGCTGTTAGCCGGCATTGGCGTGTTGTTTACCGGCATATCGAAGTCAGGCTTTGCCGGTGGTGTCGGCGTGATCAGCGTACCACTGATGTCGCTCTATATTGGTCCGGTTCAGGCGGCGGCTATTATGTTGCCGTTGTTGATTCTGATGGATTTCTTCAGCGTCCGGGCCTGGTGGCGCAGTAAACGAACCGACCTGTTAAAGATTATGGTGCCGGGGGCGGTGCTGGGTATCTTTATCGGCTATCTGCTGTTTGGCTATCTGGATGATGATATCTTGCGCCTTTTGCTGGGGATTCTGTCGGTTGGATTTGCGTTCTGGGGGCTGCTGAATGGTTCAAAGTTAGGCCGGGGCGGTTCGCCGGTGGTGGGGTATATCTCCAGTACCCTGGCGGGGTTCACCAGTTTTATCGCCCATGCGGGCGGACCGCCGATGAATTTCTATCTGATCCCCATGAAACTGCCCCGGGCGGAGTTTCTCGGCACGGCGGTGGTCTTTCTGGCGATTGTAAATCTGGTCAAACTGGTCGCTTATGGCGCCCTGGGACAGATCAATACCGACAATCTGCTGGTGGGGCTGGTGCTGGCGCCGGTGGCCTGGATCGGCATCCGCTTAGGGTTGGTTATTCATAATAAACTGGATGATCAGCTGTTCTACCGGATTATCCTGATTATGCTGCTGATCGTCGGCGTTAAGCTGATTTTCGATGCCATCTGAGCGCTTTCTTTAAGACCACTCCAAAGGCATTTTTAGCTCTTTTTATAAAATGGCTGCTAGGCTTTACTCATCGTTAGACTCTCAGGAGTGAGTCATGTCTGCAAAACCTTTGGTGGCGGATAATAAACCCGCTAAAGTCGAGCTGATTGAGGGGCAGGAGTATCATTTCTGTGCCTGCGGCCGTTCTTCTAAGCAACCCTTCTGCGATGGTTCGCATGAAGGCACCGGGCTGACGCCCAAAGCATTCAGGGCCGAGAGCAGTGGCGAGGCGTGGCTCTGCGTCTGTAAACATACCGGCAGCCCTCCTTACTGCGACGGCACTCATAAGCAGTTTGATGCCGCCGCTGTGGGGCGCGAGGGACCGGGGCCTGTTGCTTCTGCTGGCGCATCAGCTAATAAGGCACCCGTGGCGGTGAATACCGCAGCGGAGTCCACCGTAGAATTTATTCACCAACTGGCCCGCGAGGGGATCAAAGGGATGGGTTCCCACGGTCCTATGACGGCGATGGGGGTGCCCCGGAATTTGTTGCCCGCCTGGGATGATATCCAGATCATGGCGGCTCAACTGGCCCGGAAGCCGCTGCTGGACGATGTGACGGTGGAAACCTCTCTGGTGATTGGCCCTGAAGCGAAAAAACCGCTGCAACTCGATATCCCGTTGTTGGTCTCCGATATGAGCTTCGGGGCGCTGTCTGAAGAGGCAAAAACCGCACTGGCAAAAGGAGCCGAACTGGCGGGTACCGGTATCTGTTCCGGAGAGGGCGGTATGTTGCCGGAGGAACAGCAGGCCAACTCCCGCTACTTCTATGAGCTGGCCAGTGCGAAGTTTGGTTATCGGGAAGCGCTGCTGGAGCAGGTTCAGGCATTCCATTTTAAAGGAGGGCAGGGGGCTAAAACCGGTACCGGGGGACATCTGCCAGGCAGTAAAAATGTGGGTAAGATTTCACAGGTGCGGGGCATTCCTGAGGGCGAGGATGCGGTGTCACCGGCTACCTTTACCGACCTTCACAGCGTGGCCGATTTCAGCTACTTCGCTGACCGGGTCCGGGAGCTCAGTGGCGGAATCCCGATAGGTTTTAAGCTCAGTGCCAACCATATAGAGCGGGATATTGAGTTTGCACTGAAAGCCGGGGCGGATTATATCATCCTCGATGGCCGCGGCGGCGGTACCGGTGCTGCGCCACAGATGTTCAGGGATCATATCAGCGTGCCCACCATCCCGGCGCTGGCCCGGGCGCGTCGTTGTCTTAACACCAACGGTGCTACCGGTCGGGTGACACTGATTATTACCGGAGGGCTGCGGGTGCCCACGGATTTTGTTAAAGCCCTGGCGCTGGGGGCCGACGGTATCGCGCTGGCGAACAGTGCGATGCAGTCAATTGGCTGTGTTGCTGCGCGGATCTGTAACACCAATAACTGCCCGGCGGGCATCGCCACCCAGAAGGCTGACCTGCGGCAGCGCTTGAATGTGGAAACGTCAGCCGTTCAGCTGGCGAACTTTCTCACCGGCTCGGTGCATCTGATGCAGGTAATGGCCCGTGCCTGTGGCCATAATCATCTGAAACAATTCGATATGGGGGATCTGGCGACCTGGAATCGCGAGTTAGCCTATCTCTCGGGGATCACCTATTCAGGTGTTGTCCCCCTCTGAATGAGGGGGGAGGCTATTTGGCTGCGATGTTAATCGGTCAGAGTACCCTGCTGATAATCGCGGATCGCCTGATTGATCTCAGCCTGGGTGTTCATTACAAAGGGACCGTAATGAGCCACCGGTTCCTTCAGGGGCTCGCCACTCAGCAGCAGGCTTCCGGCACCGTTGGCTGATGCGATCTGCAAAGCGCCCGGCTCGGTAATTTTGGCCATCTGCCGGGTCGTCAGCGTTTTGCCATTCAGGGTGACTTCCCCTTCGTAAACATAGAGCAGCAGTGTCCGGCCTGCCGGGTTTGCAATACGGATATTGGCATCGGCTTTGAGACAGAGGTCTGCCACTGCTGCATGACCGGGTAGTTGCTGCAGAGGGCCGTTGAATTGCTGGTCGTCCAGGGTGATTTCGCCGCCGATCACTTTAACTTCGGCGCTGTTCAGCGGGTGCCAGGGCAACTGATCACGGCCGATATCTTTCCAGTCCGCGTTTTTCATCTTCTGACTGGCGGGCAGGTTGAGCCATAGCTGAAAACCGTGCATCAGGCCATCTTTCTGCAAAGGCATTTCGGAGTGAATAATGCCCCGTCCGGCGGACATCCATTGCGCTTCACCGCTCTGTACTCCGCCTTTATTACCCATGTGGTCCTGATGCTCAAATCCACCATGGCGGATATAGGTCAGAGTTTCGATGCCCCGGTGAGGGTGCGCAGGAAAGCCGGAGCCATAATCATTGGGGTCATCTGAGAGTATTTCATCCAGCATCAGAAAAGGGTCGAGGCCGTTATCGCGAAAGCCATGAACCCGCTGTATTTTCACGCCGGCACCATCGGATGATGGGTGGCTTTGAATGATTTGAATCGTCATAACGCGTCTCCTTTGGCTGAATCGATCTAAGCCGTTTCTGATTTGACATGGCCACATAATAGTCCTTTATTTGGGAATGAAAATCGGTATAAATAGAGCTATATATTCTATTTTTTAGAAAGGAATTGCAGAGTGAAGGTAACACTTGAGCAGTGGCGCATGCTAAAAGCGGTTGTTGAGCACGGTGGTTTTGCCCATGCCGCCGGCGTTGTACATAAGAGTCAGTCGAGTATCCATCATGCGATTCAGAAAATGGAGCTGATGCTGGATGTTAAGTTGCTGGAGGTCAAAGGTCGCAAAGCGCACCTGACGGATGCCGGGCGGTTATTATTGCAAAGGGCAGAGCATCTGCTGGAATCCGCCGCTAATATCGATTCGCTGGCCGTCAGCCTGAATGCTGGCGTGGAACCTGAAATTTCGATAGCGGTGGACCAGACGTTTCCTCCGGAGTATATCGGCACGGTGCTGGAACAGTTTTCCAATGAATATCCAAATACCCGCATCCAACTCTATGAGACCGTGCTTTCCGGTGCTGCCGAAGCACTTAACAAAGGGCAGGTGGATCTGGCCATTGCCGGTTCGGGGGTGTCTCACTTTATGGCAGAGCCGTTGTTTACCGTCGACTTTATTGCGGTGGCCTCGCCTGATCATCCGTTGTTTAGATCCTATAATGATACTCAGCCACTGCAGATTGATGATCTGGTGAATTACCGTCAGCTGGTCACCCGTGATTCTGCACTGGAAAAGAAAACCGACTCGGGCTGGCTGAAAGCGGATGAACGCTGGACGGTGAGTAATATCTCCACATCAATAGAGATGATCTGTCGGGGGATGGGGTTTGCCTGGATACCGGTCACCCGTATCAGCCGGCAGCTGAGTCAGGGCGACTTGCTCCCGGTTCCGCTGCAGATGGGGGGACGCCGGAACATGACGTTGCAACTTTACTATGCCCGGCACGATCAGGTTGGCCCCGGGATTAAGCGGCTTGCCGAGTTACTACACCACTGTTGCGAGAATGATGTTTCTAATTATTCGAATATAAAGTACGAAATTAAGTAATTTTTATTTAAAAAATAGAAAGCTAATATGGAGGCATAACTCAAGCAACACAACACGAGGAATTAACAATGAACTTTTCAGCATCCGCTTCACTACTCGCCCGTCTGGGTCTGGCCGCTATTTTTATTATGGCGGGCCTGTCTAAAATCAGTGGTTATGAAGGCACTGTCGGCTATATGGAGAGTATGGGGGTTCCGGGAGCGCTGTTACCCGCCGTGATTGCCGTTGAGGTACTGGGTGGCATGGCTATTGTTATCGGATTGTTTACCCGGCTTGCGGCTCTGGGGCTGGCGGTATTCAGCATAGCTTCAGCACTGATATTCCACTTCAACCTGGCAGATCAGACTCAGTTTGTTATGTTCTGGAAAAATATAGCGATCGCCGGCGGTTTCCTGCTACTGGTGGCTAATGGCCCGGGTGCATACAGTGTCGATGCATGGCGTAAAAAAGATAAATAACTGTAATCCAGCTACTTACTATTGGCATCAGAATAACAAGCCTGGCTCGAATAGGTACGTTTTACCGAGCCAGCTGCACAAACTTTATGTGTGAAGAACACCACAGATAACCTGACAGACAGAATAAGGGTAAAAAGATGGGACTGCTGATCGAAGGTAAATGGCAAGATCGCTGGTATGAGACTAAAAATTCCAAAGGGGAGTTTGTCCGTGAACAGGCGGGGTTTCGCAACTGGGTAACCGCCGATGGCAGCCCCGGCCCTTCCGGTGAGGGTGGCTTTAAAGCAGAGGCTGGCCGTTATCATCTGTATGTGTCGCTGGCCTGCCCCTGGGCACACCGCACGTTGATCTTTCGCAAGCTCAAAGGGCTGGAAGATCTGATCACGGTGTCAGTGGTTAGCCCGCATATGCTGGAGCAGGGCTGGAGCTTCGATATGCACACAGGCGCCAGCGGCGATCACTTATACGATTCAAAGTTTATGCATCAGATCTATACCCGGGCGCAGCAGGATTATACCGGTCGGGTGACGGTGCCTGTTCTGTGGGACAAACAGCAGCAGACCATTGTCAGTAATGAATCGTCAGAGATTATCCGCATGTTTAATTCAGCATTTAACCAACTGACGGGCAATGATTGCGATCTGTGGCCTGAAGTGCTTCGGGATGAGATCGAAGAGCTGAATAGCTGGATCTACCATACCGTTAATAATGGTGTCTATCGTTCGGGTTTTGCCACCACTCAGGAAGCCTATGAGCATAACGTTAAAGACCTGTTTGCCAGCCTCGACCGGATTGAAGGTATTCTGTCTCAGAACCGCTACCTTGCGGGGAGCGCACTGACAGAAGCAGACTGGCGTCTGTTTACCACCCTGGTCCGCTTTGATGCGGTGTATCACGGTCACTTTAAATGTAACCTGAAACAGCTGCGTCAATATCCGAATATTAGCGGTTATGTGCGTGAACTGTATCAGATTGAAGGCGTGGCTGAGACGGTCAATATGGAGCATATCAAGCAGCACTATTATTACAGTCACCACATGATCAACCCAACCCGGGTGGTGCCGCTGGGGCCTGAGCTTGATTTTGACGCACCCCATGGGCGTGATGGAATGTGACGGTTGTCAGATAGATGTACTGCCAGTTAGTCATGAAAACCACTCAGCCCTAAGTAAAAAACCGCCCAATCAGGCGGTTTTTTTCATGCTTTATCTAGCTTCTAACCACTAGCAAGCGGCGAAGCCGCGTCTGGCGACAGACCTTAATGCTGAAGAATCTGACTCAGGAACAACTGAGTCCGTTCATGCTGGGGATTGTTAAAGAACTCATGGGGTTCGTTCTCTTCAACTATCTGTCCGCCATCCATGAAGATGACCCGGTCGGCCACGGTCTTGGCAAAGCCCATCTCATGGGTTACGCAGAGCATGGTCATCCCTTCGTTGGCCAGTTCGATCATGACATCGAGCACCTCTTTAATCATCTCGGGGTCGAGTGCGGAGGTCGGCTCATCGAACAGCATCACATCCGGGTTCATACACAGCGAGCGGGCAATCGCTACCCGTTGCTGCTGTCCACCGGATAGCTGACCCGGATATTTCAGCGCCTGGTCCGGGATTTTAACCCGCTCCAGCAGCTCCATCGCGAGGGCTTCGGCCTCTTTACGGGGCATTTTTTTCACCCAGATCGGCGCCAGCACACAGTTTTCCAGCACTGTCAGGTGCGGGAACAGGTTGAAGTGCTGGAACACCATGCCCACTTCCTTGCGGATCGCTTCGATATTCTTAATATCTTCATTCAGGGGAATATCATTAACGATGATATCGCCCTTCTGGTGTTCCTCGAGCCGGTTAATACACCGGATCATGGTCGATTTACCGGAACCGGAGGGGCCACAGATAACGATCTTTTCGCCCTGTTTGACCTCCAGATTAATATTCTTCAGCACATGAAACTCGCCATACCATTTATTCAGGTCGCGCAGTTCCACCATAAAATTATCAGTCGCGTGTGTATCACTCATCTCAAAATCTCTCTGTTATCAGGCGCGGTTGCCGTGGCCGGTATGTAGTTTCTTCTCCAGATGCTGCGAATAGCGCGACATACTGAAACAGAACACCCAGAACAACAGGGCAATAAACAAATAACTCTCAGTGGAATAGCCGATCCAGTCGGGATCCTGGTTGGCGGCCTGACCAATCGCCAGGACATCAAACAAACCGATAATCAGTACCAGACTGGTATCCTTAAACAGGGCGATAAAGGTGTTTACGATACCTGGAATCATCAGCTTCAGTGCCTGCGGCATAATGATCAGAATCATCTTCTGCCAGTAACCCAGCCCCAGTGCATCGGCCGCTTCATACTGTCCCTTAGGAATCGCCTGTAATCCGCCCCGGATAACCTCAGCCATATAGGCTGACTGGAACAGGGTGATACCGATCAGCGCTCTGAGCAGCTTGTCAAAGCTCATCCCTTCGGGGAAGAACAGCGGTAACATGACTGACGCCATGAACAACACCGTAATCAGCGGTACGCCCCGCCAGATCTCGATAAAGGTCACACAGACCGATTTCACAATGGGCATATCGGACTGCCGCCCCAGCGCCAGCACAATACCCAATGGCAGCGACGCCACAATACCGACCACCGCCAGCACCAGTGTCAGCGTTAAACCGCCCCACAGGTGGGTCTCAACCTGAGGCAGGCCGAACAGATCACCATACAACAGGAAGTAGGCAATGACGGGATAGACCACCAGCAGCAGTGTGGCGACTAGCCCCTTCTTCGGTGTCTGCGGTAACACCAGCCAGATAATGGAGCCGATCAGGATGATAAAGGCTAACTGCGGCCGCCAGTGTTCCGCCTCCGGATAGAAGCCATAGAGAAACTGGTCCAGCCGGTTGGCGATAAACACCCAGCAGGCGCCACCGCTGGTGCAGGCGTCACGACTGGTGCCGATCCAGTCCGAATCAATAAAGATCCATTGAATCGTCGGTACCAGAAAGCTGATCAGAAAATAGCCGACAACAATCGTGGCCACCGAGTTATACGGCCCGTCAAACAGGTTTTTACGCAGCCAGCCAACCACTCCGATCATACTGGATGGCGGGGGCAGCGTGGGTTGAATTTCATATTTCATAGCATCCCCTCCTAGCGTTCCGTTAACTGAATTCTGGCGTTATACCAGTTCATAAAGAATGAGGTGAGCAGACTCAGCGTCAGGTAGACCGCCATGGTCATCGCGATGACCTCGATCGCCTGTCCCGTCTGGTTAAGCGTGGTGCCGGCAAAGACGTTCACCAGATCCGGATAACCGATAGCCGTCGCCAGCGAGGAGTTCTTGGTCAGGTTAAGATACTGACTGGTCAGCGGCGGTA
Organism: Amphritea atlantica; assembly: GCA_024397875.1. Classification (NCBI taxonomy): domain Bacteria; kingdom Pseudomonadati; phylum Pseudomonadota; class Gammaproteobacteria; order Oceanospirillales; family Oceanospirillaceae; genus Amphritea; species Amphritea atlantica. The sequence continues at coordinate 837,793 of CP073344.1, forward strand.
TGACGACCCGCATCGCCTGGGGGACAACAATCAGTCGCAGGGTTTTGGCTTTTGACATACCCAGCGCCGTGGCCGCTTCCGTCTGTCCATGGGACACCGCCAGAATACCGGCACGCACGGTTTCCGCAATAAACGACGCGGTATAGATACTCAGCGCCAGCCAGAGCGCGATCAGTTCCGGTATAACGGTAATACCGCCTTTGAAGTTAAATCCTTTCAACTCGGGATGATCCAGCCCCAGAGGCAAGCCACTAAACAGGAACAGCAGCAGCGGGACACCGACAATCAAGCCGATGCTGGTGAGAAAGACCGGAAATTGCTGCCCGGTCAGCTCCTGACGCTTGCGTGACCAGCGGGCGATAAACCAACTGGCAACGATGGCCGCAAAGAAACCAATAGTCACCAGCCCGAAGCCGTCTTCAGGCACCGGGGCAGGCATAATAAGACCCCGGTTGTTAATAAAAGATCCGAAAAACTCGAGACTCTGCCGCGGGGTTGGCAGGGTACGCAGCACCGCGTAATACCAGAAGAAGATCTGTAGCAGCAGTGGGATATTACGAAAAATTTCGATATACAGTGCAGAAAATTTAGCGATCAGCCAGTTATCGGATAACCGCGCTACACCCAGAATAAAGCCCAGAATGGTGGCGGCAAAAATACCCATCACCGCAATCAGGATGGTATTCAGCAGGCCGACAATAAACGTCATGCCATAGCTGGACGCCTCGGTGTAATCGATCAGGCTCATGGCAATACCAAAGCCCGCTTCCCTCGATAGAAAGTCGAAACCGGTGGTCATGCCACGTTGTTCAAGGTTGGTCAGGGTATTCTGTATAATGGTGTAGAAAACGAAGCCCAGTGCGGCCAGCAGCAGCACCTGAAACAGTAACGACCGCTTTTTCGGGTCGTTCCAGAACTTTGGTTTGTTCACCGGAGGGGCTTTTGACTGCGGCGTACTGCCGCCATCAGGCTTGACACCTGACTGCAAAATGTCTGAGGACATTGTTAAGTTAACTCCAGAAATCGGTACACAGATCCTTCTGTCCTGTGAGTAAGGCTAAGGACAGAAACAAAAACGGCTAGCCTTTCGGCCAGCCGTTGATCAGCGGTTTAACGCATAGGTGGAGCGTACTGCAGACCACCCTGATTCCATAAAGCGTTCAAGCCACGATCCAGTCCCAGTGGCGAGTCTTTACCCACGTTGCGCTCATAAGCTTCACCGTAGTTACCCACCTGCTTAACGATCTGGTATGCCCAGTCATCCGCCAGATCCAGGCCTTTACCTTTAGGCCCGTCCAGACCCAGCAGACGCTTCACGTTAGGATCAGAGCTTTCCGCTTTCATCTTATCGACGTTAGCCGACGTCAGACCCAGTTCTTCGGCGTTGAGCATCGCATTGAAAGACCACTTAACGATATTAAACCAGGTATCATCGCCCTGACGGACAACGGGGCCCAGCGGCTCCTTAGAGATAACCTCTGGCAATGCGCCGACAGCAGATGGATCCTGCATCCGGGTGCGCAGGCCCGCCGCCTGGGACAGGTCGGTTGTAAATGAGTCACAACGGCCGGAATCAAATGCCTGAGCCGCCTGATCATTGGTGTCGAATACGACCGGAGTATAGGAGATACCGTGGGTTCGGAAGTAATCCGCCATATTCAGCTCAGTGGTTGTACCGGACTGCACACAGACGGTCGCACCATCCAGATCCTTAACACTCGTCAGGCCCAGCTCTTTCTTCACCAGAAAGCCCTGACCATCGTAGTAATTCACACCGGCAAAGTTGATACCCAGCTGTGTATCACGGGTTTGTGTCCAGGTGGTCACACGGGACAGCACATCAACTTCCCCAGACACCAACGCCGTAAAACGTTCTTTAGCATTCAGTGGAATAAATTTAACTTTAGTCGCATCGCCCAACACTGCAGCAGCTACAGACCGGCACACGTCGACGTCCAGACCTTTCCAGTTACCTTTATCATCAGGCACCGAAAAACCGGGGACACCACTCGTTACACCACACTGAAGTGCGTCACGTTCCTTCACAGTTTCCAAAGTACCAGCCATAGCTGTACCGGTCATTGCAACCATCAGGACGGCAGCGGAAATTAGGGTTTTCTTCATTGGGTACTTCCTCTTCTTTTTATAATGAATTAATGAAAAATCAGAGCAAAGCCGTGTTTAACAGCCGTGCTATACGCTTAAACTTCGTAAAGAGTATTCCACTTCTTTATTCTTTTAATCCTTAGTTGGGTCTGTGCTGTTGAGTCGGAGCGTTTCAGATTCTTGCAGGTGCAAATTCAGGTTCAGCTTGTGATCCTGAAAACAGAGGTACGCATATGTCGCGGAACATTTGTAGCTGCACAAAACGGATCAGGATTGAGGAGAAAAGACCGGCCCCCAGGCGGAGATAGGTCATAGCAGGGCTCGAGATAATGCCGTTGGTAAAATCGACAAATGCTTGCATGTGTCAGTGTCTCCGGAAAGCAGCGTGCTGGGCACGAGATTTATAATTATTGTCTTGCTATATATCCACCTCATTGAGGTGGGTGCTCATGCCGCAGGGGCACTGCCGTTGCGTCTGTCTGTGAGAAAAGCCTGTCCATAAAGTCTGGTGATAAACAGCAGTTCTGACAGCCGCGACGTTTCACTGATCTGCTCGCCTATACACGATCGATGAGTTTCCCTGTTGGGTCATCGATCGGGGCGGGGTAATCAGATGAAGCTAAAACTCTAGAGTGAATGTCGCGACGTGGCGACATCCTATCGTGCCTTGTTTAACTCTTTCCGTGCCAATTGTTGGCTAATGTTTATTTAAAGACTTCTGATTCAGCGCATTTTTCCGGCTTTCATGTGGGGGTTGTGTTGCTCTTCTTAAGGCGTTGCTAATCATCCCGCTTTTAGCTGGAGCTAAAAGTAGACGTTAAGCCATCATCCTTGAACAGCCTGCGTGAATAAAAAAACAGCGGCACTATCAATAGCTCACATAGCGTTGATGAATAGCCTGCCGGGAGGTTTGAGCATTTCAGGATAGCGGGGGAGGAAACTCTGTAAACAGAAAGAGTTCAATCGAGTCGCTTCTTGAAGCGTAGAGAGGCGACGGCTAAGCCGCCCAGCGTAAACAACGCCAGCCAGTACATATCTGCGGCCAGATTCACCACATCCACATCTTTCAGAACCACACCGCGAATCAGCCGCATAAAGTGGGTTGCCGGCAGCGCCTCGGCGATATATTGCGCCGCCAGCGGCATCCCCTCATAGGGGAACATAAAACCGGATAGCAGGATTGAGGGCAGCAGCACAAAGATTGTCATCTGCATCGATTGCAGCTGACTTTTGGCGATGGTGGAGATAATCAGCCCCAGAGTCAGGCTGGCGGTAATAAACAGCAGTGTCGCGCCTGCCAGCTGCAGCAGATTACCGTTGATCGGCACATTAAACAGCTGATGACCCAAACCGAGAATAATGGCCACCTGAATCGCACCGATAAAAATATAGGGCACGATCTTACCGATCATCAACTCAATGGGTCGCACCGGTGTGGTGATCAGCATCTCCATATTGCCCCGTTCCCGTTCCCGCACAATGGCTGCCGAGGTGAACATGATCATGGTCATGGTGAGAATAATCGCCGCCAGTCCCGGGACGATATTGACCACGGTACGTTGTTCCGGGTTATACAGCATGGTGACTTCAAAGGTCGGGGGCTTGCGGTTAGCGGGCTTATCCAGCAGCTCCACCAGGGGCATGCCGCGCAACCCCTTGATCGCACCGGCGACAATCGTATCCGAGCCATCGACCAGCCACTGCGCCACCGGGCGGCTGGTTTCTGCATCGGTGGCGGCAGGGGAGCCCGGCCCCACGCTGGGATTGCGCACCAATCGCTGGCTGACATCCCTGGGTATGATCAGAACGGCCCTGACCTCGGCGCTGGCGATCGCGGCTTCAGCCTCGGGCATGCTGGTGAAATGTCGGGTGAAGGTAACCACCTGAGTGGCACCGAGGGTCTGAATCAGCACCCGGCTTAAACCGCTGTTGCTGTAATCGACCACCCCCACCGGCAGGTGACGCACATTGGTATTGATGGCAAAACCGAACAGCAGTAGTTGAATCAGCGGGATCATGACGATCATACCGAACGTCATTTTGTCCCGTTTCAATTGCAGCAACTCTTTTCCTGCAATCGCCCGCACCCGAATCAATGGGTTCATGATGCTTCCCTCCCTGAACCGGTGCAGCTGACAAACACATCCTCCAGGCTGGGACGCACCTGCGATAGCAGATCTTCTGGTTTAACCGAAGGCTGCCGGGCGAGAAAACTGACGGGATCGGCGACGCTATCCCTGACCAGCACTCGTAAACGCGCCCCCAACTGGGCCGCGGAGATCACTTCAGGCAGCCTGATCAGTGATTGTTTCAATGGCCGCAGATCCGCGGAACTGATCTCGACCACCCTGGAACCCATTTCCTGCATCAGCTGATCGGGACTGCCATCGGCCCGTTTGATACCGTTTTCCAGAATCGCCAGTTTATGGCAGCGCTCCGCTTCATCCATGTAGTGGGTGGATACCAGAATACTGGTGCCCTGATCACTCAGGTCAAACAGCTGTTCCCAGAACTCTCTGCGGTTCTCAGGATCGACCGCCGAGGTGGGTTCATCGAGAAACAGCAGCTCCGGTTTATGCAGGGTTGCGGCGGCCAGGCTGAGTCGTTGGCGCTGGCCGCCGCTCATGCTGCCGGCAAATTCTCTGGCTTTTGCCTGCAGGCCATAAATACTCAGCAGCTCGTCAATACGCTGTTTCTGTGTTCGGGCCGTCAGGCCATAGATGCTGGCGATAAACCGGAGATTCTCCAATATGGTCAGATCATCATAGAGAGAGAATTTCTGCGTCATGTAGCCTATATGCAGGCGCAGTTTTTCGGCATCATCGGGGAGACTGAATCCCAGTACCTGAGCCCGGCCCGCGCTGGGTTGCAACAGCCCGGTGAGCATGCGGATGGTGGTGGTTTTACCACAGCCGTTGGGGCCGAGAAAGCCATAGATGCGGCCTTTCTCCACCTCCAGATCAAGTTCCTGCACCGCCAGGGTGTCACCAAAGCGACGACTGAGTTGCTCTGCCTGAATAACATAGCTGGCGGGTGCGCGGGTCATGGCAGTTCGACCTGCGCCGGGACTCCGTTGGGCAGTTGGGCTTCACTCTCCGGTAGCATTACCTCGGCGAGGTACATCAGCCGGGCGCGTTCTTCCTGATTCAGCGCATAGTAGGGGGTAAAGGCCGGTTCGGTGGCTATCCAGCTCAGATGGCCGGTGATCGGCTGATCAAGACCATCCACATGCACCACAAGCGGGTCACCGACCCTGAGCTTAATCCGATAGGGTTCCGGTACATAAATCCGCGCATGGGGCGCTTTACCCGCCAGCACAATCGCCAGGGGGCTGCCGATCGTGACCCGTTCACCCAGATTCCAGGGCAGGTTATCGAGAATGCCGTCGCGGGTGGCGGTGATGGTGAGATCCGCAAGACGTTTGCTCTGGATAGCCAGCATCGCTTTTGCCGCATTCAAAGCCGCTTCGGCAGCCCGCAGATCCTCTTCACGGGTACCGTTTGTGAGTAGTAATAAGGCTTCCTGAGCGTTCTGTAAAACGGCCTGGTCAGCATCCCGTATTGCCCGTGCCCGGTCCAGCTCAGACTGACTCACCAGTTTCTGTTTTATCAGATTCAGAATGCGGATATGGTTGGCGCGGCTTTCAACCAGTGACGCCCGCGCGCCTGCCACCCTGGCCGCCGCTGCAGCCACTTCCTCCTCACGCGCGCCATTTCTGAGTTTTTCCAGATTCGCTTGTGCCAGGGCAACTTCAGCGCTGGCTTTATCCACTTCCGACTGTTGCAGGGTTGAATCGAGCTTCACCAGCAGCGTGCCTTTGGTCACCTGGGAACCGGGAGAAACTGGCAGCTCAACCACCACTTCGCTGGCCGTAGCGGTATGGGCTATCCGGTCTCTCTCCAGTGTACCCAGCGCAAGGTGATCAGAAGAATCACTGCAGGCTGCGAGAAACGGCAATAACAGATAAATAAGATAGCGCATGGTGTTGGCCTTCTGTGGCTTACAAAGCACGGGCGAAAAAGAAAAAGCATTCGTAACTCGTTAATATTAGAACGATAAACCTAAACAGGCCGAACTGCCAGAGTCTTGGACGTTATGCAAAGCCCGTCTGTTATGCGAACACGACTCTCCCCAGGCAGAGAGGGGATAAGACTGTTATGGCCATTCAACGGGTTCAGTTTCAGGCACATCGGCGTTGCTTCAGGCGCAAGGTATCAGTTCGAAAGAGGTTGTAGGCGGTGTAATCCCGCAGTTGATAAGCTGGTATGGTTTGTCACTGGAATAACTCATAAAAGTGAGGCATTATCAGACAGATAGGAAATATGGCAGGTGACAAAGCGTGCCATACAAAAACAGCAAACCGTGCTTGCGTGTTTTCAGGGGATGAAAAACGACGTGCTTCAGAATTATTCTTTCAGTTCAAATAGATACAACCTCCCCCGTCAAAGTCTAGCGGTGTCAAAACGCGCACGCACACAATTAAAATGTTAGCTTCTCTTGAGGCAGGTTCATGATTCTATACAAGTACATGTCCTTCGGTGCCGCTCGAAAGGTGATTGAAACCCTGTCACTAGGGTTTTCATGTCTTGAAGATTTGAACGACCCTTTTGAATGCACAGCCTTTGGTTTTAAAGATAGCGATGAGTCTATAAGCGCGAAAACCGCCACGGGTGCTTGTAGAAACCGTTTCTCGAGGAAATACGGTGTTTTATCCTTGACTCGTCAGCCGTTAAACGCGCTTATGTGGTCGCATTATGGAGACTCTCATCAAGGAGTAGTTCTTGGATTCGATTGTGATTTGGCCGGCTTTTCAGACCCGCAAAGCAATGTGATTCCAAGCCAGTACGGAGAGATGATCTACTCAGCTACGAAGCCGCACAACGATCTCCCCATGATTGGCGAACATGAGCTACTGAATATTGGTGGTAGCCTCCGCTTTGACTCGAGTGCCTTCAACCTAATGAAGAGAGCTTTTCTGTATAAGTCTCTCGAGTGGGCATACGAAGAAGAAGTCCGTGTTGTAAAGAATATAGAGGATATCCCCTTCGGTTATCACACAGGCGGCGGTCGCTATTGTGAATGGAATAAGGTGATTGTCTCTGGTCGACCTCTATACTGCTTTGATGTGCCAGAGAACTCACTTAAGGAAATCTACTTGGGGCGGCATTTATATAGAAATGTTACCAAAGACGGCTCTGTTACTGATGAAAATTTGAAAGGTGTGCTTCAGTCCTGGGGGAGAAAAGATATCAAGATGATGCAATGTGAACCCGATATTCACTCATGGAACCTCATTGCAAAACCATCTATCAACAAAAGCTAACCAATGGCTGTTGGCGGACGCGCCTACGCTGGCGCTCCGGCACGCCGCAAAGCCAGCGCGTTATGCAAAAAAGAGATATATCGTCATTTAATTAAATACGGAGTATTTGCAATAAATGTTTAAAAAATTAAGAGAAAATGCGGAAAAACTGGCCAATTCCGCAAAAGAATCTACGAACAATGTTGCAGGTCAGGTTGGTGATATTGTTCCAGATAAAGTGATCGACTTGAAGGACAAAATAAAACAAACTACTTCCGAAGTATCAGAAAAAGCAGAGGGTCATATACCAGAGAAAGTTTCGGGTCGTTACAGTGAACTTAAAAATACTCTTGAAGATACAATTGCTGATTTATCTGATAAAGCTGGCGACTACTTGGATTCCAATCTGGAAGAAATTGAAAGCTATTGTTCATGGTGCTTTGAGAAGCATGGCTGTACTCCCAAAGAAAAAAATAATTTCTCCCGCAATATTTATACATGTAATGGCTGTGGGAAAGAAATTGTAAAATGCCGTGCTTGTAATAACAAAGCAAAATTTGCTGGTGAAGAAAATGTCGCTAGTGATGACGTTGGTATTTGGTCAGGAAATTTTTGTGCTGTACACGAAGGCGTGATTGCCAAATTTGAAACTTTAAATTGGAAGCTCACAAGTATCGGCGAATTTAGGGATATTGTAGAAAGAGAAGAAAAAAATTATAAGAAAATAGGAACAACAGCAGCTTTCACCATTGGTGGCGCGGCTGTTATTGCTCCTTTAGCTCTTGCCGCAGCCCCTGCTGTAGGTGGGGCTATTGGTACATCCTTGCTAGGTTATAGCGGTGCAGCAGCAACAAATGCTGGTCTGGCTACATTAGGCGGAGGTGCTCTTGCTGCTGGGGGGGCAGGCATGGCTGGAGGCGTAGCAGTTGTTACAGCAGCGGGATCTGCGCTAGGAGGAAGATATGGAGCAGTTATTTCGAATGGCTATTATGGTGATATTGATGGCTTTGAAATAATAAAGATCAAACCAGGCAAAGGCCCTTCTGTAATTTGTATCGATGGTTTCTTGACCGAAAAATCTAAAGAAGCACCCAATAAATGGCTGGAAGCTTTATCTGAAAAATATCCCGATAACGAAATATTCTATGTTAAATGGGAGGCCAAAAGGCTTCAAGATATTGCGAGTTCTGTTAGCCTTCTTGGCGGCAAAGAAATAGCTAAAAAAGGGCTTTTAGGTTTGGCTAAATCTGCATCAAAAACTGCAGCCACCAAGTTAGCCCCAGTAGGTGTAGCATTTCAGGCGCTTGGTCTGGCTACTAACCCGTGGTCTGTAGCAGGAGTAAAGGCTTATCAAACTGGTGCTTTGCTAGCAGATATTATTGCAAGAACTGACAGAGAATATATTTTGGTTGGGCACTCTTTAGGTGCTCGAGTAATATATTCATGCTTAGCCGCTCTAAAAACGAAAGATAAATGCTTTATAAGAGACGCTCACCTTCTTGGCGGTGCCATTAATAATAACTGTTCATCTATTGATGATGGTTCTAATAGTGTAAATTGGTCAGAAATTCATAACTCCGTTTCTGGAAACATTAATAACTATTACAGTAAAAATGATTCTGTTCTAAAGTATTTGTACAAAGTAGGAGAAGGTGTGAAGTTTGATTTTGGTAAACCAATTGGTAGGCATTGTATTGAGAGCTCGAAAGTTAATAATTTTGATGTTTCCAAATATGTTAGTGGTCACGCTGAATACAAGGAGAAGTTGCGTGATTATTTATTGCAACAATAAAGTTACTAAAACTAAAGGCATAACAAGGAAATTTCACGCGGACGGAAAAAAGCACCGTTCGTTCCTCACTATGCTTTTCGCCTCCGGTGAATTGTGACGTTATGTTCAAAAGGAGGATTGATGGGCACTTTCTACGAGGAAGAAGCATTGCAGGTCGAACTGCATGCTGCCGAACAATATCCCACCGAAAAAGAAGCTCTGCGCGCTATGACTGTCGCAGGTTTTCGAATTATTCAGAATTCTCGGCAACTTGATAAAAGGGCTATGCGCACGGATGTGTTTCGGTTTCTGCTAAGCCCAAGAGCCTTGAGCTACTGGAAAGAAAAAGGGTTGCTAGAACCTAGGGGCAGAACGGAAGTGGTTCGTCTTACGGATGAGGGGTTGTCTGTATGCTCAGGGAGTTTGCACGAAGAGGTCGTAACAAGCACTAGGGAATCAGCAATCACTCAATGGGAAACACTAATGATTTCAGGTGGCGCGCTCACATCGAAATCGAAGGTGTTTTCTCTACCGCTGTCGAGAACATGACAATTAGTTCCAGCGGTCCCCAAACCCCGCGCGGCTTTTTGCACATGCCTTCGGCATTGTTGCGCAAACGCCTCGCTACGTTTGGGCCCACTGAACAAGGGCGTTAGGTTTGTAAGTGAGTTCAAGGATGAAAAGGTCGATAAAATATGCTCTCTGGTTTGTTCTGATTTTTGGGGCTGGAGCTTACACTGGCGGTCAAATAGCAACTGCTTATTACAAACCTCTCAACTTGACTAATTTGATAGGCTATCAAACCCATCAAGCTTCCTCCTATGCTGTTCTTTTTGGTGGAAATGAGGACGTTAAGGCAAAAGAGTTAATTTTTAGTGATCTGAAATTAAATTTGTTAAAAGCTAACATCCACCAAGAAAAACTTCCTAGCACTATGAAGGAGCATTTGTGCAGCCAGCTACTGAAGGTTGTGGAGGATAGAGAGTCTATAGAAGCTTTTGCTTTCGGTTTGCCTCAATCAGAAACAGAGATATCTGAATTAATAACTGATATTGGCAGGTGTGAAACATGGTAAACCTAACAAGAAAAGCCATCCGACGTATACTGCGCGGCTGCTTTAAGCGTTAAATGTCCGAGTGCCCCACAATTTGTAGACACTTTCTATCGTTATAATTAACTGAAAGTGGAGGTGCTACATGGCTAAACGGAAGTATCAATCTTAATAAGTGAATGCAGCCTCTATCCAGCCTGGTTAGTAAAGTGTCATACATAATAGAGCTTATTACCGTTTTGTTATCTTAAAAAATACTGACTGTCGATTAAGTTGTCGAATGTGTATTTGCTTTGTGTACGGGTATAAAGACCCTTTGCTAGCTCAGCGCTTCTTGTTACGACGGTTCTGGATTGGGCGCCGAGGAGCTGGGGTCTTGACGGCTGTGTGTACTGCCACGTTTATAACTTGAATGCCTTGAAGCGATGCCGTCTGCAATCCTTTTTGCGGCGACGGTAGCCGCGTCGAAATAGCCCGTGAGCGTGGTCTTGTACCCGCAAAACCAGAGGCCAGGATGACTCGGGTCGAATTCGCCAGCGCTACACTTAGGGCGCCCATCTCGATTCAGTACACCCATGCCAGCGAACCAGCCTTCAAGGCCGGAGCGATAACCCGTGGCGCAAATGATGATTTCGGGTTTGATGATGGAGCCGTCACCTAATTGCACGGCATCGGTGTTGAATGCCATCGTTTCACTAACAATCTGCATTTGGCCGCGTTTGAGCGCAGCGACAAAGCCGTCGTCCAGTGCCGGTGAAATACCATCAACGTTCAGTCGCGTGCCGCCGCCATCGGGGTGACTGTGCAGGCCGTAACGCGACAGCTTTCCATAGACTAAGCGCTGAGTCAGTGCCAGTGCAGCATCGAGTACCGGCAAGGGCAATAAAGTAAAAAGCTTCGCCAGTCGGTGCATCGGGAAGCCAAACAAGCGGGTTGGCATTATCGTCGGGCCGTGCCGCAGTGACACCCAGACCTTACCGGTGGGTATTCGTGACAGATGATTGAGTACATCGGTGCCCGAATTGCCGGCGCCGACCACCAGGATGTCACGTTCGGCATAGCGCGCGATGTCCCCCAGTGCTGCGGCATGCAGGATTTCACCGCTGTATGTATCACGCTCAGGCCAATCAGGTATATAAGGGATTTTCTCGCGGCCAGTGGCGACGACGATATGGTTAGATTCGAGTGATCCTTTGTTGGTATCAACCCGCCAATGCTCCCCTTGACGCGATATTTGCTGTACCTCGGTCTCGAATTGTATCGGCAGGTTGAGTTGGCGCGCGAAGGTTTCCAGGTGGCCTACCACTGCGTCGCGCGGGACAAAATCACCGTGTCGTTTATCCATCGGCAAACCCGGTAAACTGGCAAACTTGCGGTAGATATTCAGTTTGAGCTGTGGATGCCTCGCCCGCCACGGCTCTGCGATTTGCGATGCGGCATCGATGATAGTCGCTTTGATGCCTTTCGCTTTGAGGGCGTGTGCGGTAGTCAGGCCGGACAAGCCGGCACCGATAATAATGACGTTATGAAAGGTTGGTTGTGACATGGGTCATGTACTCCTTCAATGATTGCTTTAGGGCGTCGCGGTGTTGTTGGTTGCGCTGTTACTGGTTGCACATCCGCTATACGACGCGCATTCCCTTGGCGAGAAACAGATTCTTTGTGGGGCCAAGATGATTGAGTTAGGAAAGACCAGCGCACTTAGTGCTGTGGCCTTGCTGTTCGTTACGGCCTTAATACCCAATAGTCATTCTGGATATCGTGGGGTAGCTGGTGCACATCGATACGGCTGAAGCCGGCACGCGTAAAGTAATCACGCGCGACCTCACGACCCCACATGGTGCCTAAACCTTCACCACCTTGTGCGAGAGACACACTCATACAATGCATGATCGAGATGGTGTAAAGCAGTGGGCCCAACGGGTGCTCGCGATCATGATGATGATGGCTGGATGAATGGATGTCCTGTGCCAAATACACACCATTGCGTTTGAGCGTGCGACAAATGCCTTGCAGCAGATTGAGCGGTTTGGCCTGATCATGAATGGCATCAAAAGTGGTCACAAAATCAAAGGCTTGGGTCTCTGCGGTGCTATTAAAGTCGGACAAGTCTCTAACCTCAAATGACACGTTGTTTAAACTTCGCCGCTCGGCCTGTTCGCACGCCCAGGTAATCGCGTCTTGTGACAGGTCGTAGCCCTTGAAGTGACTGTTGGGAAAGCGCTCGGCCATTTCCATTAATGCGAGACCGCGACCACAGCCTAAGTCGAGCACGTGAATACCAGCCTCCAGACGCTCGGGTATCTCGGGCGCCAATGGCAGTATGCTGTCGAATAGAGCAGGCAACACGGTCTGGCCACTGTCTTCGGCCATCACCTCATGGAAACGATGAAATTTTTCGTAGGGCACACCTTTGCCATGCTGGAAGCTCTCGAGGACGTCATCCTCAACTTGGCCGAGCAGGGGAATGTACTGGGCAAATACGGCTAGGTTAGCGTCGCGACCATTAGTAAGCAGCGCGGCGTGTTCAGGTGGTAAGCGGTAAGTCATGCTGTCGGCGTCGTGCTCCACAATGCCTGATACCGTCAGTCCGCCAAGCCATTCGCGAATATAACGTTCATTGAGTTGGCTAAGGCGGGCCAGCTCGCTAGAGGTGACGGCTACGCCATTAGCCAATTGATCAAACAAGCCAGCGCGATGGCCGAGTGACACCAGTTGTAACATACCGCTTTCATTTAACGCATGAACAAAACGGTTTTCAAACTCAGCTTGGCGATGATTGTCGAGCGCCGAACCTGACGGGCTAAGTGTTGCGATTTCCATTTTTAACTCCTTGAAGTGTTTTGCTAGTGCCGGAACTTTTCAGTCCGGAGTGCTAGCTAGTATGAAACCCGACGGTCCGTTAAACTAAAGTGTAAAAAGACGAAAAACGGTCATTTCCGCCATGAGCCACTTAAAACCTCGCATCGCATTACTGGCAATTCCCGAAGTCGCTGCCTCGACACTGTACGGTATGAATGATGTGTTCGCCTCGGCTGGACGCGACTGGGCGGCCTTGGTGGAGGGCAAGAAAGGCGAGTCGGTACTCGATCCGCGAGTGGTGTCCTTCCGAGGGCCAGGGCCTATGACGCTGACCAATGGCGTTCGAATTGTGCCGGATGAGGACGACGGGGTAGTACCGGACGTGGTCTGCGTACCGGAAGTGGCGGTCGCGCCGGGTGCCGTGTTAACCGACTCCCACCGAGATGAAATTGCTTGGTTGCGTCGCTGCTATGAAGGCGGTGCCATAGTTGCCACGGCCTGTTCTGGCGCCCTGCTGCTCGCCGAGACCGGATTGTTAAACGGCAGTGAAGCGACGACTCACTGGGCCTATTGTGACGCCTTGTCATGTTACCCCGGTGTGCAGGTTCACCCGAATCGCGCGCTGGTTGTTGGAGGTGAAGGTGGGCGTCTTATCATGGCCGGCGGCGGCACCTCGTGGGAGGACCTGGCGCTTTATCTGGTGGCACGCTTGGTTAGTGTTGACGAAGCTATGCACATCGCTAAGCTGTTCCTCATCGATTGGCATGATGTCGGTCAGTTACCTTATGCAGCCTTAGCGCGCGGCAGTCAGGTTGATGATGCCGGAATCGCTCACTGCCAAAACTGGATTGCCGAGCACTATGAGCGCTCTTCGCCCGTGGCAACCATGATTCAGCTCAGCGGCATGACCGAACGCACCTTTAACCGGCGTTTCAAACTGGCAACCGGAATGTCGCCTATCGATTATGTGCATACCTTGCGTATTGAGGAAGCAAAGCAGTTACTTGAAAGCGACGACCAACCCGTTGAAGCCATCGCGCAAGATGTTGGTTATGAAGACGCTGCTTTTTTTGGACGGTTATTTCGCCGCAAAGTAGGAATTACACCCCTTCAGTACCGTAAACGTTTTCGGGGTTTGCGGCGGGCGCTTGAGGCAACATAATTCATAATCATGAGCTGGACGAATATTTTAACGATAGGAGTAATTTTATGAGACAGACGGAGGTTCTGACCCGCTACAAGGCTTGGGCAGACGAGTTGATTTTATCAGCGTTGTCTTCGCTTCCCGATACGGAGCTTACCGCACCGCGCCCAATCGTCTTTGGTAATTTGCTTCGCACGCTCAACCACGCCTATCAAATGGACCACGTCTGGAAATGTCACCTGCTAGGCAAACCTCACGGTTTAACCACCCGCAACCCCAAAGAGTGTCCGGAACTGAAGGAGCTGATTGTAGGCCAGCGCAGCATAGATGAGTGGTATGTTAACTACGCTGATGCAACCGCAGAGAATGAACTGGAGGAGATTGTAGAATTTGAGTTTATTGGCGGAGGAACCGGAAAAATGAATCGCCGGGATATCCTTGTGCATGTTGTAAACCATACCACCTACCACCGCGGCCACGTTGCTGGCATTCTCTATCAGCTCAATGTTTCGCCACCAGTCACTGACTTTCCGGTGTTCTTACGGGACATTTCGGATGGCACTTAACCAATCGCTTAAAGTTGCTCCGGCTCTCTGGGCCTCAACCGGATGCGCTAAAGCGCGTCGTTTAGTTTGCATTAGCACCCTGAATGGTATGAAGCGTTTTCGGGTGATTTTTGGGTTGTTGCCGTGCGTGGTTTTTGGCGCAGAAAGTGTCTGCCATGGAACAACATCTGATGGGCGCCTGGAAAATGGTGTAGAGCTACCCCGGTCAGGCCCGAACTTCGTCACATATAGTAACGTTGCAAGAATCGCTGGGCGAACCTACGTACATTCTGAGGTTAGTGAAATTATAGTGGCTGCCTATGCTGAGCTTGAAAAAGAGCTGCCCAACAAGGTTTATAAGTACGCTGAAACCGGATTTGAGGAAGGCGGAGAGTTCAAGCCGCACAAGACTCATCGAAATGGTCTTTCAGTCGACTTTATGACGCCGGTTAAGAGCAGGCAGGGGGCGTCTGTACACCTCCCGACATATCCCTGGAATAAATTTGGTTATAGTATTGAATTTGATGAAAGGGGTCGATTTGAAGACCTTATGATTGATTACGATGCACTGGCGGCCCATATCGTTGCATTGGATCGTGCAGCAAAGTCGAGAGATCACAAAATATGGCGTGTAATATTTGATCCTGAATTACAGGCAGGTCTCTTTAATACACGATACGGGGACTATATACAGTCCAATATCGCATTATCTAAAAAGCGCTCATGGGTAAGGCACGACGAGCACTATCACGTTGATTTTGTGGTGCCATGTGAAAAGTAGGGCAGGCATGATGCTGGCGTTAGCTTTCCGCGACCATACTGGAATATATGAGTCATGAAAGATTCAAAGACATTTTGGGATAAAGCAGCTGAAAAGTATATTAAGAGTCCCATTAAAGACGAAGCTGCGTATCAGAAGAAGCTGGCAATTACCCAGGCCTTCCTGAGGCCGGATTACAAGGTGCTGGAGTTCGGCTGCGGCAGTGGTGCCACCGCAATTTTTCATGCGCCTCATGTGGCACAGGTTGTTGCTACGGATATATCTGACAAGATGATCGAAGCGGCTCAGAGAAAAGCGGTCGAAGCCGGCGTAAAGAACATTGTTTTTCAGCAGGGAACACTCGACAGTCTACAATTCAAAAATGAAAGTTTTGACGCTGTCTTGGGACTGAATGTGTTACATCTTTTGGAAGATGTCGATGGCGCGATAGTAAAAGTACATCAACTTCTAAAAAATGAGGGTGTATTTGTGTCAAGCACGTCGCTAATAGCAGAAATCAATTTAGCTTTTCGGTGGCTGATCTCTGGCATGCAGTTGCTTGGTTTAGCGCCTTATGTCAGCCGCTTTACGAAGCGTCAGCTGATTTCCAAATTATTGAAAGCAGGTTTTACGATTGAACGGGAATGGCAGGCTAGCCATGAATCGGTCTTCATAGTCGCCAGGAAAGTCTGATCAATAAGTGGGGTTCAGACTAACAACCGGCTGTTATCGCCTCTTCGGGGTAGGGACTGCTTTTCCGCCGCTTAGCGGCTAAACGTCAGCCCTGGGGCAGAACTGCAAAATAGATGATCTGCCCCCTGCAGCAGAGAAGGAAACCCGGATATTTGGGGGCAGTGTAATAGTTCATAGAGGCGTTGACTGGCAATGAGCGATTTAAAGAAGGGATCGAGTCATTATCAGGTCGAGGCGTGATTGTCTTGAAGCGAGGCCCAGTGCCTGAAAATGAAAGCTTCAGTTGTTATTCTGACTCTAAACAGACCCCAATATCGCTGACCTCAAATATCCACCACGTGACCTGCTTAATCGTGGCCTATATAGGGATTGGCCCTTAGTCGATCAATCGCAAGGTCGATAAACGATCGGATCTTGGCGTTGGCTTGTCGCCCTTCGAGATGAACAATGCTGACCGGCAGTGGTTTGCTTTCGTAGTCTTCGAGTATGCGCGTCAGGGAACCGTTTTTTAATTCCTCGCCCACCTGATAGGACATAAGCCGGGTGATTCCAAACCCTTGTTTAGCCGCTGTAATTGCCGCTCCATTCTGGGAGCAGTGCAGGCGGGGGGCAACTTTTACGGACTCCTTGCCTGTGGATGATTCAAATTGCCACGTCGTTGACGGTTCAACGGTTGAGGCCTGAATGATTTCATGCTCTTTGAGCTCGGAAGGGTGGTTGGGTATGCCATGTTTTTTCAAATAGATGGGTGCAGCGCATACCAGCCGCTGAACGCTTCCGACGGGTGTGGCATAGATACTTGAATCCTTAAGGTGACCAATCCGGATAGCCACGTCCAAACCCTCATCGAGTATATTACTGATGCGATCGTAGAAAACTGCTCTTACGGTTACCGATGGATTCTGCTGCAAATATTCCGTCAGAATCGGTGCGATATGTATCTGACCAAACAATACCGGGGCCGTCACCGATAACACTCCTTTGGGTTCGGCGTAGCTTCCGGAGGCGGTAGCCACAGCCTGTTCGACATCTTCTAAAATCCGTTTGGCGTCTTCAAAAAAACGGGTACCCGAATCCGTAAGGCGGACATGACGGGTGGTTCTGTTGAACAGCCGCACACCCAGGACCTTCTCAAGCTGAGCGACAGATCGGGTTACCGCCGGGGCCGACAGATCCAGCTTGCGGCTGGCGGCAACGAAACTCTGACATTCCGCCACCTCGATGAAAACCCGCATCGCTTCAAGTTTATCCATTCAATACCACACAGATTCATTAGCTACATTATTTCATTAACAGTAATAGATAATTAAATTTCAGTCTAATTATCTTTGTTTATGTTAATTGTATGCTGGGCTCTCCAATCCGATAATATTTAGGAGCTAATCATGTCTCGTATACCTACTCCGGCATCTGTTATGGCTGCACCGGAAGCCTCCAGAGGAGCACTTGAAGCGGTCAATACTCTTCTGGGCAGTGTTCCCAACCTGTTTCGCATTGTTGCCAACAGCCCGCAGACGCTGGAGGGCTACCTCGGTCTGAATGGTGCACTCGGTAACGGTTCACTGGATGTCCGGACCCGTGAGCGTATTGCCCTTGCTGTTGCCGAGGTCAATGGCTGCAACTACTGCCTCGCTGCACATCAGTATCTTGGTTCTAATCTGGCCGGGCTGAGCGCCGCTGAAATTGAAGCTAATCGCCGGGGTACCTCCGGTGACGAAAAAGCCGCAATAGCGGTGAACTTCGCCGTCAACATTGTGAACAACCGCGGCAAGGTATCTGATCGTGACTTCGAGATTGTGCGTGCTGCCGGCTATAGCGACGCAGAGATCGTGGAGATCGTGGGCCATGTTGCACTGAACACCCTGACTAACTACGTTAACGAAGTGCTGGGTACCGAAATCGACTTTCCGGTTGTCGATGCACTGGCGGCTTGAGTCAGTGTATGGGTGGCGTTTTCGCCACCCTTTACCCTTATAGGAGGATGCAATATGTCCAGACCCCCTCTGCCGCCTTTTGACGAAGCAGCGGCCATCGAAAAAATCCGGCTCGCTGAAGACGGCTGGAACGGCCGCGATCCCCAGAAGGTAGCGCTGGCCTATACCGAGAACTGCCTGTGGCGCAATCGGGCTGAGTTTGTGGCAGGACGCGAAGCCATAGTGCAGCTGCTGACACGCAAGTGGAGCCGTGAGCTTGACTACCGGCTTATCAAAGAACTGTGGGCATACACGGGGAATCGAATTGCCGTTCGTTTTGCCTATGAATTTCATGATGACTCCGGACAGTGGTTTCGTGCCTATGGCAATGAAAACTGGGAGTTCGACGACAACGGCCTGATGAGACAACGGATCGCCAGCATCAATGAGCATACGATCAGTGTTGAGGAACGAAAATTTCACTGGCCGCTTGGGCGTCGCCCTGATGATCATCCCGGCCTGAGCGATCTGGGCCTGTAGAGGTGCCCTGGAGAAAGAGGTATGTAAAGTTGACCTATACAAGCGATATCGCCTTTACCGAGAGTGTAAAGGCAATTCAGTCGAGAAAGGGGTCCAGGGATATTTATGCCCGAATGGAAGAAAACGGCGGGTGGCAAAGTGAAATTACCCCCGAGCTGGCGGGCTTTATCGCTGCACAGAGAAGTTTCTATCTGGCGACCGTTAATGCTGAGGGTCAGCCTTATATCCAGCATCGTGGTGGTCCGCCGGGTTTTCTGAAGGTTATCGACAGGCAAACCCTCGCTTTTGCAGACTATCAGGGAAACAAGCAGTTTATTACTCAGGGAAATTTAACCGATAACCCCAGGGCGTTTATCTTCTTAATGGATTACGCCAACAGGACTCGAGTCAAAATCTGGGGAAGCGCAAAAGTGGTAGAGGATCAGCCAGCGCTTTTGACTGAACTGATGCCCAGCCGGGATCTATACAAGGCACGACCGGAGCAAGTAGTAATTTTTACCATTGATGCCTGGGATCAGAACTGTCCACAACATATTCCGCAACGGATTGATCGGGAGGATGTTGAAGAACTGTTGCAGCAGCGTGATCAGCGGATCGCAGAACTGGAAGAGCAAGTGCGTCTTCTGAAAGGTGCGGCAGATGAGTGATTTATGGATTTTGGACATCGAAGCCAGTGGACTGAGTCCCGTTAGTTACCCGATTGAGATTGGCCTGGTTAACGGCGAGCAGGCGTATCAAACACTTATTCTGCCTGAAGAGTCCTGGGTACACTGGAACCTACGATCAGAAGCGTTGCACGGGCTTTCGCGTCAGGACCTCTACGACAAGGGCCGGCCGGTCGATGTGGTCGCAAAGGAGCTTAACAACCTATTGGCGTCTAAAATAGTGTATTCCGATCACGAAGACTGGGACAGCTTCTGGATGAGTCGCCTGTTTGAAGCGGCGGGTATTGAACAAAAATTTTATGTAGTGGATCTCAATACGCTTCTGGTCGGTAACAAAGCGAGCACTTTCGTCGCCTGCTTTGATGAGTTGTCACAAGCTAAAGGGCATCGTGCACATCGCGCTTTGAACGATGCGCGTATTATTCATCGTGCAGCCACTCTAGCACTGAATAGTGATGAATAACGCTCAATAACGTGATAAAGGAAACAGGGGCCGATCTTTTTTTGCTGCATCACCAGGAAGGCTATTCAATTGGGATGCTGAATGAGATAGGAGATATTTCGGAATGATTTACTCATCGGCAAGCCGGGTGGGTAGAATATTCAAAATATAACCCAGTGACAGGGCTTAAACGGAAAAATGACAATCAATATTAAAGATGGTCAGCATGTCTGTGAGTTTGAGTATGAACTGGCATAATATTAGGCTCAAGCAAGGACGCGCGCCGCTTAGCTTGCCGATATACCTCTGTGAGGAATTTTTTATGCAAAATACGTTTTCACAACGAGTGGCTTATTATGTTGAGGCAGAGCTAGCCGAGGCTAAGCGGGCTAGGTTAGTGGGTGAGACACAAAAAGAATTTAGCCATTTGGAACGGGCGCATGTGCTAGGGCAGGAATCAACCTATTGGCACGTTAAAGTTCATGTCTTAATGCTGGTGTGGGCTATGCGTAATCGCTCAGCCCGGGAAGTGTCAGGTCAGATTTTTCGGATTTTTGGTGCTGCGTCTAAAACAGTATTTGGGCTGGTACCACAAGGCAATACGGGTGGTTCCAACGTCAGCCCATTTAAGAAAATGCCAATTAAGCCTGAGTTAGCTATATTGATTCAAAAAGCTAAGTCCGGGGTGTAAAAAATTACGCCGCCGGAAAAATTACTCGCTGGAGTTGGTCTTTGCCAAGTGAGTAAAACGCTATGCTGTACTAAACCAGCTTACTTCGGAGTCACGGTTATGATCGAAGCGAGAACACTGCGCACTTCCAGAGATTTGCCATATACACCCCAAGAAATATATGGCGCTTTTGCGTCGGCTGAGCTGTTGGCTTTATGGTGGGGGCCTGAAGGCTTTTCCAACAGCTTCGAAATTTTTGAGTTCACTGAGGGGGGGCGCTGGACGTTCATCATGCACGGCCCTGACGGGAGTCACTATCCCAATGAAAGCTGCTTCGAAGAAATTGTGCCAGATAGCAAAATTGTCATCCATCATGATTGCCCTCCAAACTTCAGGCTTACTGTGCAGCTCACTCCTGTCAGTGACGGTACGCACTTGGTTTGGGAGCAAGTTTTTGAAGATGCCGAAACGGCGCAAGCCGTCAAACAGAGGGTTGGTTCAGCAAACGAACAGAACATTGATCGTCTGACACAAGTGCTCAGTGAAGTTTCCAATGCATAACAAGAAGTCCTGATGGAGTCGCTTCGCGAACTCTACGCAACCCACTGAGCATGGACGTTATATTTTCTGGTTACTGGCTGCCTTCAATCGGAATAAGCTGTGAGATATAGCTATTCCGACGTATTAAAAATTGTATCAAAAGGTCCGGGTAATCTTCTGAAACAGCCTGCTGAATAGATTTCCGTTGTCTCAATGCGTTACGCCATATCTGACACTTAGGTAAATCAACAAAAGTATTCAAATCAGTGAAGCTGTCGAACACGTCAAAATATCGAAAAACTGGCCCATAGGTAGCATCTATCAGGTGAAACTTTTCTCCTGAAAAAAATGGAACACCGCAGATCGCCTTTTCAATAAGTTGAAATTTCCGTTTTATGTCAGTATGGCTTGTTTGAAAAGCTGTTCTGTCTTTTGCGTTGTAAAGGCTGGCGATGTTGTTCAGAATTCCAGCGCTCATCTCTATCCACGATCGATGATACGCTTTCTCAAAACTATCCGTTGAGTGCAGGGAACCGGATGTCACTTCATCCAGATACTCGCAAATGACCGCTGATTCAAAGAGGGTGCGGTTATCATCAACTACTAGAATAGGAACCTTTCCCAGAGGGGATGTTTGCTCACACCACGCCGGTTTTTTGGCAAGATCAATATCGCTTCTGGTGTAGCGGATACGCTTCTCTTTCAACGTGATAATTGCACGTTGCACATATGGACACAATGCGTGGCTAATGAGATGAAAACTGTGTTGTTTCATGAGTGGATTTCCAATCTGTTGCAGGGTGATTTTTTTGATTGAAAATATGCACTGATAGAATATTTCCCGTCACCCACACCAAATTGTGCCACCGCCATAATGGTAAGCAGTAGAGGGTATTCCCAACCTCCTTCCGTGTTACTGAAAAGCCATCCATTGGTTGAGTGCACCCAGGTAGCGCCAAGTAAAATGGGTATTACGAGCGCAGAGAAAAGCCTTGTTTTAAAACCCAGCACAAGAGCCACACCAGCAATGGCTTCCACAAAAAAAACAATATAGGCGAGTATCTCCGGTAACCCGATTGAGGCAAAAAACTGTGCGGTGCCCGCTAAGGTATATACGATCATTTTTAGATAGAGGCTATGTGCCATAAGTACGATACCAAGCGAAGCTCTTAAGATAGATGCACCGATAGCGGGATTGAGTATGAGGTTCATTGTGGTTATCTCCCTTTAGGTAAGTGTCTGTGTATTATGCTGTTTGCGGTAATAGTGGTAAATTAGCTAAATTCGCAAAGTAATATTGCAAAATTGCAATACATGGGGAGTTGTATGGATTGGAATTCATTGAAGGTCTTTCTGTCTATCGCCCGTCGGGGAACTTTATCCGGGGCGGCCAATGAACTTGTCGTTAATCACTCAACCATTTTCAGGCGCTTGAATGCCTTTGAGGAAGAAATAGGTGGTCAGCTGTTTGAACGTATAAATAACCGCTACGAATTGACAACATTGGGACATGAGCTGCTGGAGCTTGCACAAAATATTGAAAACTCTTTTGATGGTATCAGCCGTCACATTGTTGGCAAAGATTTTCAGCCCAGGGGGATCGTGAAGATCACCGCACCCAACAACATCGCTTATCGTTATTTGCCTCGTTACATTTCTGAATTTAATATCCTTTATCCTGAGATACATATTGAGTTGTTGGTGAGTAATCAAGAATTCAATATGTCTAACCGTCAAGCTGATATTGCGGTGCGAGCGACACCTTCACCGCCAGAGCATTTGATTGGAAAAAAAGTAAGCACCCTTCATTGGAGTGTCTATGGCAGCAAGCGTTATGAAGATACATTTGGTTTACCCAGAGATACGAGTGAGTTGATAAGTCATTCTTTAATTGGTGCGACAGGAGCCATCTGTCGTCTGCCAGCATTCACCTGGTTAGATAAGCACTTTGCGCATCAAATCATCGCTCGTTGTGATGATTTGACCGCGATGTCCTACTTTGTAGAGTCGGGCCAGGGGTTGGCACTTTTACCTGATGATCAACTCCGTCCAGAGATAACAAGATTGTTTGGTGTTCAGGAGAATAATCCCAGTAACCTATGGTTGTTAACTCACCCGGATCTACGTAATGTTGAAAGAATAAAACTGGTTATGCAGTATTTAACCAAGGCCTTTTCGCAGGAATGGCTTACCTAAACCAAGTTGACCATCGGAAGAACTCTAGGGCACTGTTGCCGGACACATTTTCCGTTATGCTACAGACTTGCCGCAGAGCGCTGCGTTAAATGGCCTGGGCCCCACAAATCAATAGTGCCTCACAAACCAATAGGCAGGAAACACGTTACTCCGCCGCATGAATAAGGAAATAACATGCATCGAATCCGTTCGGTTTTTATCCTCTCCATCCTGGTCGCACTGTGGATCACCCCTATAACCGCCGGTGCGCGGGAGTTGATCGCCAATTTCGTTTATGTCGGCTGCAACCGGGTCGGTTTCGGAGCGACCGACGCGGCACCGAGTACGGCCAATGTGGCGCAGTTGCAGCAGACCCTTGCCGATATTGCGGCGCTACCGGTGAAGCCTGATTACTTCTTCTTTGTCGGCGATATGGTGTTGGGAATGCAGGCCGATGGCGGCAAGACTCTGTCAGCTGAGCTGGATGCCTGGAAACCACTTGTGGATGAAACCCGGTTCGCCACGAGCGGTATCGAGCTGCTACCGATTGTGGGTAACCATGAGGCCGATGCGTCAACGCAGGTCAGCGATGGCAGTTACGTGGAATATCCGGACGCGGCCAACCTGTCCGCGTGGGTGAACTGGCTGAATACCCATGATCTTGCCAAGGCGGACAATGGTCCCTCGGGAGCGGCGGAGCTGAAAAGTGACCTGCTGGAAGAAGACAACAACCAGACCCAGACTTACTCCTTCGATGATCTGAGCAGCGGTGTTCACTACCTGATGTTGAATACCGATTCTCTGTCGACCGTTCCCAACCCGAGCCTGCCGGGCAAAACGGTGGCGAGTTGGGTTCCGCTGCACTGGGTGGAGAAGGATTTCGCCAGGGCGGAACAGAATCCACAGATTAAAAGGATCGTGGTGCTGGCCCATAAGCCACTGGTGCTCGATAACCCGGGGCCGCACGATGTGGTATATGACACCGCTCCTTATACGCTGGGCAACACGCTGCTGACGCTGTTCAGCAACTCAGAGAAATTCGCCGGATACTTCGCCGCCCATGCCCATGAATGGCTCTACACTGACAAGCTCGGGCCGAAGCAAAACGTAACTCAGGTGATCGCCGGCAATGGCGGCAGTCAGCTGGAGAGCAACTGGAATCCTGCTGGCGGGGCCTACTTTGGCTTTACCCGGGTGAATATCTACGATGACAACACGGTTGGGGTTGTCTCCTACACCCGACCGGCACCGACACCGTATGACGCCACGAGCGCTCAACCGGCTGCAAAACCTTTGCCGGAAATCTTCTTTTCCGTCGCTGGGGGAGGGGACTAAGGATCGATATCCCGTGTTCTCTGTAGTCAGTTCAGCTGCGATGGAATTTGGGGGCCGTGAAACAATTATGATTTATTTAGTTTTATAAAAAATAGAACCAGGGCCAGGAGTCCGTTCACTTTTCATCAGGCGCACAAGCAAGGACGCAGCAATCTGATGGCCGTTTAGTTTTGCGTTAACAATCAGGAGTACACGGGGTATGAGCAATACATTAACGGGCGAATGCCTGTGCGGTAACGTAAAGTTCTCCGTTGCAGATAACTTTAAGGCTTTTTACCAATGCCATTGTCGGGAGTGTCAACAACTAACCGGCCCTGCATTTGCCTCCAACATTTTCACAGATCGGGATAACATCGAGTGGCTTTGTGGCCGAAACCAGATCACCCGTTATGAACACCCTTCACGAGAGCTCTCCAAGTCATTTTGCAAAACGTGTGGCTCTGCCGTCCCGTTTGTAAACAAAGCCAGATCCTCATTAATTGTTCCTGCGGGTTCATTAAATCAGTTACCCAATATACAGCCGCAAGCCAATATCTTTACAGCTGAAGAAGCGTGTTGATTAAAGCCGGGGTTACAAGCTGAGAGTTTTAGCGGTTTTCCTGAATAAATATTTAACACCGATGCATCGCCTCGGAGCTAATATAAAACTGATGCTTGTGCATGGCAGAACTCTGCAATGCAGTACCGGTAAAGCCTATATCCGACACCGTTAAATGATCGGCTGCTTAAGTTTAGCCGCCAAACAGTGATGAAATTTTCAGGAGGATCCTATGCAAGATAGAAACTACACCATCAAAACAATGGATCGAAAGGAAATAGATATTGCC
This sequence comes from Amphritea atlantica, assembly GCA_024397875.1. Classification (NCBI taxonomy): domain Bacteria; kingdom Pseudomonadati; phylum Pseudomonadota; class Gammaproteobacteria; order Oceanospirillales; family Oceanospirillaceae; genus Amphritea; species Amphritea atlantica. The sequence goes on from CP073344.1 coordinate 863,074, forward strand.
ATTGAATGGGCAGTAAAAGAGGGTTGGAATCCCGGCCTGCATGATGCTGACTGCTATTACTCCGCTGATTCGAATGGCTTTCTCATCGGGCTGCTGGGTGACGAACCCATTGCCACGATTTCTGCGATCAAATATGGAGAGTCTTTTGGCTTTATTGGATTCTACATTGTCAAACCCGAGCACCGTGGCAAAGGCTATGGGATTCAAATCTGGAACGCGGGGCTTAAATATCTTGAAGGCGTTAACATCGGTCTTGATGGTGTGGTGACCCAGCAAGAAAACTACATCAAGTCTGGTTTTAAGCTTGCCTATCGCAATATCCGCTACGAAGGGGTTGGTGGCGGCACGCACCCCCAAAACGCTGAGATTGTAGAACTCGCCACATTACCTTTTGAAACCATTGATCAATACGATCAGCCATTTTTCCCTGCTAACAGGTCGCAGTTTGCCCAGTCATGGATTACCCAGCCTGAGAGTCATGCGCTGGGCATCCTGCAGAATGGCCAGCTGGCGGGCTATGGTGTCATACGTAAATGCCGCAATGGTTATAAAATTGGCCCTCTCTATGCGGACAATCCAGAATTGGCCGAATCTCTTTTTCTGGCCTTAAAATCCACAACACGTTCATCGGAAACGATTTTCCTTGATACACCCGATATTAATCCGGCAGCGGTTGCATTGGCTGAGGGCAATAATATGAGTGCCTCATTTGAAACGGCCAGAATGTATACGGGCGATTTTCCTGATCTTCCAATACAGCGCCTTTTTGGTGTGACATCTTTTGAGATCGGGTGAGAGAGGCTGGGTGGTTAGTAAAATGCTGTTACGGTAATTTCACCGCCCGCGGTGAAGCTATGCTTAGCTTCAGGTTAAAGGACAAATCCATGAAAAGTAGTCCCGTTGTATGGTTTGAAATCTAGGTCCAGGAGGTGGATCGCGCTAAAGCGCTCTATGAAGCGGTGTTCAACGTCAAACTGGAAAAATGCCTGCTCCAATAGAGGACATGGATATGAAAATGTGGAGCTTTCCCGCAGATAAGGACGATTCTATGGCCACCTACGGAGCCTGTGGCATGCTCGTCAAAATGGAAGGTTAGTGGTGGCACACTGTTCTATTTTGCGTGTGAGGACTGCGCTGAGGAAGCTTCCCAGGTTATCAAAAACGGCGGCAGTATTGTGAAGGGGAAAATGTCTATTGGTGAACACGGGTTCATCTGCCTCGCGAAAGAAACGGAAGATAATATGATAGGTTTTTACTCCGTGTAATGCCGGGAAAGCTGGGGAATACTGCGGTAGATGGATTTTTATGTCAAAATCGAAGGCTTTGTCAGGTGAACAAGAAGCGTGAACGATATGGAAGTTATAGAACTGGACCCTGCAGCAAAAAATGTCAGAGAGATCATTGAAGATATTGATGGGTTAATGAACGCTCTCTACCCACAGGAAAGTAACCAGCTACTATCAATTGAGGAACTTAAAGAGAAAAATGTACATTTTATAGGTGTGAAAAACAATCAGGATATTCTCGGCTGTGGTGCCTTAGTTTATAAAAACAATGATGGTGTTTATGGTGAGTTGAAGCGAGTTTATGTCAAATCAAAATACCGTGGTCAGGGCGTTTCTAAAGTTATTATGCAAGCGTTGATTGCACATGCAAGAAAATCTCAATTACCTGTGATTCGCCTTGAAGCCGGTATCAGACAGCCTGAAGCGTTAAGCTTATATAAAAAAGTTGGTTTTCAAGAGCGACAAGAGTATGGCAGTTATCAATATGATCCTTTGAGTATCTATATGGAACTAAAACTATGATTCATATAATGATTTTAAATGGTGAAAAATATAGTCGGCTGTTTATATTTTGAATATAAGGTTTTGTTATAAAAGAATGTTATGGCTCTCTGTTAATTTGAAGCGCTGTCATTCTGGTAAATTGGGTATAAAACAATAATGCAAGCGAACCGTGAAGCAGATGGGATTGTATGTACACTAACCGAGATATAATTGCGCGACTGCGGGAGAACATTCCATCGTTTGAGTGTGTGCCCGGCTGCCATGATTGTTGTGGCCCGGTAACCACTTCTTCGGAAGAGATGTCACGGCTACCGGTGAAAACTGAGGCTGAGCATCAGGCAAAATTAGAGGACTTTACCTGCGTCCATCTGGGGCCTGATGGTTGTACGGTGTATGCCGAACGTCCGTTGATCTGCCGATTGTTTGGCACCACACCTAATATGCCCTGCCCGAATGGTAAACGCCCGGACGTGATGATTGACTCCGACATTGAGGGTCAGATTCATCACTACATCGCTAACACGCGGCAAGTGTTAGTGTAAGTTATCGCGACCCTGCGTTGCTGATGTACAGGGGGCAGGGTGACTCCTTTAGTGCTGCTGCGCTGTCTTTCGCGCATTTAGTTGCTCGATCTAACCGCACAGGGGGCAGTGCAGTAATTCACTGCATCAATGCGGCAATAATGTGATCGACGGCCTTCAGAGCCTCTTCGGGTGTGGTGTCATATTGCGCATGGATAATCGCGCCGTCTATGGCAACGGCCAGTGCATTTAACAGGTCGTCACGCTGAGTCGATGGCGGCACGAATTCAGAAAGAACCTGAACCATCTGCTGCTTATGATGGCGGGTAATCTCGCAGACCTCCGGTAACTCATTCGCCAGTTCGCCGACGGAATTGATAAACGCACAGCCTCTGAATTGCTCACTGTGAAACCACTCGGCTAAGGCGGGGACAATCGCATGAACGTCCTGACCATGCCGCTCCAGAGCACCTTTAAACCATGAGATCCAGCGCTGATGCCGGTATTCCAGAAAGGCCCGGATCAGATCATTTTTGCTTGGGAAATGGCGATAGAAGGTGACCTTAGCCACGCCTGACTCCGCGATAATCCGATCTATACCCGTGGCCCTGATACCATTTCGATAAAAAAGGTCGTGGGCGGTGGTCAGGATGCGGTCGCGTGCGGGTAATTTTTTAATGGGTTGCATTGGCGCATTATAGACAGACCTGTCTATCTTGTGTAGTCTCCTGTTTATGGGTAGACAGATCTGTCTACTTGGGATCCATAAATAGTGCATAAAGAGAGCAGGAGATCATTATGGAACAGAAATTACCTTTACCCCCATTTAACCCCGAAACGGCGGCTAAAAAAGTCCGGATGGCGGAAGATGCCTGGAATTCCCGCGACCCGGATCGGGTTGTACAGGTCTATACGGAAGATACCGTCTGGAGAAATCGGGCAGAATTTCCTGTGGGGCGTGAGCAGGTCCATCAATTTTTGCAGCGTAAATGGGCCCGTGAATCAGACTATCGCTTAATCAAGGAACTATGGAGTTTCACGGAAAACCGAATCGCCGTTCGCTTCGCTTATGAATGGCATGATGATTCCGGTCAGTGGTTTCGTGCCTATGGTAACGAAAACTGGGAGTTCAATGAGTCAGGCTATATGCAACGACGTTTCGCGAGTATTAACGATTTACCGATCAAAGAGACGGAGCGAAAGTTTCATTGGCCATTGGGTCGCAGGCCAGATGACCACCCCGGATTGAGTGAGCTTGGTTTATAACGTGCGTGAAGTGTTAAGCGCAAATTGATGACACAGGGTAGACGGGTGTCGTTTTGGCGTTTCGGGCGTTATCAGGGATCTGTTACCACGGAACTGCTACCAGGGATGGGCAGCCAGGTAATCTTCTAAGTGGTCTATTAACGCCCGGACATTCGGTGACAGGTGTTTTCTGGACGAATACAAGGCATAAATAGACAGATCTTTGGGTTTCCACTCGGGTAGAAGGTGGTGCAACCGGCCCTCTTTTATATATCGATTCGCTAAGTAAGTCGGTTGCAGGCTAATGCCCATGCCATTTAAGGTGGCGTGCATTAACGCTGTTGCTTCGTTAATCGTTACACGACAGTGTGCCGATACTGATTCGAACTGTTCATCCTGAGACAGATGCCAGATGTGGCGCCTGAAGTTTTTATAGCCTAAACACTCGTAGTTGATTAAGTCTTGTGGGTGTTGAATCTCATCGAGTGTTTGACGCGCTTTTTCAAGATACGCCGGTGATGCCACCAGTACTGACTCACACACCGCGATCGGCTTACCGATTAATTGAGGGTCTGGATCTGAGGCGATTCGCAGGGCCAGATCAATGCGTTTTTCTGTTAAGTCTGCGGTACTGTCTTCTAAATCAATATCAATACTGACTTGAGGATGCTGCGCCATAAAACTCTGAATCGCGGGCATCAGTTGAGAATAACCGAACGACACACTGGCGGTGATGCGAAGCAAACCTGATAATTCTTCGCCCGTATTGGCCAGAGCGGTAATGTTGTCCGCCTGTTCCAACCATCGTTCGACATCTTTTAAGCACGCTTCTCCGGCACTGGTCAGCGATATTTTACGGGTTGTCCGATGTAACAAACGGACTTTCAACCAATCCTCCATCGCTTCTATGTAACGTGTCACCATGGGCCGCGACATAGCCAGACGCTCAGACGTACGGGTAAAACTGCGTGACTCGGCGACGTCGAGAAACACCTGAGCGGCGATTACCCGGTCCATTACACTCTCCTGATTTGCACGATATATGAAATAATAATGTTCATTTTTGTCTATTTTTCCGCTCAGATCAATTCACTATTATGAGTCCACGCTCACCATTGAGCCTTTACCGGAGAAACAGATGAAAAAACTTATCGCATTGGCCGCCTCGACATTGATTACATTCTCAGCTTTGGCAGCAGACAAGGCGCCATTAACCCTGGATGTATACAATGCCGAAGCCAGCAGTTTTAGCGTAACGTCTACCGTGGTGTACGGTGACACTGAGGTTATGGTTATCGATGCCGGTTTTACCAAAGCGGATGCTCTGCGCATTGCCGCAAAAGTATTAGATTCGGGCAAAGCGCTTAAAACCATTTTTATTAGTCAGGCAGACCCTGATTATTACTTTGGTGCCGAGACTCTGCAGAAGATCTTCCCTGATGCCAAGATCATTACGACACCTGCGGTCAAAGAAGTAATAGAGCAGAAACTGGCTGGAAAAGTGGCGTTCTGGGGCCCTAAAATGGGCGACAATGCACCTGTAAACCCAATAGTGCCTGCTGTCTACAACCAATCCACACTGACTGTCGATGGCCATGTTATCGAAATCCGTGGTACCGAAGGTGTATTGGCTCACCGTCCTTATTTATGGATTCCTGAAAACCAGGCGATTCTGGGTAACGTCGCCGTATTTGGCAGCATTCACCTGTGGATGGCCGATGCGCAATCTGACGAATCCCAGACAGCCTGGGTAACGCAATTAAAAGAGATGTTGGCGCTGAAGCCAGCGGTTGTGATTCCTGGCCATATGGCAGCCGATACGACGGCTGATTCAAGCGCTATTACTTACACGATGGACTACATCACCGACTTTCAGCAAGCGAAGCAAGAAAGCCAGAACAGCGCTGAGCTTATTCAGGCCATGTCTGAGAAATATCCGAATGCTAAAGGTGCTTTGAATCTGAATATTGCAGCGAAAGTTCATAAGGGAGAAATGCAATGGTAAAGGTTCATTACTTCTTCGATCCAATGTGTGGCTGGTGCTATGGCGCGTCTTCATTAATACGTACTCTTGCAGCAACGCCCGGATTTAAGATTATTTACCATCCGGGCGGCATGATCATGAAGCAAGCAATTGATCCTGCTTTCAGACAACATATTCTGCACGCCGATAGAAAAATTGCGGCCATGACGGGCGCGCCCTTCGGCGAGGCTTATCAAACGAGAATAGCGGGTGCCGGTGAATTTGTGGTGGATTCATATGCCACAACGTGCGCCTTCCTTGTCGGGCAGGAAATGGGGATCGCTGCAGATAAAATGCTGGAAACCCTGCAAAAGGCGCATTACCAGGAGGGTAAACACTTAGATGAATGGAACGTGCTGGCAGAACTCGCCGTCTCCATCGGCCTGGACGAAACCCTGTGGAATGAAAACATGGTGAAGTTTGAGCCTGAGATGATGGATATGATTAAGGCGAGTCATGGCTTAATGGGGCAAATGCAGGTCAGTGGCTATCCAACGCTGATTACTGAAAAAGAGGGTAAACTGGAGAAGCTGGAACACACTCAGTTTTATGGCAAGATTTCAGAGTGGAGCGCTTATTTAGGTGCATATCTGGAGGCTGAAAATGTGGCGTCAGTTTAATCACGCACAGCGGTATTGACTGATAATGCAATAAGGATAAAAGAGACAGGGGACTGATAGATTGGCCTTATCAGACTCTGTCATCAACCTGGTGGTCTGCCAGCTATTTCGCCCTCTACTTTCGTATTCACTCAATTCTCCATATTCTTCGAGATAAAACCGCTCTTCACCCCTCAAACGTGCCGCAGTCGTTGAGTTTATTATTCAGTTATCGTTTAACCATCCGCTTTGATTCACCAGGGTCATATGCGCAAGCGCTGCGTTTTTGGCTACCAGGTAGCTTTATTTTGCTTCGGGCGTTGGCACGCATATGACCACCGTACTTCTGTATTTCTTTTTGTCTCTGTAAGGCGACAGTATAAGTATTTATATTTTGTCTCTCTCTGGTAACACGCAGGCATTGTTTTATGCTGGCTCATACTCTAGTCTCTACTTCTGGTTTGATATCTGATATTTCTCAGGATGCAGAAGGAAAAACTCTTTGAGTGAAGCGGTTCCCGTCGTTATATGTGATGATTCCGGTTTGGCGCGTAAGCAGATGGCATCTGCCTTACATGGCTGGAATGTCGAAATCACCTTTGCTGAGTTGGGTCAGCAAGGGTTGGATGCCGTGCGGGCGCAAAAAGGAGATATCCTGTTTCTGGACCTGAATATGCCAATGATGGATGGCTATCAGGTACTGGAAGAGATTCGCAGAGATGATCTGCCAACCCTGGTGATTGTCGTTTCGGGTGATGTGCAGCCTGAAGCAAGAAAGCGAGTGTTAGAGCTTGGGGCGCTGGAGTTTATAAAAAAACCCTGCTCACCTGAGATTATTGCGGATATCTTAAACCGATATGGTTTACTCACTGAGCTGGAACACCCTGAGGATCAGCTACACAGTGAACACGCCATTGAACTCCTGGATTACTATCAGGAAATATCCAATGTAGCGATGGGGGAGGCTGGGGCGCTGTTAGCCCGGTTACTGAATACTTTTGTCGATCTTCCCATTCCAAAGGTGAAATTGGTATCACCAGCAGAAATTGAACAGCTGCTGCTGTCTGCTGCCGGCAACGGTTTTGATCTGGTCAGCCAGGGATTCGTGGGTCCTGAACTTGCGGGCGAAGCCTTGTTGGTGATTAAGCGCAGTAATCTGGATACCATTGCCTGGCTGATGAATATGCAAGGCAATATGGAGCAGCTTCAGGCCGAGTTGGAGGTGTTTCTTTCCAATGTGTTGATTGGCGCTTTTTCGTCAAGCTTTTCAAAGCAGCTGGACATCTCCTTGAGTCGGGCCACTCCTATAATATTGCGCGACTTTTCCGGTATGTCAGAGCAGAACTCCCAATGGCAACAGACGCTGATGATCTCTATAGACTACCAGTTGAGGGCCCAGGGCTTTCATTGCGAGCTGCTGGTGATATTTACAGAGGACTCACTGCCTAAATTACAGGAAATAGCGAGATACTGTTCATGACTGGAGGCATCAACCAGGAAATAGAAGATTTACACTGGAACCTGGGGTTATTACAGAACCTTGAGGTCGGTCTGGTTGTTCTTGATCGTGACAGTTATATCTGTATGTGGAATGGTTTTATGGAAAACCACTCCGGTATCTCTGCCAGCAAAGCGATTCATCAGAATTTGTTCTCGCTTTATCCTGAATTACCGGCGCCTTGGCTCCAGAAACAGATTGAGGCGGTTTTATTGCTAAGCAATACTGCTTATATCTCATGGGAACAGAGGCCCTACCTGTTTCCGTTTAAAAGTCATCGGCCTATTACAGGTAGTGCGCCTTATATGTATCAGAATGTCACGCTGATCCCTTTAAGCTCACCTACCGGGCAGATTGATCATATCGGCATTCTGATCTACGACGTCACCGATAATGCGATAGGGCAGCAGAAATTGGAGGCCGCCAATCAGCAGCTGCAATCCCTGAGCAGAACTGACGGGCTAACGGGATTGAATAATCGGGCCTATTGGCAGGAATGCCTGGAAAAAGAGTTTGATCGTTTTGCGCGGCAGCAAGAAACCAGTTCTGTCATCATGTTTGATATAGACCATTTTAAAAAAGTGAATGATAGCTACGGCCATCAGGCGGGTGATATGGTGATCCAGACGATAGCGCAGACGCTTGGGCAATATGTGCGAAAAACGGATATTGCAGGCCGTTATGGCGGCGAAGAGTTTGGCGCTATTCTGGTAGGAACCTGTGGCGAAAATGCGAAAGTTTTTGCTGAGCGCTTACGTTCAGCCGTGGAGGCAACCGTGATGCCGTATGGAGAGCACAGATTATCAGTTACCATCAGTGTTGGCATTGCCGAAGTGACATTCGAGCAGGCTAGTGCACTGGAATGGTTGGAACAGGCGGATCAGGCGCTGTATACGTCTAAGCAGAATGGTCGTAACCAGGTCACACGCTTCGAATAGATGGCCCCGGCAGACGACGCCATATTATCCTTATCATCAGGTGCTTCATCGGTTGAAAGACGGCCGTTCAGTGACGACACGTCTGGGTCACGCTTTTGACTCTGATGTGCATGAGAACAACACTCACTGCCGGCGCTATAGCCGATGATCGCAGTATCCTTTTAGCAAAACACCGATCTGAGCCTCAATTACAGCGATACAGCGCGATACGCCGCAATAATATGGTCTACGCTGGCGCTGTTGCCTTGCTGAATCCGGCGGTAATGGTTGAGGGTATTATTCAGATAGCGTTCAACCATTCGTTTTTGTTCAGCGCTCGTGGATTGCCAGATTTTGTTGCCCACAGGATCGATGTGTGCGTTTTCGTCGACCTCTGATGAAACCAGAATGACTTCGTAGAAACGCTGATTCTCTTCAATCAGCCGTTCATCTTTTAAGCTGAAATCGAGTTTGATCAGTGTCTGGCGCAATGCAAACTGGTGATGCACCGGACACAGCAGAAAATCAATATTCAGGTGGGGGTGCTGCTGGTGAATGGCCTCCACGAACCGAATCATCAGATCGCCGCCAACCCCGGCAATGATAATCAGCTGTTTTCCTGAATACTGTTCTAACGGCAGCTGAGCGACATCGATGCAGTGTGTCTCCCATCGTGTCGCAGTATCGGGATAAAACCGCTGTAGTCTGCTTTCCAGCCCGGCCATGAGTTGCGGCACAATATCAACAAAATGGATCTGTGTGTCGGGACGGGCCAGCAGGGCGGCACCCAGAAAACCGTGGTCACAACAGCAATCCCAGATATGGCTATAGCCCGGTGTCACCATCTGTTCAATCTGCTGTAACCGCTTGCTGAGTTTCAAGGAAATACCCGTGTACTAGAAATGAGGGCATTGTAATGCTTTTCTGTTTCTTAACGCGAAAAAAGCAACCAATTTAAGTCTTGGATAACAATTTTTCTGTTTTAATTAACCAGTAAGCCGCTGTTTGATGCGCCTTCCTGCAACTGCAATCCCTTTCATTTATATGTTGTGAAAGGCCTCCGGGTCGGCGGTTCTGTCAATATAAGCGCAATAGCATATATGCAGATCTGTGCTAGCTTTAAAGACCAGAACGATTTCCATCGCCGAGGGATAAGGAATGTCTGGAACGATTACAAAAACAGAGAAACAGGGCGTTGCGCCTAACCTTATCGATTACCCAAAGACCTGCGCAGAATTTGACTGGAGTCAGGCCCGGACGCAGCTGCAGGGTTTGCCTGATGGTGGTTTGAATATCGCCTATGAGGCTGTTGATAGCCATCTTAGCCAAGCTATTGCAGATAAACTCGCGCTGCGCTGGATCAGCAAAAAAGACCAGATTCAGGATTTCACTTACCGCGACCTGGCGGAGCAGACCAGTCGCTTCGCCAGTGCTTTAAAAACGCTGGAGATAAAGCCTGGCGCTAAGGTCTACAGCCTGGCAGGTCGCTTGCCCTCCCTCTATATCGGTGCTCTGGGCACCTTAAAGGCTGGGTGTGTTTTCACCCCGCTGTTTTCAGCATTTGGTCCTGAACCCATCCGCTCACGGATGGAGATCGGAGAAGCCAATGTGCTGCTCACCACCAAAGCGCTGTACCGCAAGAAACTGGCGAGCTGGTGGCGTGAGCTGCCAAATATGCAGGCGGTGTTGCTGATTGATGCTGAAGCGGAGGAGTGCGAACCGGGTTGTTACTCTCTGGACAGTCTGATGGCTGAGGGTGATCCCCATTTCCCCTGTGAGGAAACCCAGGCTGAGCAGATGGCTCTGCTTCACTTCACCAGCGGCACCACCGGTAAACCCAAGGGGGTGGTGCATGTTCATCAGGCGGTGATGGTGCATAAACAGTCGGCCTTTTATGCCCTGGATCTTCACCCCGATGATATCTATTGGTGTACGGCAGATCCCGGTTGGGTCACCGGCACCTCCTACGGCATTATTGCGCCGCTCTGTCTGGGCGTGACGATGATCGTTGATGAAGCCGAGTTTGATGCTGAACGCTGGTATCGCATTTTGCAGGATCAACAGGTGAGTGTCTGGTACACGGCGCCGACTGCTATCCGTATGTTGATGAAAGCCGGCCCCGACATTCGTCGGCAATACGATCTGTCGGCGCTGCATTTTATCGCCAGTGTGGGTGAGCCCCTGAACCCGGAAGCCGTGGTCTGGGGGGAAGAGGTTCTGGGCATGCCTTTTCACGATAACTGGTGGCAGACCGAAACCGGCGGCATCATGATTGCTAATCTGGCCAGCCAGGATGTGAAGCCCGGTTCGATGGGCCGGCCTTTGCCGGGTATTCAGGCTGCCATCGTCACTCAGAATGATGGTTCGCGCGAAGAAATTACCGAACCCATGCAGATCGGCGAACTGGCCCTGAAACCGGGCTGGCCCTCAATGTTCCGTGCCTATCTGCATCAGCCAGAAAAGTATCAGAAGAGTTTTTCCAATGGCTGGTATCTCAGTGGTGATCTGGCGATGCAAGATACTGACGGTTACTTCTGGTTTGTGGGGCGTGCGGATGACCTGATCAAGTCCTCCGGTCATCTGATCGGCCCCTTCGAAGTGGAAAGCGCTCTTATGGAGCATGAGGCGGTGGCCGAAGCCGGAGTGATCGGCAAGCCAGACCCTATCGCCGGGGAAATTGTTAAAGCCTTTGTGGCGTTGAAACCGGGAGTAGAAGCAGATGAGTCACTCCGCAAACAGTTGCTGGGGTTTGCCCGTAAACGCCTGGGGGCTGCAGTGGCACCCAAAGAGATCGTCTTCCGTACGAATCTCCCGAAAACCCGAAGCGGTAAGATCATGCGCCGCTTGTTAAAAGCCCGGGAGCTGGGCTTGCCGGAAGGTGATATCTCTACCCTGGAGAGTGATGAGCGATGAGCAATAAACTTCATATCAACAGGGACCATCTGCTGGAGCAGTTAAAGCAGATGGTACGTATTCGCCGTTTTGAAGAGAAATGTGCCGAGCTTTACAGTCAGCAAAAAATACGTGGATTCCTGCACCTTTATATTGGTGAAGAAGCTGTTGCGGTAGGCGCGATGGCCGCGCTGGATGAGGATGACCAGGTGGTCGCCACCTACCGTGAACATGGCCATGCCCTGGCTCGTGGTCTGGCCATGGGGCCGGTGATGGCCGAGATGTATGGCAAAACCAACGGCTGCAGTCGCGGCCGTGGCGGCTCGATGCATCTGTTTGATAACGCCCGCCACTTTTATGGTGGCAACGCTATTGTGGGAGGCGGGCTGCCTCTGGCCACCGGGCTGGCCATGGCTAACAAACAGCAGCAACAATCCTCGATTGCCGTTTGTTTTTTTGGTGAAGGGGCGGTGGCGGAAGGCGAGTTTCATGAAAGCCTGAATCTGGCTGCGCTCTGGCAACTGCCGGTGCTGTATATCTGCGAGAACAACCGCTACGCCATGGGCACGGCTTTACAATACTCTGAGTCAGAAATGAACATTGCTAAAAAAGCCGCAAGCTATGGGCTTCAGGTGGCTCAGGTCGATGGTATGAATGTGGTGGATGTCGAAGCGGCGGTGCGTAAGGCGGTCGATGCGGTGCGCGACAATCAGCAGCCTTATCTGCTGGAGTGCCTGACCTATCGTTTTCGTGGTCATTCCAGCTTTGACGGCCAGCTGTACCGGGACAAAGCCGAGGTCAGCGAATGGGAGAAAAAAGGCCCCGTTAAACGCCTGGTCCGCTGGCTGACGGAGTATAACCATTTTGAAACGGAAGAAATGGATCAGATTGAACGGCAGGTCGAAGCCGAAATTGCTGCGGCAGTTGCCTTTGCCGAAGCCGGTGAATGGGAAGCGGTGGAAGACCTCTGCAAAGATGTTTATTCGCCGACACCTTCAGGAGATGCCGTATGAGTACGTCTGATCCCCACACCATGACTTACCGCGAAGCGCTGAGTGCGGGTATTGAAGCGGCGCTGAATGCTGACCCGCGAACCTTTTTGATGGGGGAGGATGTCGGTCGATATGGTGGCTGCTATGCGGTCAGTAAGGGCTTACTTGATAAGTATGGTGAAACCCGGATTATCGATACGCCACTCTGTGAATCCGGTTTTGTGGGCGTCGGTATTGGTGCAGCTCTGGGGGGCATGCGGCCTATTGTTGAGATAATGACGGTGAATTTCAGTTTGCTGGCGATGGATCAGATCGTCAACACCGCCGCTACACTCCGGCATATGTCCGGAGGGCAGTTTAATGTGCCCGTTGTGTTTCGCATGGCCTGTGGGGCCGGAAAACAGCTTGCCGCCCAGCATTCCCATAGCTGGGAAAATCTCTATGCCCATATTCCCGGTTTAAAAGTGATCAGTCCCGGCACCCATACCGATGCCCGTTTTATGCTGGCGCAGGCGTTAGCCGATCCTGATCCGGTGATTATTTTTGAGCATGTGATGTTGCTGAATGAGTCCGGTGAGGTGGCCGGGCAGGCGGAAGCCCCCATGGAAAAAGCCCTGGTGCGCAGACAGGGTCAGGATGTCAGCCTGATAGCCTATGGCGGCAATCTGCATAAAGCCCAGGCGGCTGCCGGGCAACTGGCCGCCGAGGGCATTTCTGCCGAAGTCGTGGATCTGCGCTGTTTACGGCCGCTGGATAAAGCAACCCTGTTGGCCAGTGTGGCCAAGACTCATCGGGCAGTGATTATTGATGAGGGCTGGCATAGCGGTAGTCTGGCAGGGGAGATCAGCGCGATTATCATGGAAGAGGGGTTCTGGTATCTGGATGCACCGGTGAAACGGGTGTGTAGCGCTGAGGTTCCCATTCCCTATCCAGCCCATCTCGAACAAGCAGCGATCCCTCAGGTTGAGACCATTGTGGCGATGGCGAAAGCGGTAATGGAAGGCCGCTGATGAGTAAGATAATTGATGTCACCATGCCCTCTCTGGGGGCAGATATGACCGAAGGTACTCTGGTGGAATGGCAGGCCAAACCCGGGGATACTTTGAATAAAGGCGATATTATCGCCTTGCTGGAAACCCAGAAAGGGATGATTGATATGGAGGTCTACCAGCAGGGGGTGATCACGGAATTGCTGTTGGAGCCTGTGGTGAGCGTTCCTGTGGGGACGGTGATGGCCAGGATGAGCGTGGCAGGCGAGGCTGCCCGGCCCGCCGCGCCAGAAGCTTCGTATCCTGTAGCTCAGGCCGCTGCGATTAAATCGCCACCGGTTACGTCGGATCAGTCGCAGCAAACGGTTATACCTCAACCGAACAGACCGCGGCAGGGTTTACTGGCCTCTCCGGTGGTCAGAAAACTCGCCGCCGAACAGCAACTTGATCTCAGCCGGCTATCCGGGTCAGGGCCTGAAGGGGCGATTTTGCTCCGGGATCTTCCTGCCAATGGACCTGAGGCTAATGCTGCCGGTTCTCCCGATCCGGCTCAGGCGATGCGCTCTGCCATTGCCGCGGCGATGGCAAAATCCAAGCGTGAGATCCCGCATTATTATCTCTCACTGGAGATTGATATCACCCGGGCGCAACGCTGGCTGGCGGATTTTAATGCTGAACGAGGGCCGGAAGAGCGTATTTTACTGTTGGCGCTGTTGCTAAAAGCCGTCGCCCGGTCCCTGCATAAATATCCGGCTTTAAATGGCTATTATCAACAGCAAACTTTTACTCCGAACAGCGCCATCCATATCGGCAATGTCATCAGCTTGCGGGAGGGGGGGCTGGTGGTGCCGGCCATTCACGATGTCGATCAGCTGTCGGTTGAAGAGATCATGGTTAGATTGCGCGATATGAGTGAGCGCAGCCGTCGCGGGGTGTTACGCAGTTCAGAGTTGCTGGATGCCAGTATTACTGTGAGTAATATGGGAGAGCGTGGCTCCGATCTGCTGTTCGGGGTTATCTATCCACCTCAGGTGGCGATCATTGGTATTGGCAAGCCCCGGAAAACGATGTTGATCAAAGATGATCAGCCGGAGCTGGCCGAGGTCGTAACGGTCAGTCTCGCTGCGGATCATCGGGTCAGCGATGGCATGACCGGGGCGAGGTTTTTAAATGCACTGGCGAATAAATTACAGAAACCGGAAAAGTTATGAACAGAGATGAGCTACAGCAGGCCGTGATCGAGGCAATACAGGTTGTCGCACCTGAAATCGAGGGCGATGAGATCGATGCCGATGAAGCACTGCGAGAGGAGTGTGATCTCGACTCAATGGACTACCTGCATTTTCTGGCGGCCCTGAAGCAATCGACGGCAATCAACGTACCCGACGCAGACTATGGCAGGGTGGATACGCTGAATAAGTTATTGGATTACCTGCAGCAGGCGGGCAGTCAGTAGGCTGCCCCGTTGTCGGCTGAAATTCTTTTCTAACTGAAGACCCGGCGTCGAATTAATGGATGAATGTCTGTCTGATAGACAGCCTGTCTGCTCAAGCTCAACTTGTGAACTGTCACATTTACAACTACAACTTTAAGTAATCGAAAAGTGATTCGGGGTGTACAGGCGGTTGTTGTGCTGACCGGATATGGGAGGAATTATCATGGCGATTGGTGTGTGGGTTAGTCTGACGCTTTATTTTGTACTGATGATTGCCATCGGCTTTTATGCCTGGCGTAAGTCGACCGCCTCGTCCGAAGAGTATATGTTGGGCGGGCGAAACCTGCCGCCTTCGGTCGCGGCGCTGTCTGCCGGAGCCTCGGATATGAGTGGCTGGCTGCTGCTGGGACTTCCGGGGGCGCTGTTTGCCTCGGGACTTGTGCAAGCGTGGATCGGTATAGGGTTATTGGTGGGGGCGTTGGTCAACTGGATTGTCGTTGCGCCGCGTTTGCGCGAACAGACCGAGCGTTACGATAACAGTCTGACCATTCCCGAGTTTCTCGCCAACCGTTTTCCGAGTCGCGCCTTTGCGCTGCGCACGGTATCCGCGATTATTGTCGTGGTGTTTTTCGCCGTGTATACCGCTTCCGGTCTGGTGGCGGGCGGTAAATTGTTTTCCAGTGCTTTTAGCGGACTGATCAGTGTTGGTGGGGTCAGTGATTACTCGGTGGGAATCTGGCTGACGTTGGGCATCGTACTGACCTATACGGTCATTGGCGGCTTCCTGGCGGTCAGTCTGACTGACTTCGTGCAGGGCTGCATCATGATGATTGCACTGGTGTTGATGCCTGCCGTGGTGTTGTTTGGCAGTGGTGGTGGCGGCTTTACTCAGGCCTCTGAAACACTTGCCACGGTCGATCCGAATTATCTTTCGTGGACTCACGGTTTGACGCTCGTTGGATTTCTGTCGGCCGTTACCTGGGGGCTGGGGTATTTTGGTCAACCGCATATCATCGTGCGCTTTATGGCGGTTCGTTCGGTTAAAGATGTATCTGTGGCGCGGAACATCGGTATGACATGGATGACCATTTCCCTGATCGGGGCGGTGTGTCTCGGCGTGTTCGGCCGCGCTTATGCTGTCCGTAACGGCCTGGATGTTAAAGACGCCGAAACTATTTTTATCATTCTGGCGGATCTGCTGTTCAATCCGCTGATTACGGGTTTCCTCTATGCGGCATTGCTGGCGGCTATTATGAGTACGATTTCCAGTCAGTTGCTGGTGTCGTCGTCATCGCTGACGGAAGACTTTTATCGTTTGTTCCTGCATACAAAAGCCAGTGAACGTGAAAGTGTTTTTATCGGTCGAATCTGTGTGCTGCTGGTCGGGATCGCGGCGGCGATAATTGCCGGTAACCCTGACTCCAAGGTGCTGGGTCTGGTCAGCCATGCCTGGGCCGGGTTTGGCGCGGCATTTGGTCCGCTGATCATATTGTCGCTGACCTGGAAGCGTATGTCCGGTAGTGGTGCCGTGGCGGGTCTGGTAGTGGGCGCGATTACGGTCATTGCCTGGATCCAGCTGGGCTGGAATAGCAGTTTCCTGGGCGGCCCGGGTGTGTATGAAATCCTGCCGGGTTTTATTGCTTCCTGGTTGGCTATCTATCTGGTCAGTCTTGGCACTCAGTCTACCGGCGAGTTCCGGGAGATTAATACCCGCTAATCCGCGAATGGGGCTGTCGCTCATATGGCCGGCGTTCAGTCCATTGTTTGTAATCATGCCCCTCCTGCAGGAGGGGCCGCTTGGCTCTTTGAATTGTTTTGGAAAATAAAGGGTTACCTATCTGAATCGCTGACTGTTATCGCTACTTTTTAGCGCGAGTCCGGTATTGTTGTGGAAGGTTGTTTTTCTGGTTAGTCAATATGACCTTAAATTTGTTTATTTATGATCTGTTTGTGTTTAATTAATTTTTATATAAGTCGAACATGGTTGTTTATATGTAAATAATAGATCAAACGTCTTTTGGTTGTGTTGTATTGTTATACCTTCGTAAAGAGTTTTCTGTGACCGTATATCAGCGCCGGAGCGTAAGTCAGAGACTCAGACAAACAATAATAAATAATGCAGACAGGCTTCATGAAAACTAAAAACGCTGTTCAGGACCGTTCTGAAATTTCTTCTCAGTCTCAGAGTGTCACCGAGACCTCTTCAACTGTCAGTTCAATGACGGAAAGCTTCAACCGCGCGGCAGATTACCTGCGCGGTCTGGCGGACGACCCCGACGAAAACTGTTTCGTTCTATCTTCAAACTGATTTTTTAAAACACGCAGAGTGTCTGCGTATTTTTATATCCTTGCACCCGTGTTGCCTGCTTTTTTCCGAAGGAGAGGGCAGGTGGCACATCTCTGTTTAGCGAAATGTTTAGCGAAGTGTTTAGTGAAATGTTTAGTGAAGTGTTGGTGAAGTTGCGATGAGACAGAACCATTTGCGGCTGATAGAGAAGTATCAGCAATATGAGCAGGCTATTCAACGGCTGCTGGAATCGATGATGACCAGCTTTGCGGGTACCACATTGTTGTCGGACCGCGATGCTCAGGCTGAGGTGATGAACCGGATATGCCGCTATTATCCATTTGCTGAGCTGATGTATAGCGTGGATGTTAACGGTGTACAGCTGATGGATACCGTGTGCAGCCCCGGCGTGAGTTATCGGCAGCAGCGGGAGCCGGGTAAAGGGCGTGACCGCAGTCATCGTCCCTATATGCTGGTCGCCCGCAATACGGAAAATCAGGTCTGTGTTACGGATCCCTACCTTTCCTGTGCGACCCATCAGCTGGCGATTTCCAGTGTTCAGGTGGTACATGATGCTGAGGGTAATGTGGCCGGCTATCTGGTGATGAATTTTAATCTGCAACGGCTGATATCCTACCTGAAAGGCGATCAGATCCGAGCCGGTATTCATCCCATTTTTCAGACGATCTATGCGGCCATAGGCAGTATGCTGGTGCTGGTTTCGATCTTGCTGATCTACGCCGCAGGCGCTTCTCTGTGGAAAGCGTTTGAGTTGGGCGGGGATGTCACCACCCGCTCATTCGGGATCGTGATACTGATCACTCTGGGGCTGGCGATCTTTGATCTGGGCAAAACTATTCTGGAAGAGGAGGTCTTATCGAATAAAGACATTCATCACCACGATACCTCCCGACGAACGATCACCCGCTTTATGTCGGCTATTGTGATCGCGGTGTCGATAGAATCGTTGTTGCTGATGTTTAAGTCGCTGCTGGTAGACAGTGGCGGGCACGTGCTGAATGCGGTCTGGATGCTGATGGCTGCGGTGGCGTTGCTGATGTCGCTGGGGGTCTATCTGAAGCTGAGTAAAGAGTAAGCCGTAAACGATCTGGCAGACTTTCAGGTGAAGCCGGTGATGGCCCCTGAAAACCTGCCGATCAGCTTATTCCGGCAGTGGCCGGTTCTGGGCGCGGAATTCATGGGCTTCATAGGTTCCCAGATTGCGCATCTCTTTGGTAAAGAAGCTCAGTTCCTGCAGTGCATACTGCATCATCCGGTCATCGGGATGACCCTCGACATCCAGATGAAAGCTGGCACCTTTGGTCAGACCGTTGCCCATATAACTTTCCAGCTTCACCATATTGATGCCGTTGGTGGCAAAGCCGCCCAGTGCTTTATAGAGTGCTGCCGGGATGTTGCGTACGGTAAACATCAGGGAGGTGATGTAGGATACGTCCGCTTTGTGCTCCGGAATCCCCTGTTCACTGGACAGAATCAGGAAACGCGTGGTGTTGCCGGTAACATCCTGAAAGTTGTCCCGCAGGATCTCCAGATCGTAAAGCTCTGCCGCCAGACTGGATGCGATAGCGCCATGGGTGTTGTCCGGATTTTGTGCCAGTTCATAGGCAGAACCTGCGGTATCAAATGCGGCTATCGGCTCAATGCCCAGCTGTTTGATATGTCCGTCACACTGTGCCAGCGCCTGCGGGTGTGAGGAAACCGTTTTCAGCTGTTCAATGGTGGTTCCCCGGATGCCCAGCAGACAGTGATTTACCGGTTCAAAATGCTCGCCGATAATGTGCAGCTCGCTTTTCGGCATTAGCCGGTAGATCTCTTCCACCCGGCCAGCGGTTGAGTTTTCCAGTGGGATCATCGCCAGCTTGGCTTTGCCCTGATCCACCATAAACATCGCTTCAACAAAGGTTTCACAGGCAAACGCCTCCATCTCCGGGAATACCCGTCGACAGGATAGATGTGAGTAGGCGCCTTCGACGCCCTGAAAAGCGATGATGTTCGGTGCAGCTGACATGTTGGTTCCGGTTAATGAAAATAAGTAAGGCGGTAATTATGTCACAGATTTTGATTTTTGCAGTGAGCAGACTGACATTTTTCAGTAATATGGCAGCAACTTTGTTACCAGCTTAATTTGGGACCCCGATGACTCCGGAACGTACCGCGAAACTTATTCAAACCCTTAACCGCCGCCAGCCCGATCTGACCCTGATCACCGATCAGGTGCACAAGCCTCGTAATATCGCGGCTTTAATTCGCACCTGTGATGCGGTGGGGATTCCTCGCATCCATACGGTGACGCCCAAAGAGGGCTACGGGTTTAAAGGCACGACGAGAGGCAGCGATCGCTGGGTGAAAACGCAAAATCATAGCTCGGTGACAGAAGCCGTGGCCGGGGCCAAAGCTCAGGGGATGAAAATCTATGCGGCGCATTTTTCCGATCGCGCTATCGACTACCGGGATGTGGATTTTACCGTACCCTCTGCGTTGTTGATGGGGGCGGAAAAGTTCGGTGTCAGTGATGAGGGCGCCGCGCTTGCGGATGAGCATATCCTGATTCCGATGATGGGGATGGTGGGCTCACTGAATGTGTCCACCGCGGCAGGTATTATTCTGGTGGAGGCTCAGAATCAGCGTCTCAAGGCGGGAATGTATGAGGCGTCCAGACTTGATCCGCAGGAATATAAGGATACTCTGTTTGAATGGAGCTTTCCTGAGCTTGCTGACTTTTGTCATAAACAGGGGCTGGAGTATCCGCCGCTGGATGAACTGCTGGCGCTGACGGATGCGCCTGCCTGGTATCAGGCTGTGCGCGATGAATCAGCCCCGAAACGGCAGTGGTAATCGCCTTTGAGATTCTGATCATCTGTTTTATGACCCCTTGCCTTGATACATAACAGGAGAGAGTGAGTGCAGTTTCCGCGTTTTGTTCCGCTTGCCCTGTTGATGTTGCTGCTCTCTCTGGCGGGCACGACGCTGGTGACCCAGTTTGTCCGCAACTGGGCCTTAACCGACTTGAAGGAAAGTGGTGAAAACCAGCTGCTGAATATTATCAGCCAGACCCGTACGGAACTGGCTGACTATAAATACCTTCCATTTCTCATATCACAAAGTAACGAGGTGGCGGAGCTGCTGCGCAATCCCACTCCGGACAGAATTGCCCGGGTCAGCCGCTATCTTGAACAAACTAACCTGGTGGCAGGCTCTACAGCCCTGTTTGTCCTCGATGTGCAGGGACGTGCTCAGGCGTTTAGTCACTGGCGTGAGCAGCAGGATTTCTACACCGTCAGTCACCGTCAGCAAGCCTACTTTCTGCAGGCGCTGGAGGGACAGCAGGGGTTTCAACTGGTGTTGCCCTCCGGCGAAAGTGAGGGGGCTGCCTACCTTTCAGCGCCCGTCTATGTGAAGCGTCAGTTGATGGGGGTGGCAACGGTGCGGCTCGATCTGGCGCTGTTGCAGGCGGGGCTGGATCAGGGCAGCCATTACCTGTTCAGCAAAGAGGGGCATATTCTGATCGCCAGTAAGGCCTTTCAGACGGCTAAACAGTTGCAGGAGGTTGTCCAGAAACAGCGCACCGATCAGCTCTTCGATGGTTCTGATATAACCGTGGTGGGGCTGGCTAACGGCACCAGGGCAGTGTTACAGACCGTCACTCTGGATGACCTTGGCTGGCAGGTTTCGGTGCTGAACGATCTGCAGGAGGTGGGTCGGATACAGCGCAATGCGACGCTGTTTACTATCGCCTTCTGTATTGTGATCTCGTTGCTGGTCTTTCTGCTACGGGAACGGCAGCTGAAGCATATCTCCAGAAGAGAGACGCAACAGGCGTTGGAACGGAGCGAATCGCGGCAGCGGGATATTATCAATAACGCGCATGTTGGCATGATTACGCTGGATAACCAGGGACAGATTCTGTTTATTAACCCGATGGCGATGCAGCAGTTTGGTGTGTCGATGCCGCGGATTAAGGGAAACTATATCGGTGACCTGATTGAACCCGAAGTGTTACAGGGGGTCCTGAAACGGGTTCTGGACCGTCTGGATAGCCGCGGTTTTGCGCCGGTTACCGCGATGGAAACCGTGGGCAAACGGTCCGATGGCAATACATTTCCCATGCTTTTTTCAATCAAGCAGATCAAGCGGGAAGCCAGCGTCAATTATCTGGTGACGGTGATCGATATTACGCCGCGTAAACGACTGGAACGGGCGCTGCAAGAGGCCAATGATCAGCTTGAACATCAGGTTCAGCAACGCACTCAGGCGCTCCGGGAGGCCCAGGATGAGCTGGTACAGGCTGAGAAAATGGCCGCATTAGGGCGTATGTCATCAGCGGTGGTGCATGAGTTAAATCAGCCATTAACGGCCCTGAGAACCTATATTGCGATCTGCCGTCAACTGATTGAGCGGCAGGACACCGAGCAGCTGGACAATAATCTTGAGCTGATAAACGATCTGATCAGTCGGATGGTGGTGCTCACCCGGCAGCTGAAAACCTTTGCTTACCAGAAACCCCAGCATCTTTCCCCGGTTGATCCGTTGCTGGCACTGGATCAGGTGGTTGATCTGTTTCGTCCGCGCATAGAGCAGCAACAGATTGAGCTGGACTATTCCCGATCAGACTCTCGATCTGACTCCGATGCCGATCTGCAACTGCGGGTCAGTGGTGACAGTGCCCGTCTGGAGCAGATATTTGTTAACCTGATCAGTAACGGCTGTGATGCCCTGACAGATGTCGCCGAGCCGCGTCTGGAGATTCAGATACACTACAGTGCAGAAAGCGTTAGTATTGAGGTGATTGATAATGGCGGCGGCATCGATGCACAGAGCCAGTCACAGCTGTTTGAGCCCTTTTTTACTACCAAGCCGATTGGCGAAGGGCTGGGGTTAGGATTGCCAATTGTCCGTTCAATCGTGCAGGATCTGGGTGGGACCATCCGGGTTAACAGCCGACCCGGCTATACCTGCTTTCGTGTCAGCTTGCCATTAATCAGACAGTCAGAGGAGTGATCATGAACAGAGGTCAGGTATTGCTGGTGGACGATGATCCGGTGATCCGGCAGTCAACATCTCAGTGGTTGAAGATGGCCGGATTCGAGGTGATCGCCTGTGACCGGGCAACTGAGGCGCTGACCCACCTTGATGAGCAGTTTCCCGGTGTGGTGGTTAGTGATGTCCGGATGCCGCAGATGGATGGCTTACAGTTTATGCAGGAGGCGCGTGCCATTATCCCTGAGTTGCCGGTGATTCTGATAACCGGCCATGGCGATGTGGATATGGCGATCAGCGCGATGCGTGATGGCGCCTATGACTTCATTGAGAAACCTTTTGTGCCTGAACGGCTGGTTGAAACGATTAACCGCGCCTGTGAAAAACGACTGCTGGTGCTGGAAAATCTGCGCCTGCAGCAGGATCTGGCATCCCGCAGCGGCATTGACGCTAAGATTATCGGCATCTCGCCTGCGATCCAGAAACTGCGGCGTGATATTCTTAAATACGCCGCGTTGAATACCAATGTGATTATCTATGGCGAAACCGGCAGCGGTAAAGAACTGGTTGCTCAGTGTCTGCATGAGTTCAGTCCCCGCAGTGAGCGAAATTTTGTACCGATCAACTGCGGTGCGATTCCGGAAAACCTGATTGAAACTGAGTTGTTTGGTCACGAAGCCGGCGCGTTTACCGGCGCCACTAAAAAGCGTACCGGCAAGTTTCAGCATGCCGATGGCGGCACATTGTTGCTGGATGAAATTGAAAGTATGCCCGCCAGCCTGCAGGTGAAGATACTGCGCAGTTTACAGGAGGGGGTGATTGAGCCGCTGGGGTCCAATAAGCAGGTGCCGGTGGACCTGCGTATTGTCGCTGCATCGAAAGCGGATCTGTCCGTGGAGGAGAATTTCCGTCAGGACCTCTACTACCGGCTTAATGTGTCCTGCCTCTACCTCTCCCCGTTACGTGAACGTATCGAAGATATTCCGCTGCTGTTTGAATTCTATGCCCGCCAGGCCGCAACCCAGCACGGGCGTGAGTTGCGCAGGATAACCCGTCAGGATCTGACCAATCTGCAACAGTATGCCTGGCCGGGTAACGTCCGGGAACTGAAGAATATTGCCGTGCGTTATGCGCTGGATGATATGCAGCCTGTGGCTGATCTTATCTATCCTGAAAGCGCCATTGAGCCGGTCAGCAGTCATCGGCTGGAGAGTACGCTGCCGCTGGCTGCCCAGGTGGCAAACTTTGAATATAAGGTGATCTGCGACGCGTTGCAGCAACACCACGGCAACATCAAAGCGGTCATGGAGATGCTGGATCTGCCGCGCCGAACACTTAATCAGAAAATGGTCAAGTATCAGATCGATCGCGCCCACTTCATCGACTCAACCGGAGAATAGGCAAAAAGTTGCTTATTTCCCCGGCATTCCTGAAAAACTCTGCTTTACTTTAATTTTACCGACCCCGATATGTGCGATTCATTGGATACAGAGGGAAAATGACACCCTTGTAAGCAAGTTCTTGCTTATCGGTTGTGTTGGTAATCGGCAACTTTTTGCTTATTCTGTGTGGCTTTGAATAGCTAGGAAGATAAATAATTCATATATATCAACGGTTTGGTGTTTATTTTTTGGCTTGGCATTGGCATTGCATTATACGATGGACACTAACAATAAATCCCGAGAGAAGGAATTTAACATGCAAAGTAGTAAACGAACTCTGATCAAAGGCCTGGGCCTTGCAGTCACACTGAGTGCGGCTCTGGGTGGCGCTGCTATCGCACAGGCTGAAGAGAATCGCTCCTATATTCTTGCGACCGCCTCTACCGGAGGAACCTACTATCCAGTCGGTGTGGCTCTGGCGACACTGACAAAAGTGAAGCTTGAACCGAAGTATAAGGTGTCACTGTCTGCTATTAACTCTGCGGGTTCCGGTGAGAACATTAAGCTGCTGGACGAAAATGAGGCTCAGTTTGCGATTCTGCAGGGGCTCTATGGTGCATGGGCCTGGAATGGAGAGGGTGCTTTCGCCTCAACCGGTCCGAAGAAGAATCTCCGCTCCGTCTCTATGTTGTGGCAGAACGTTGAGCAGTTTGTCATTAAATCAGATCTGGCAAAGACCGGTACCGTTGATGACCTTGGCGGGCTGAAGGGCAAGAAATTCTCAATCGGCAAGAAAAACTCCGGCACAGAAGGGTCTGGTCTGCAGATTCTGAAAGGTCTGGGCGCCGATGCGGACAGTTTTAATATGGCTTATATGGGCTATGGCCCCAGTGCGGATGCACTGCAGAACGGCACTATCGAAGGGATGAATATCCCGTCAGGTGTGCCAACATCGGCCATTACCCGTGCTTATGCGTCGCTGGGCAGCGATATGACAGTGCTGGACTTTACCGATGAACAGATCAAAAAAGCCAATGGTCGCTATAAATTGTGGACCCGTTATGTGATCCCGGCTAATACCTATCCGGGTCAGGTTAAAGATATCAACACCATGGCGCAGCCTAACTTCCTCGCAGTTCGTGATGACCTGTCAGAGGAAGATGTTTACCTGCTGACTAAAACCATCTACGAAAACCTGCCGTTCCTGAACGGTATTCATAAGGCAACCAAGGCGATGTCTCTTGAAAAGGCGATTGAAGGTTTGCCTCTGCCGCTGCACCCGGGTGCTGCCCGTTACTACAAAGAAGCGGGTCTGACTATTCCCGAGCATCTTATCGCTGAGTGATCTGTATCGCTGAGCTGTATTAATAATCAGTTCGGCGATCTGGCGGGGGCGCTCTGAGCCCCCGCTATCTTTTGTTTTACGTTCATCGTCAACGGAATACCGCTATGAGTTCTATTGATACCAATACCGACCAGGAAACAGCCGCAAAACTGAAGAGTCTTGAGCTGTTACAGCGTCCGGAGCATTCGCTTACAGGACGTTTTATTTACTGGGCCGGTGTTCTTTTTGCCCTGGTACATATCTACTTTAATACCCTGAGTACCGTCTCCGAACTATGGGTGTCTGCTATCCATTTTGGCGGCTTTGCGATGTTGTGTGCGCTGATGGTTCCGATGGTGCGCAGCAGTACTGTGGCGGGTCGTCGTGTCACACTGATTCTGGATATCCTCTTAGGGTGTGCCGCGGTTATCTGTGCCCTTTATCTGATCGGCTTTGAAGATGCCCTTTATGCCCGCGGTGTTAAGTTTGACGATCTTGACTGGGTCTTCTCACTGTGCGCAATCTTTATTGCGCTGGAGATGGCGCGTCGCACGACTGGCTGGTTTATCCCCTGCATGATTCTGGTCGCCCTGACCTATGTATTCTGGTGGGGACAGTATATTGACGGAATTTTTGGTTTTCCGGGCCTGAGTCTGGAAACACTGCTGTATCGCAGCTACTTCTCTTCTGAAGGGATGTTTGGGCAGATTGCCCGGATCTCCTGGACCTATGTATTTATGTTTATTCTCTTCGGTGCCTTTCTGGTGAAGTCCGGTGCCGGGGATTTTATTATCGAGTTGTCCCGCTGTGCGGCGGGGCGGATGGTAGGCGGTCCCGGATTTGTTGCGGTGCTGGGTTCTGGCCTGATGGGCTCGGTGTCCGGTTCATCTGTGGCAAATACTGTGTCTACCGGGGTCATTACCATTCCATTGATGCAGAAGGCCGGCTTCCCCGCCCGTTTTGCCGCGGGTGTTGAAGCCGCCGCTTCGACCGGGGGGCAGCTGATGCCGCCTGTGATGGGGGCCGGGGCATTCATTATGGCGTCCTATACGCAGATCCCCTATGTGGATGTGATCGCTGTAGCGGCATTGCCGGCATTGCTGTATTTCCTTTCGGTGGGCTTTTTTGTTCGTGTCGAAGCGATGCGCAGTCAGGCGCACGCGGTAGAGCTGGATACCCGTCCTATCGGTGAAGTGTTTAAGGATGGCTGGCATTATCTGTTGCCGCTGGTGGTACTGGTAAGTTTGCTGATTTACGGTTTTACACCCACTTATGCCGCAGGTATCTCCATTATTTCGGTGGTTGTTTCATCCTGGCTGTCAAGGCACCCGATGGGCCTCAAAGATATCTTTGATGCGCTGGCCCAGGGCTCCAAAAATATGGCGACAACGGCGATGCTGTTGATTGCGGTAGGCCTGGTGGTTAACGTGGTGGCGATGACCGGTATCGGTAATACCTTCTCTCTGATGGTTGCTGAGTGGGCTGGCGGAAGTCTTCTGATCACGCTTCTGCTGGTGGCGCTGGCGTCTTTGATTCTTGGCATGGGGCTTCCGGTCACGGCGGCCTATATTGTTCTGGCAACGCTGTCGGCCCCTGCGCTGTACAATCTGATTGCGGAGATGCAACTGGTGGATATGATGGTCAGCGGCACGCTGCCGGAAGTCGCCCGGACCATCTTCCTGCTGGTTGATGTCGAGAAAGCGGCACTTCTGGCTGAGCCGATGAGTAAGCTTGATGCGCAACAGTTACTGGCGCTGGTGCCGGGCGACTTTAAAGGACAGTTGCTGGAGCAGGCGATTGATCCGGCGCATCTGACCATGATTCTGTTGTCTGCGCATATGATCATCTTCTGGTTGTCTCAGGACTCTAATGTCACGCCACCCGTCTGTCTGACGGCATTTGCCGCCGCAGCCATCGCTAAGACGCCGCCTATGGCAACGGGCTTTACCGCCTGGAAGATCGCAAAGGGGCTCTATATTGTGCCGCTGCTGTTTGCCTATACCAACTTTATCGGTGGCACGACTGCGGAGGTATTGAGTATCTTCTTCTTCTCAGTATTTGGTATTTACGCGCTGGTGGGTTTCATGGAGGGATATCTTGAAAGTCCGTTGAATCCATTCTTCAGACTCATCTCCGGTGCTGCGGGAGGGCTGATGCTGTGGCCTCATGGTGAGTGGTGGATCAGTAGTCTGGGCTTGCTGGCCTTTATTGCTCTGTTTATCTACAGCCGTTCACGCAGGGAGTGTCAGGCTGATGCTTTGGCATAGACGTTCTGACATAGCACTGTGGCATAGGCACAGGGCGGATAAACCCTGACTGAAAAATTAAAACCGGCTTTTACAGCCGGTTTTTTCGTTTTTAAGATAAATAGTGAGTAATATCACTTATTCATAAGACGTCAATTTGTTAAATTAGCGTCTGGAACCCAGGTTCCCCGTACTTTGTTAGCCGGTGGATATAGCATTAGCTCTTATCGCCGCGTGTTTGCAGGGTACTGTCAGTATTATAAAGGCTGGCTAGATATAGGCTCACAACAGTGGATGTTATGGTCGCCAGTTTTCTGCTTAGTTCCGGGGGGGAGCTAAGCGGTAAAAATGCTATGAAGAGGCTTTTTTAAAAGCGCTTCAGAATTGCGGTAGGGACTATGTTAATAAGATCAAAGTTAATAAGATCAAAGTTAAGATCACCGAAGCGGGTGATTCATTTACCAATGCTCCTGGGCGTGAGTTCTGCGCTGATTTTTTCCTCTGTTTCGGCAGCGGGTGAGCAAAATTCTAACGAATGCTATCAGCTTTTTTCCTTAGCCGATTATTCGGATGCCCGGCTACAGTGTCAGGAGCTTGCCGAGTTGGGAGACGCGAAAGCCGCCTTTTTGTTAGCGACGATGTACTATCAGGCGCTGGATACTGAGGAGGATGATCAGCGCGGGCTTTTCTGGGATAAGGTCGCGGCAGAGAAAGGCCACCCTGAGTCGGCCTATCGTCTTGGACTGGCGTATCAACTGGGCCAGGGGGTCAGTCAGAGCAATAGTCAGGCGCGTCACTGGTATCAGCAGGCGGCACTGGCTCAACATGCCAAAGCGCAAAAGCTGCTGGCTTCGATGTTTGAAACCGGGGTTGCCGGTGAAAAGGATGAGATTCGGGCATATCGGCTGTACCTGAAAGCGGCCAGACAAGGGTTGGTCGGTGCTCAGCTTAAGGTCGGCACAATGCTGCTTGAGGGGCGCGGAGTGGCGGCCAACAGAGCCGCTGCGCAGCACTGGATCAGAAAAGCGGCTGACGCGGGTAATGCCAACGCGCAAGTGGCGATGGGGGTGATGCTCGCTGAGGTCGATCCCGCTGATAGCCTGAACTGGTATCGACGTTCTGCCGAGCAGGGTAATGCGCTGGCACTGCAAAATCTGGCGCTGGTGTATTACGCAGGGCAGGGGGTTGAAACCGATCATATGAAGGCGGCGGAGCTGGCTCAGCAGGCCATTGATGCCGGTAATAGTGAGGCATCAGCACTGTTAAAACTGATTCAGTTGGAGACAGAGCAACAGAAAGTTCTGGAGCTACAGGCGGAAAAAAAACTGCTGGCACGACAGATCCGCGAGTCGATCCCCGATAACGGATCCGGCGAGCAGCAGTTGTTGCTGGCAACATTCTTGGTTGAGAGTGAGTTACCTCAGGCGAGTCTGATGCAAAATGCTGAGGCCGTTGTTGAATCAGTGCCGTCAGATGATAAAGTATCAGATGTAGCACGTACACTACCCGATACTGAGCCGTCTGAGAGCTTACTGACTCAGGATAACGGGTTCCAACAACCTCAGTTGCGGCCTGAAAAAAGCTACGAGCTGGCCGATGGCTGGGTAATGGAGCAATCGGCTTCTAATTTCACTATTCAGCTTCTTTATGGCACGGATGAGGCTGGTATGCTGACGTATATTAAGGCACATGAACTGCCCTCTACGGCCGGATATTTCCGTACAATGCGCGGCTCAGATCTTTATTACGTGCTTGTTTATGGCAATTACAGCTCGATATCTGAAGCACAGGAGGCGTTGGCGGATATACCCGAATCTGTTCGGGAGAATCATTGGATTCGGGCATTCAGACGTTTACAGGAGCTTTATGTGATGCCAGCGTCCTGATGGGCACTGAGTTTTCTCGCCTGCTGAATCAGAGCAGCCGGTTCTTTGATTATTTTGTGCCGGTGGGCAGGAATTGCAATTGCAGGATGGGGTTTTGGCAGGTCCGAATCCTTTCGGGCCGGGCCCATCATCGATTACGCTGGGGTCATGAAATTTAAAAGTAAGTTTAATTAATCAACAGATGTGTTCGGTTCCAGAGGTTAGCAATGCGACAACGGTTAAAACTAATGATTGCGACCGTTATATTGCTGACCAGCGGGACTGTGGCCGCGGATATCCAGGACTGCCTGCAGGCCTATACCGAGGGTAAAGCGCCACAGGCCTTCCAGCATTGTCTTCCTCTGGCGCAGGAGGGTGAACCTCAGGCGGCGTTTATCCTGGCTCGATTGTATGCTCTGGGTGTTGATGGAAACTCACCCGACTGGGAGCAGGTGGTTGAATGGCTGCGTATCTCGTCAGAGGCTAATCATGCTGAAGCGGCTTATAACCTTGCGATCGCTTACCAGAAAGGCAAGGGAGCCGCGGCAGATCTTCAGCAGAGTCTCAAATATTACCGCCAGTCATCAGAACTGGGTAATCCTAAAGCGATGCGCAACCTTGCTATGCTGTATGAAAAAGGGAACGGGGTTGAGAAAGATGTTGCCCAGGCCTTTACTCTGTATCAGCGTTCAGCTGAAGCCGGGCTAACTGACAGTCAGTTAAAGGCCGGACTGATGCTGTTACAGGGCGACGGGGTGGAAAAAGACCCGGTGGCTGCGCGCCGCTGGATTGAAAAATCAGCAGCAGCGGGGAATGATAAAGCTCAGCTGGCGTTGGGCGTATTACTGATTGATTTTGATCCTGATACGGCTATGCATTGGTACATTCAAGCGGCTGCCGCCGGTAATGCTTATGCTGCCCACAATCTCGCGTTGCTATATTCAGAGGGACAAAACGTACCTCAGGACCTGTCACAGGCACTTAACTATGCCAGGACCAGCCTGGAACTTGGAAACCGGGCGACTCAACCGCTCCATGATCGGATTCTGGCCCGTATCGAGGAACAGGATGTCGGTCAGCAAGGTTCAGGGAAGCAGGATCCAATAGCAGGGGGCTCTGCTAAGGATGAGAAGCAAACTACAATTGCTGCCGACTCTGATAGAGCTCTGTTGATGGCTGAGTTTAAAGATATGGAGTGGCTAAAGGCGCAGCCGCCCGAACATTTTGTAGTACAGCTGGCAAGGTTGAGTACACTTGTGGGAGCTTATCGCTTTATCAAAGGGTTAAAGCTGGAGCAGATTGCCCATACGGTTAAACTGGGTCAGGATGACTATGTGATTTTGCTCAGCGATAGTTTTGTCGTTAAGGCTGATGCCCTGAAGGCGCTTAAAGTCCGGCTTCCCCCTGCTCTGGCGGGTGAGGCCTGGGTACGCAGTTATCTTTCTCTATATAAGCACTAATTCTTTGTGAAAATACTCCTGCTTTCCGCTTACGATGCCGCCAGTCATGCATACTGGCATAAAGGACTGGTCGAAAACCTGAGTCATCATCAATGGACCGTGCTGACATTACCGCCGAGATACTTTTCCTGGCGGATACGGGGCAACAGTCTGAGCTGGGCCTTCAATGACAGAGCGGTGCTGGAGCAGGAATACGATCTGATCATTGCGACCTCGATGACAGACCTTTCCGCGCTGCGGGGATTTGTTCCTCACCTGGCCAGTATTCCAACTCTGGTGTACTTTCACGAAAACCAGTTTGCCTACCCGGAATCAGGCCGGGAGTATGGCAATGTTGAGCCAAAGATTCTTAACCTGTATACCGCACTGGCCGCAGACCATGTCTGTTTTAACACCCATTACAATCGAAATACCTTCCTGGCAGGTTGTCGTGAACTGTTGAAGAAGCTGCCGGATCATGTGCCGACAGGCGTCGCTGAACAGCTGGAACAGCGATCATCAGTGCTTCAGGTACCGCTGCCGCAGCGCGCATATCAGTCCCATGACCCCCAGACAGGAGCTATTCGGATTATCTGGAACCACCGCTGGGAGTTTGATAAAGGTCCGGAGCTACTGCTTCACGCCGTGCAGGGACTCTGTGATGCCGGGCTGGATTTCAGGCTGGATGTTGTCGGTCAGACGTTTCGTAAGGTACCGGAATCGTTCCGGGAAATTAAACAATTACTGGGTGCACGGGCGGGCCATTGGGGCTTTGTTGAATCGGTCGAAGAATACCGTAAGCTGTTGCAACAGGCGGATATAGTGCTCTCCACGGCGCTGCATGATTTTCAGGGGATAGCGGTGCTGGAGGGCGTGGCCGCGGGAGCGGTGCCTGTTGTCCCCAAGCGCCTGGCTTACCCGGAGCTTTTCCCGGACAGTTGTTGTTATAACAGCGGCGAGGGAGAGACCGATAGTCTGGTGCAAACGGTGTGTCGCTATGCCGAAGCCCGGCGTGAGGGATGTGCTATATCAGCGCCTGATATTTCGGCTTTAAGCTGGAGCGCTATGGCTGAGCAGTATGAGGGTTTATTTAACCGGGTTGCGGATATGGATCATCGAGGCGGGTAATCTTACGCTGCGACCCATTGATCTGCGATATTCTCTTTGTAACTTCCGAATAAGCCTGACAAACATGAGCAGCCCATCCGTTGATGGACTGCTCTGACCGTTTGACTGGCGACAGAGCCTGGCTTAATTAAATCCAGCCAGCAGGGCTCTCCATTCGGGGTGAATAAACCCTTCATCCTTCATCACCGTGGTAACCGAAGAGCTTTGCTGAACGGATTCCAGGCTCACTGTTGTTGCCTGATTCAGTCGCTCCTTCAGAGGCTGTTCCGACATAAACGGGCGCATGGCGATACGCACTCCGGAGGTGGTCACACCAAACTGGGTGTTGTTGATGGTTGGCGTGAGTGCGACAGGCTGATTGTCTATCCATACTGTTGCCGCAGTAATTGCATGGTATTCGCCAGCGACGGCAACCTTCAGATTTTTCGGCCGGGTATTTTTAAAATAAAGCGCGCTACAGACTTCAAATTGATTGCATGAGAGGGTGCGAATCAGCTGGTCTGAGAGATTGTTGGGGAGCTTATGTTCCGGCTGATTCGTTATACTGCTACAGCCAGTCAGTAATGCTAGCAAAAATATGATGGTGTACTTCATGTGCGTGTCTCTTCCTTAACTGAATGGGATGTTGTTGATTAATGATTATAACGGGGAAACATCGCTCTGCAATGATATCTGACGACTGTTTTTCCGCTCTTATGGTAAAGGGCGTTCATATAACAGTGAGCGAAAGAGCCGCAGAGCGCAGCCGGCTTTACTGATCCGGCCACTTCTCTATCCGCTGATATAGTGAAGGGGCACCGCTGTGCTATCGACTATTTTACGCATGATAAAGGCTGACTTAACCCCGGTGACACCTTGTATACGGGTAATCTTACCCAACAGTATATCGTGGTAGCGATCCATATCCGGAACCGCGACCTTGAGTTGATAGTCGGCATCGTGACCGGTAATCAGATAGCACTCCATTACCTCTGGAAAGCTGCTGATAGTGGTTTCAAAGGCTTCAAACCGTTCCGGTATATGTTTATCCATGCTGATATGCAAAATAGCAATCAGATTAAGATCGACAGCCCGTTCGTCCAGTCTGACAACACGATCACGAATGACACCTGATTCTTCCAGTGCCTTGACTCTGCGTGAACAGGGCGCCGCAGTCAGACCGACTTTTTCAGCAAGGTCCTGATTCGACAGCCCGCCATCACGCTGTAATTCGCGCAATATTTTTAAATCAAAATGGTCGATCGGGTGGTTTGATTTCATTGTTTTGTTTCTCTGCGCAATAATATGTATTGGTTTATTGTATTTGATTAATTAATATTGCGCAAAAATACAAATATTCTCTTATTTAGATCGGTTATTGCGCAATAAACGCTTTAAACTTTGCTCTATTGATTGCTGCAGCGATAAATATTTGCCGGGAACCATCAAAGCATGCCGTTATCAGCGGATGTGGGTGACAACATCAAAAGTGTCTAACCAGGTTTAAGCGCCAGTCTACCGGACTGATTCATGTGTACCACAAGTATGCGATAGACAGATTTGGTCCCGCGCTTCCCGCGCGGGATTTCAAACCAGACAACGATTCATAAACCCAACAGCTGCCACCGACTGGCAGATACCGAGCAGGACAAAACTATGTTCGACCATCGTAAATACAGTGCATTTGAGCCGATTCGTCTGACCGACCGTAGCTGGCCAGATAAGACCCTTACACAGGCGCCAGACTGGTGCAGTGTAGACCTGCGGGACGGTAACCAGGCACTGGTTAATCCGATGAATGTTGAGCAGAAGACGCGACTGTTTGATCTGCTGGTGAAGCTGGGCTTTAAAGAGATTGAAGTGGGTTTTCCTTCAGCGTCTAAACCTGACTTTGATTTTGTGCGTAAGCTGGTAGATGAGAAGCGGATTCCTGAAGATGTCACCATTCAGGTGCTGACTCAGGCCCGCGAAGATTTGATTAAACGCACCTATGAAGCGATGACCGGAGTGAAAAAAGCGGTTATCCATGTGTATAACTCCACCTCAACAGTGCAGCGGGAACAGGTGTTTGGCCAGTCCCGTGAAGGGATCAAGGCAATTGCGGTTCAGGGCGCGAAATGGGTACAGCAGTATGCCGGTCAGCATCCCGATACCCAGTGGTCTTTCCAGTACTCACCGGAAAGTTTTAGCGGCACTGAGATGGATTATGCGATTGAAGTCTGCGATGCGGTGATTGATCAGTGGCAGCCTGAGAGTGGCCGGGACATTATTGTTAATCTGCCGGCAACCGTGGAGATGTCTACGCCGAACCGTTTTGCTGATCAGGTTGAGTATTTCTGCCGTCATCTGAAAAACCGCAGATTTGTACGTATCAGTCTGCATACCCATAACGACCGGGGCTGTGCAGTGGCTGCTGCAGAACTGGGGGTGCTGGCCGGTGCTGACCGGATTGAGGGGACGCTGATGGGTAACGGTGAGCGTACCGGCAATATGGATGTGATTACCATGGGAATGAACCTGTACTCCCAGGGGATTGATCCGAAACTGGATTTCTCCGATATCATGGAGATTAACGAAGTGGTGGAAAGCTGCACCGGTATTCCGGTGGGTGTACGTCATCCCTGGGCAGGTGAACTGGTGTATACCGCATTCTCTGGTAGCCATCAGGATGCAATCCGTAAGTCAGTGAACTATCACACCGAGCATAAGAAACCACACTGGGATGTGGCTTATCTGCCCATCGATCCGCGGGATATTGGCCGTGAGTATGAAGCCGTGGTGCGTATTAACTCTCAGAGTGGCAAGGGTGGCGTGGCACTGGTACTTGAACGGGATTACGATATCAGCCTGCCGAAATGGATGCATTTCCCGCTGAGCCGGGTGGTTCAGGGGGCAGCAGAGCACAGTGGCGTGGAAGTTTCACCGATCAATATTAAGCGTCTGTTTGATGAACACTTTATTACGGTGTCTGACCAGTGGCAGTTACATGACTATGACCTGCATACTGAAGGCCATCATGTCAGTGCCAGTTTTAAAATCGGTGAAGCACAGTTTGCCGGAGAGGGCGCAGGCGCACTTGAGGCACTGTGTGCTGCACTGACAACCACATTCGGTTGTTCTATTGAGGTGATACACTTCGATCAGCATGCGATCAGTGGCGGCACCGATGCCAACGCTCAGGCCTCAGTGGCGGTGCAGATTGACGGTGAAGAGTACTGTGCAGTCGCGGTAGCAGAAGATACGTCTGCGGCGGCACTGCAGGCGATGCTGACCGCCTTCAGCCGCACCGGTATTGCGGCGGCACAGGCGGCTTAAACGCAGGTTAAATGCAATACTGATAACAAGCCCGGCACTGATTGCCGGGCTTTCTTATGGGTAAGGCATGACGGTTAATACTTAGAGAGATCTTATTTCTCCGGGTTGTCGGTGAAACTCACCGGAGGCATTGCCCGTCGGTCAACCTCCAGATGGAATATATCAGGCCGGTTATAATGTCCGGCAACATCCAGCGCTTTACGGGAATCCCGTGCTGCATCGATATCGATAGTGGCATATAACACTCCTTTTTCATTATGCAACGGGCCGGCTACCACACCGCCAAAGGGTTTAACCACCACGGCATCACCGGGATTGATCCATTCATCATCCTGAAACAGGCGATCACGTTCAGGAAAGGAGGCGGGTATATCGCTGCCCTGCATTGCTGTTGCGGTACTCAGCACCCAGCAACCACCTTCCCGGGCGATATGATTCATCGACGCTATCCAGGTATCGCCGCTGTCCCAGGTCGGGGCAATATAGAGATCGATATCCTGGGCATAGAGGGCATAGCGTGCCAGTGGCATATAGTTTTCCCAGCAAATCAGGCAGCCAATGCGACCAACCGGGGTATCGACCACCTGCAGTCCGCTGGCATCACCAAATCCCCACACCATCCTTTCCGGATTAGTCGGCATTATTTTACGATGCCGGTTAAGCAGGGAGCCATCACTGCCTATGACCACAACAGTATTGAACAGGGTCGAGCCGCTGAACTCTGAGTCGATCTCGTTCATGCCGATCACCACAACCATATTGTGTCGGGCGGCAGCTTCGCAAATGGGGTCAAGGTCGCCCCTGGTGATATCGACAGAGTTCTGACGTAACGTGTTGTGGATAGTATTCCCCAGGCCGATATCGCCGCCGGGTTTCAATCGCCAGATCCAGGTTGGGTATCCGGGCAGAAAAGCTTCGGGAAAAACCAGCAGTTGTACGCCCTGTCTGGCGACCTCGTCAATGGTTTCAACGGCTTTGTTCACTGAAGCTTTCAGATCCAGGAGTACGGGTGGTTTCTGTGAAATTGCAACATTGATATCCATACTGTTCTCTCCTTTGCTGTCCGGGTATACCCGGACCAGCGGGATTTATTTGGCAGCCTGCTGACTCAGGTGGTTAAATAATTATAGAGCCTACTCCCGGATCTGTTCGCCGGATCCGCCAGCTTCAGCAGGGAGGTCTTTCATTTTTGGCAGACCATCGGTCATCCGGTGTACGGTTTCCTGATAGTGCACATGCAGAGCTGGTTCAAATTTTAGCTCTGGAATCACCGCAGCAGGGACATCGGTGACCCCCATGGATGGGTGTTCGGTAAACAGATGACCGCCGCATGAACGACACCATTTACGAATGCTGCCGGGAGTTTTTCGATAGCTGTCGATATTGTCTGCACCCTGCGTGACATGCAGTGTTTCGGGCTTCCATAAGGTAAATGCACTGACGGGTCCGGCGGACCAGTGACGACAGGATTCACAATGGCAATAGGCCATCAGCAGAGGCTGCGTTGTCACGGTAAAAGTGACTGCACCGCAAAAGCAGCTGCCCTGGTATTTCGGTTGGGTATTCATGATAGCGCCCCACTGGGTTAAGGGTTTGTGTATTAAGTACAGCATTGGGGCTATATTTTGTTAAGTACAGAAATCGTACTTTAAACTACTAAAACTGTAGTGAAGCATCAGAATGGGGGAGTATATGAAAGGTTACGGACAGTTTTGCCCTATCGCCAAAGCGTGTGAAGCCTTGGGGGAGCGATGGACATTATTACTGATTCGTGAGCTATTGTGTGGCAGTCACCGCTATAACGACTTCAAGCGCGGATTACCACTCATCTCTCCGACAATGCTGTCGCAGCGGTTAAATGTGTTGCAGCAGCGCGGGTTGGTTGAATTGAGGCGCTCTGAAGACAATAAAAGCAGAGAGTACCACCTGACACAGGCCGGACTGGAACTGGAACCGATTGTGATGGGGCTGGGGGAGTGGGGCGCTCGCTGGGTCCGCAGCCAGATGTCAGACGATGATCTGAGTGTCGAGTTGTTGATGTGGGATATGCGACGCACAATCAACTGTGCAGCCCTGCCAGACTGCCGCACGGTACTGCATTTTGAATTTCACGACCTGGGTCAGCCTTACCGGCACTGGTGGATGCTGGCTGAGAACGACGGGATCGATCTGTGTGTTGATGACCCGGGGTTTGATCCTGATCTGCATTTTATCAGTGACCTCAGAACAATGACGGCTCTGTGGCTGGGCGATACGACAATTGTTGCCGCGGAGTCGGATGACAGACTGAAAATCTGTGGTGCGTCACTGTTACTCCGTAATCTTCCGGAGTGGTTCATGTTCAGTGGTTTTGCCGCGGTTAAGAGTGGCCTGTCAGACGCGCGGGGCAGCGGCTGATATAACGTCAGCGTAATATCCTGGTCCGGATTCAGTTGATTCTCTTTGCTATATTCGCTGTGACGGTGAGTCATAATCTGTTTTTTGTGATGCTGCCAATTCGCCTCAGGGAGAGTGGTTTTGAATCGGCAAATAGCGGTATGGGATGAGCCTGTTTACTGTCGGGGCTATTATGGCGGGGCTTTCGGTTCCCGGGCGATATTGAACCGACCGGGATTAACGCTCTGATGCAGCATATACTCCGCGAGCTGGACGATGAGGCGTTACAGCCAGAATCCTCTCCGGCCTGAGGGGAGCGCGGGGCCAGAAACAGGAAAGCCACCGGAAGGTGGCTCTCGCATGATGAATTGTTAAGCTGAACGCTTTAACTGCTGGCTTTGGGATTGGGGCCTGATTTGGGACCGCGGCCAACCCGCTTTTTAGGCGATTTTTTCTGCGAGGCAGATTTTTTCGCTGCCGCTTTAGCCACCGCTTTCTTGTTTTTAACTTTAGTTTTTTTAGGTTTGGCTTTACCGCCGCCTTTACCCGGTTCCGGTTTTTTCGGTGCCAGTCCCGGGAACGTGATCCGGGGAAGTTTTTCGCCGATGAAGCGTTCAATCTTACCCAGCGTTGCCCAGTCTAAAGGTTCTACAATCGACCAGACGGTGCCTTTGGCGCCATCACGGCCTGAGCGTCCAGACCGGTGGACATAGCTGTCGGCTTTCATCGGCAGATAGAGGTTGATTACGTGAGTCAGATCCGGCAGATCCAGTCCGCGACCCACGACATCGGTGGCGATAATGATCTTGATCCGCCCACGGCGCATCTCTTTGATCCGCTGGGTGCGTTCACTCTGGCGCATATCACCATGCAGGCCGTAACAGAGCATACCGGCGTTGCGGATGATATTGACCCAGTGCTCTACCTGTTTGCGGCTGTTGACAAAGATAATGCCCTGTTTCAGTTCAGGCTGATGGATCAGTGCTTTAAGCAGATACTCTTTGTGCTGTTCGTTGTCGGCGCGATAGACATACTGCTCAATATTGGTCGGTATGTGGCGAGGTTGTTCTACAGCGATAATCTGTGAGTCTTCATTCAACAGGTCTGCGGCAAACTGCTGAATCTTTTCGCCTTCAAGGGTGGCGGAAAACATCAGTGTCTGACGTTTCAGCGGCAGGACATCGGCAATCTGTTTTATATCGTGGATAAAGCCAAGGTCGAGCATCCGGTCGGCTTCATCGATGACCAGCATATCGACCAGAGACAGGTCGAGCCACTCCTGGGCATTCAGCTCCAGTAGTCGTCCGGGGGTAGCGACCATAATATCGATCGGCTCAGCCAGCATCGCTTTCTGCATACCAAAGGGAACGCCGCCGACAATCAGACAGCTTTTGATCCGGTTGTGCCGGGTCTGTAGTTCGATAACCTGATAGATCTGTTTCGCCAGCTCCCGGGTAGGGGCCAGAATCAGTATCTGTGGCGCACTGCTGTGATCCTGATCCTGATCGAATATTTTTTGCAGTGCTGGCAGCACAAAGGCCAGGGTTTTACCTGTTCCGGTGGGGGCTGAAGCCAGCAGATCTAAGCCATCCATTGCCACAGGAATTGCCTGTTGCTGGATCGGGCGGGGGCTGAGGAAGTTGTTGTCAGCCAGTGGGCCCAGAATTTCCAGATCCAGATTTAGGTCGATAAAGAACATCGATGGGTACTCACAGGTTTAAAGGCGCAAGCATACATTATTTTTGCCAGTGCGGATATTTCAGTACGCGTGGATTGACCTGTTTATAGCGGTGATGACGTTAATATTTCATATATTTGCCGGTGATTGTGATTGCGCCTTGAGGTACTCCGCTACAACGCCTATCATTCCGCGCTGACCGGTCGCTGTCGGCACTAGTTCTGAATATCGTCTATAGTGTCTGCACCGGTATTGTTTCTATCGTTTTCTGTTTGAGAGCTGTCTTTTGTCTGAATTTATTCCCGGCCAACGCTGGATCAGTAATACCGAATCAAATCTGGGGCTGGGGTTAGTTACCAGCGTATCTAATCGCCGCGTTGAAATTCTGTTTCCAGCCGTTGAAGAGGAGCGCACCTACGCCATTGATAACGCGCCTCTCAGTCGTGTGGTCTATCCGGTGGGTGAGCAGGTGAGTAATGCCTCGGGCGTTAAAGTCACCATTACTGCTCAGCAGGAACTCAATGGTTATATGATCTATCAGGTCGAAGATACCGAGGGCGAGGTCCTGGTGTTGGAAGAGCGGGACCTGGACAGCGCCGTGCACTTCAGCAAGCCCCACGACCGTCTGTTTGCCGGACAGGTCGATAAGCTCAGTCAGTTTAAGTTGCGGGTCGAATCGCTTAAGAATCAGTTTGCCCACCTGCAATCAGAAAGTTATGGCCTGCTGGGCCCCCGGGTTCAGTTATTGCCCCATCAACTCTATATTGCCCATCAGGTCTCCCGCCGTTTTGCTCCACGGGTATTGTTGGCGGATGAAGTTGGTCTGGGTAAAACCATCGAAGCGGGACTTATCCTGCATCAGCAGCTGATCAGTGGTAAAGCATCCCGTGCGCTGATCGTGGTGCCCGACAGTCTGGTTCATCAGTGGCTGGTAGAGATGCTACGCCGCTTTAATCTGCGCTTTACCATTCTTGATGCGTTGCGCTGTGAGGCACTGGAACTTTCGGATGAGGGCGTTAATCCGTTCGAAACCGCACAGATGGTGCTGTGTAACTTATCCTTCCTCAAGTCCAGCCCGGACCGTCTGGTACAGGCGCTGGATGCGGGCTGGGATATGCTGGTGGTGGATGAAGCGCACCATCTGGTCTGGTCTGAAGAGGAATCCAGTCCGGAATATATCTGTATTGAAGCGCTGGCCCGTGAAGTGAAAGGGCTTTTGCTGTTAACCGCAACCCCGGAACAGCTGGGCGTTGACAGTCACTTTGCCCGTCTGCGTCTGCTGGATCCCGATCGTTATTACAGTCTGGAACAGTTCCGTGCGGAAGAGGAGGGCTATCAGCCGGTCAGTAAACTGGTGGCCCGGTTGTTGGATGAGGATGCCCGTGAACAGCTGAAAGATGCCCCTGAAGTGTTTACTCAGCTGGGTAGCTATCTTGGCGAAGAGGTGGCTGAACAGCTGCAGGATGAGCTTGAAAACGACTCACTGGATCAGGCGATTCAGGATGCGGTAGCCAGTCTGCTGGATCATCATGGCACCGGCCGGGTGTTGTTTCGCAACACCCGTGACGGTGTGAGCGGTTTTCCTAAACGGGTGCTGCACAGTTATCCACTGCCTGAACCAGAGTTTTATCTTGCCAGCGAACAGCAGTTGCTGGATCAGGCGGATCTGGAAGAGAGACTTCATCCCGAGCTTATTCTGGCAGACCGCTGGCTCGAAGCGGATCCGCGGGTGGAGTGGCTGGTGGACTGGCTGAAGCAGAATCGTGACCAGAAAGCGCTGGTCATCTGTGCCTATGCGGAAACCGCCAAATCGCTGGAAGAACACCTGCGCCTCTACGAAGGCATCCGTTCGTCGGTGTTCCATGAGGGGATGAGCCTGGTCAATCGTGACCGTGCCGCTGCCTACTTTGCCGATGAAGATGAGAGCGCTCAGGTGCTGATCTGTTCTGAGATCGGCAGTGAAGGACGGAATTTCCAGTTTGCCAGTCATCTGGTGTTGTTTGACCTGCCGCTGAATCCGGATCTGTTGGAGCAGCGAATCGGTCGTCTCGACCGGATTGGTCAGCGCAATGATGTCCAGATTCATGTGCCTCATTATGAATTCAGCGCTCAGGCAATCCTGCTGGACTGGTTCCATCGTGGTCTGAACTGTTTTGAACGTGCCTGTCCGGTGGGGCAGGTACTGTTCGATCAGTTCCTGGATGAGCTGATTCCGGCCCTGTTTGAGGAGTACGATGAAGCCAATATTGAACAGCTGATCGGCAGTACCCGCGCTGAAGCGGATCGTTTGCTGGAACAGCTGCAGCAGGGGCGTGATCAGTTGCTGGAACTGAATTCATGCAACCCGGCGAAAGCTGAGGCCATCGCTGAAAGCATGGAGGTTACCGGTAACAGTATTGAGCTGAGCCGCTACATGGAGAAGATGTTTGATCAGTTTGGCGTTGAACAGCAGGTTCACAGTAGTCAGAGCATTATCCTCAGTCCGGGGGATCATATGCATCATGAAAGCCTGCCGGGCCTGCCTGCCGATGGTATGACCGCCACCTATAACCGGACCCTCGCTTTGGGCCGGGAGGATATTCAGTTCCTCACCTGGGAACACCCGCTGGTGCTGGGTACGATGGATATCGTCGTTAATGGCGATTTCGGTAACACTGCAGTGTGTTCTATTAAGCTGCCGCCGCTGAAGCCCGGCACTCTGCTGCTGGAAGCTATCTTTACCCTGCACTGTGCGGCGCCTAAACAGTTGCAGGTGCAGCGTTATCTGCCCCAGACGCTGAGTCGTATCGTAGTTGATACCAATGGCACCGATCTCAGTGCAATTCTCACGGAAGCCCATATCAACAACCTGGCTGAGCGGGTTGGGCGGCGTCAGGCGGTGGATATTGTTAAACACACCCGCGATGAGATTGGCAAGATGGTGAATCGGGTTGAGGCGATTGCAGAAACCCAACAGCCGGCGATGCTGGCTGAAGCAACGCAGAATGTGGCAGAGCTGCTGGGAGTAGAACAGGAGCGTCTCACCGCTCTGGCTGCGGTGAACCCGAATATCCGCCAGGAAGAGATCGATTATCTGGCGCAGAACCGGGCAGAGCTGGAGCATCACCTGAAGGGGGCTTCACTGAAACTGGATGCGATTCGGGTCATTGTCGCGACCTGAACTCTGTTATCATGA
The DNA here is from genome assembly GCA_024397875.1 of Amphritea atlantica. Classification (NCBI taxonomy): domain Bacteria; kingdom Pseudomonadati; phylum Pseudomonadota; class Gammaproteobacteria; order Oceanospirillales; family Oceanospirillaceae; genus Amphritea; species Amphritea atlantica. Next base: position 905,167 of record CP073344.1, read on the forward strand.
CCCGCACTATTCAGATGAATTCAGTATAACCGGAGCAGACTTTGTCCAACGCGGAAAACTTTACCGATCTGGGGCTTGATCCCCGGCTTAGCAATATCCTTGCTCATCAGGGGATAACCGAGCCCACGGAGATTCAGGCCCTGGCAGTGCCGACGGCAATTACCGGCCATGATCTGATTGCTTCATCAAAAACCGGCTCCGGTAAAACGCTGGCCTATCTGTTGCCAACGATGCAGCGCCTGATGCGGCAGAAAGCCCTGAGTAAAAAAGATCCCCGGGCGCTGATTCTGGCACCCACCCGGGAGCTGGCAAAGCAGGTTTACGCTCAGTTGCGCAGTCTGGTCAGCGGCACACAGTTCAAGGTGACGCTGGTACTGGGTGGTGAGAACTTTAATGATCAGGCCAAAGCGCTGGCGAAGGATCCTCATGTCGTGGTGGCAACTCCTGGACGGCTGGTGAACCATCTGGATGAGCGCTCGCTGTTTCTCGATGGTCTTGAACTGCTGATTCTCGATGAAGCCGACCGGATGCTGGATCTGGGATTTGCCGAGCAGCTGAACCGGATCAATAAGGTCGCCAGCCATCGTCTGCGTCAGACGCTGATGTTTTCTGCCACGCTGGAACACGCTGAAGTAAACAGCATGGCTAAAACGCTGCTAAAAGCGCCAAAGCGGATCGCCATTGGGGCTGCTAATGCTGAACACGCAGATATTGAAAAACGCTTCTATCTTACCGATCATCTGGATCACAAGCAGGCCCTGCTGGAGCGTATTCTTGATACTGAAACGTATCAGCAGGTGATTATCTTTACCGCTACCCGTGCGGATACCGATCGTCTTTCACAGTTGTTATCCGCTAAGGGGCTGAAAACGGCGGCGCTCAGTGGTGAGATGAGTCAGTCCGACCGTAACAGGATTATGGATAGCTTCAGCCGGGGGCAACAGCAGGTGCTGATTACCACTGATGTTGCTTCCCGTGGACTGGATCTGTTGCAGGTGTCTCTGGTGATTAACTTTGATATGCCCAAGCAGGCGGAGGAATATGTTCACCGCATCGGGCGTACCGGTCGGGCCGGAGCTAAAGGGGTTGCGGTCTCTTTAGTTGGTCCTAAAGACTGGGAAGCATTCAAACGTGTAGAGCGTTTTCTGCAGCAGTCGGTTAACTTCAGTGAACTGGAAGGCTTAAAGGCGACGTTTAAAGGTATTAAAGAGGCGCCTGCCGCTAAAGCACCTAAGGCTGAAAAAGGCCGGCCTGCAGCACGGCCAAAACGGGCAGTTAAAGCGCCACAGGATCGTAAAAACAGACGTACCGCCAATCGGCAGATAGTCTCCGATGATGGTATGGCGCCGCTGAAAAAGAAGAAAACGGATTAGATTGGCCACGACTATAAAAACCAGCCTCAGGGCTGGTTTTTAGTATCTTAAACCGCACTGCTTGTTATCCCCCTCGATACGCCTCCTCTCAGTAGGGTACCTCTCAAAGTGATGACAGAGTCCTTTGTATAATGTCTATAGCCTTTAATATGATAGGTATATAACTTATGGGGGACGCGAATGAAAAAATTGAGTGGTGTTTTATTTGTTGTCTGTGCGTTTACAGCATCTGTGCCTGCGGTTCATGCAGGAGGGGCTGAGGTGTTTCAGACCTGTGTTGAATGTCATGGTGCCTCCGCTGAAAAATCGGCTATGGGTAAGTCTCAGGTAATTAAGGGTTGGTCATCCAGCCAGACTGTCGATGCGCTGAAGGGTTATAAAGCCGGCACTTATGGTGGTCCGCTGAAAGCGTTGATGAAGGTCCAGGCTGATAAACTGGATGAAACCGCGATTCAGGACGTTGCGGCCTATATTTCCGGACTTTAGTTGAAATGCTGCCTTACACTTGAAGGCTGCTCTTATAGTGAAAGACTCTAGTTACCGCTGAAGGATCCTGATTAGCGTTTTAAACTGAAATCTTAAAAAGCCGGTGAGACTGCCGGCTTTTTCTATCCTACTGAATATGCTCACTCATTCGCACAATAGATCTATGCTAAAGCTGTCTATACTAAAGCGAAGAAACAATCGAATGATGAAAACTATTCGCATACCGCTCTGCGTAAGCCGGTTGTAAACCGTTTAGTTGTAAGCTACTTAGTAGTTAATTATTTAGTACTAAACTATTTAGTATTAAACGATGATTGTATTTACCTGATTAAGACGCTGTGTCAGGTTATAGCTTGGAAAGCTTTTTGCTGTTGGAGATATGGATGTTTAAAATAGTCCCCTGGCTCGTGTTGCTCATAAGTTTGATTCAAAGTACTTTGGTCTCAGTATATGCAGCAGACCCGTCTCAAAACCCTGAGGCTGCAGTCAGGTCAGAGCCTTCCTGGCGAGAACAAAACCTCAACGCTGAAGAGATCGCCTGGCTGGAATTACACCCACAGCTCAGACTGGGCATCGATCGTAAATTTTCCCCCTATGAATGGGTCGATCAAAACGGCCACTATACCGGTATTGCCGCAGATTACTTTGCATTGCTGGAACAGCGTCTTGGCGTTTCTTTTATGCCTGTAACCGATAAATTATCATGGAATGAGGTGTTAACGGCCGCCAGGAGTGGTGAGTTCGATCTGATGTCCTGCCTGGTAAAAACCACCGAACGAGATGTGTATCTGGATTTCAGTGAACCCTACCTCACCAGTGCTGCGGTCATAATCAGTGAGCAGTCTGAGGGGTATATCGGTACTCTGGATAAGTTAAAAGGGAAAGTCGTTGCCATACATAAGGGGCATTTTACCAATGAGCTTCTGCGACGTGATTATCCGGGAATAAGGATTATCAGTACCGCCACTATTCAGGATGCGCTGAGAATGGTTGCAGAGGAGGGCGCAGACGCCTTTGTTGGTGATGCAACGGCGGCCAGTTTCGTAATGAAGCAGGAAGGAATTCTTAACCTGAATTTTTCTGGTCATACCGATTATCAGAGTGATTTCCGTATCGGCGTCTATCAGGGTAACCCGCTACTTTCGGGGATTATCCAGAAAGCACTCAACAGCATTACTGAAACTGAACGCAACCAGATATTTGATCGCTGGGCCGGTCTTACGGTTCCCCCGAATGGCGTGGCGCTGGAAAAAATATTTAAGATCAGTGCGGCAGTCTTGCTGGTTTTACTGCTTATTCTCTACTGGAATTTCCGTCTGCACCGTTCTGAGGAAGCTCGCAGAGTTAGCGAAGAACGCTTTAAAAATCTGGTAGATACGTCTGACGGGATTGTCTGGGAAGTTGATTACGACACCCTTTCCTATACCTATATGAGTGAAAATGTTGTCAGGGTTTTGGGGTACTCTCTGGAACATTGGTCAGAGCCCGGTTTCTGGCAAGACCACATTCACCCTGAGGATCGGCAGGAAACGATCCGTTACGCCACAGAGAGCGTTAAGCATCTCAGTGATTATGAGTTTGAATACCGTTTCCTATCCGCACGCGGCGAGACAGTGTGGATTCGTGACATGGTCAGGGTCGTATTTGAGAGAGGAGAGCCGCGCTGGCTTCGAGGGCTGATGCTGGATATCACCGCCCAGAAAATGGCGGATAAACTGATGCGCGAAAGTGAGGGGCGCTTCCGGGAACTGATAGAGAGTCTGCCAGCCATTGCTGTACAGGGGTACGATGAAAACCGCAAGGTGATCTACTGGAATGATGCCAGTGAAACGCTTTATGGGTATACCCGGGATGAAGCGCTGGGTCAGCCTCTCGAGTTGTTAATTATTCCTGAGCCGATGCGTGAGACCGTGATTCAGCATCACCGGGACTGGCTGGAAAAAGGCCAGGAGATCCCCGCCTCAGAATTAGAGCTACAGCACAAGGATGGTAGTGTTGTTCCGGTGTTTTCCAGTCATGTAATGCTGAGGTCTGAAGGTAACAGGCAGGAGATGTACTGTATCGATATCAACCTGAGTGAGCAGAAGCGTGCTCATGCTGAGCTGAGCCATATGGCCCATTACGATGCCCTGACCCGTCTGCCTAATCGCCGTACATTTACCGACCGCTTGCGGCAGATGATGAAAAGCGCGAGCCGGGAGGGCGAGCAGGTAGCCGTGTTGATGATCGATCTGGATCGTTTTAAAGAGGTGAATGATACGCTCGGCCATGATTACGGTGATCTTTTACTGCAGGGGGCCGCCAAAAGGCTGGTCTCCTGTGTGCGGAAAACCGATACCGTTGCCCGTCTGGGGGGGGATGAATTCCTGGTGATTCTGGGAAATATCGGCGATATTTCGGTGATTGAGCGGGTAGCAGGACAGATACTGCAACAGCTGAGAGAGCCCTTTACTCTCAGGGAAAATCGCACGTTTGTGTCAGCAAGTATCGGTATTGCGTTATACCCTTCGGATGCGATGACCCTGGAAGCATTGATGAAAAATGCCGATCAGGCGATGTATGCCGCCAAAGAGGAGGGACGTAACCGGTTTCATTACTTCACTCCCGAGATGGAAGCGGCGGCTCAGCAGCGCCGGCGTTTATTAAATCAGTTGCGTGAAGCGATCGATCTGCAGCAGTTTGAGGTCTATTATCAGCCAATTATTAACTTGAAAACCGGCGGTGTCGTAAAGGCTGAAGCGTTGTTACGCTGGAACCATCCGAATGGACAGATCTCACCGCTGGATTTTATTCCGCTGGCGGAAGAGACCGGGTTTATTGTTGATATAGGCAACTGGGTGTTTACCGAAGTGGTGCGGCAACTGTCAATCTGGCAGGCGCACTTTAACACTGACCTTCAGGTCAGTGTTAATACCTCCCCGGTTCAGTATCAGGATGGCAGCAGCAGTAACCTCAACTGGTTTGGCAATAATATCCAGAGTCACAATCTTAATCCGGCAAGCCTCTGTGTGGAGATTACCGAAAGCCTGTTGATGGAGGCTGGCAGCGGGGTCACTGATAAGTTGTTACAGTTCCGGAATCAGGGGATAGAGATCGCTCTTGATGATTTCGGTACCGGGTATTCATCACTTTCCTACCTGAAACAGTTTCATATCGATTATCTTAAAATTGACCAGAGCTTTGTCTCTCATCTTACTTCAGGATCTCAGGACCTGGTGCTGTGTGAAGCGATTGTCGTCATGGCGCATACTCTGGGTATCAGAGTGATTGCTGAAGGTGTCGAAACGCAACAACAGCAACAGATGTTGACGGATATGGGGTGTGATTTCGGCCAGGGGTATCTGTTTGGTCGTCCGGTGCCGGCAAATGAGTTCGCAGCACAATGGCTTAAATCCCCGGTAACCGATTTATCGGAGTGAGGTCCTGGGGGATCTGCGCTGAAACTCTTTCGGCGGTATTTTCGACCGATTCGCCTGCTGTCAGATTTTCAGCCTCTCCTGACATCGATACGTTTCTGGCGTATCGGGGCGTTGTGTACTTTAATTTTGTAATTTTGTATCGGTATATTCAGGTTTGTTTTACGGGTTGATAATTGTCAAGTTAGGCAGGGTTTATCCTTGTTACTATTTCGGTGTGACAAAGTGTCGCATCCATAATCTGATTTGGGGGTTTCTGTGAAGTTAATAGTCCTTTCAAGACCTGTTGCTTTATCTGTCGTTTCCTTGATGGCAGCAACACTTGCCAGCCCCGTCTTGTCGGCAGAAGGTATGTCGCATAACTCTGGCAGTCATAATGCAGAACACAGCTCATCAAAGAGTACGTCGATGAAGATGGCAGTGGAAGAGGTTGTTGCTGAAGGTGTTGTAAAACGGGTTCTTGCCGATTCAAATCAGATCATGGTGCACCATCAGCCGATTCCCGAATGGAATATGTCCGCAATGCAGATGAAATTTAATCTGGCTGACGGACTGTCTGTTGCTGATTTTAAAGAGGGGCAAGCGATCCGATTTCGTTTGCAACAGAGTCATATGATGAAGTTTACGATTGTAAAACTATTGGAACCGTAATGTTTAATAGCTGTGTAACAGCCACGTATTCTAATCTTTTACGTGATTACCGATACCTGTCAGTCAGCTTCCTATACTAGTGTGGTAACAATAATGGAATCGCTCTTCCGAACATTCAGAAAGTCTCAGCTGGTTTTTTTCTGGCTGGTCGTTACCTGTTTGTTTTCTCCGGTTGCATCCGCAATGGTGCCTGTCTCTGACGCACAAAAACTAGAGACCATTACCCGGGCTTTTCCTGAGGCAACACTGGTGGGTGAAAAACAGCCGGTGGCTGAAGGAAAAGTCCCCGGATGGACCGTCTATAAAGGCGAGGACATTCTGGGTTATGGCTTTGAAACCAATGATGTCACAAAAATCCCTGCGTATTCTGGCAAACCGGTCAACACCCTGGTGGTTATGGATGTTGACGGGAAAATTCTTGCTACCCGGGTGCTGGAGCACCATGAGCCGATTTTGCTGGTGGGTATTCCGGAACAGAAACTGTTTGATTTTGTTGCCGCCTACGAAGGGCTGAATGTAACCGATAAAGTGCGGGTTGGCGCGGGCAATAACAAAGATATTCTGAATGTTGATGTGGTCGCTGGCGCGACCGTTACCGTCATGGTTGTGAACGAAGGGATCATGCGTTCAGCCCGTAAGTTCGCTCAGATTATGGGCATTGCAGGTTTGACGGAGCAGGCTGCCATACCTAAAGCAAGCATAAAAGCGGATCAGTTTGTTAAGTCTGACTGGAACACCCTCATCGGAGACGGCTCTATTCGTCATCTGGTGCTGACTGAAGCAGATGTGGATAAGGCCTTTGAAGGAACCTCTGTTGAAACCCGGGGCAAGCACGGAGAGGGACGTCAGAAGCGAACATTTATCGATATGTACTATGCTCCGTTAAATATTCCCGTCATCGGCCGCAATCTGTTGGGAGATGATCAGTATAACTGGCTGATGGGGGAGCTTGGCGAGGGGGATCAGGCGCTCGCCGTGATGGGGGAGGGGCAGTACTCATTCAAGGGAAATGGTTATGTGCGTGGAGGCATTTTTGACCGCACTCAGTTACAGCAGTCTGGCAAGTCGATCAGCTTCCATGATACCGATTACTACCGTCTGGATGATGTCTATATTGATGGCTTCCCCGGCTTTCGTGAGATGGCGATCTTCATTGTCCGGGATCAGTATGACTTTGATCTGGGCACGCCGTGGCAGATTGAGTTGTTGGTACGGCGGCAGAAAGGTGCGTTGGAGAGTGTCTTTACCAGTTTTTACGGTGACTATCTGACACCTGAAAAGTACCTCGATCGTCCTGAGCCGGTAGTTGAACCAGAGCCTGAAGCGTTATGGGTGTCTATCTGGAAGGAGCGGGCGTTTCAGATCGGGGTGTTAACCGTGGCGTTGATCGTGTTGTTTATCGTCATCTTTATCCAGGATGTGCTGGTCCGTTATCCACGACTGATGCATGGTATTCGCCGTGTTTATCTGGTCTTTACGGTGTTCTTTATCGGCTGGTATACCTTAGGCCAGCTGTCTGTGGTGAATGTCTTTACATTTGTTCATGCGCTTAAAGGGGACTTTCAGTGGAGCGTGTTCCTGCTTGATCCAATGCTCTTTATCCTCTGGGGCTTTACCGCCATGACCATGCTGTTATGGGGGCGGGGTATTTTCTGCGGCTGGTTATGTCCGTTCGGTGCGGCTCAGGAGCTGATCAATGAACTGGCCCGTAAACTTAAAATTAAGCAATATGACCTGCCATTCGCGGTACATGAACGTCTGTGGGCTTTGAAATATGTGATTCTGCTGGGTCTGTTTGCCATCTCGCTGGAGTCACTGGCTGAAGCCGAGCGTTATGCTGAGATTGAGCCATTTAAAACCACTTTCCTGCTGAAGTTTCAGCGTGACTGGGGGTATGTGTTCTATGCCGTATTCCTGTTAGCGATCAATCTGTTTACCCGTAAAGTGTACTGCCGTTATGTCTGCCCTCTGGGGGCGGCGCTGGCGATACCCGCCCGCTTACGCCTGTTCGACTGGCTCAAGCGCCGTAAGGAGTGTGGTCAGCCTTGTAAGATCTGCGCCAACGAGTGTGAGATTCAGGCGATCCACCCGGATGGCCGGATTAATGCCAATGAATGCCATCAGTGTCTGGATTGTCAGGTGACCTATTACCGTGATGACAAATGTCCTCCTCTGGTACAGAAAAAACGTAAGAAAGCTAAACAAGAAGCCGCATTGAATAATATTCCAGTAGTGCAAATTGACGACCTGACCGTCTAGTCAGGCGCCTGAATAAAAGACCGCCTCGTCATAAGACCGGGTGTCATTGTTATGGAGATCAACATCATGATAGATCCTAAGGATAAGAGCCTTCCTGTGATTGATACTGAAGACTCACACGCAAGTGAACATGTGAAACTAAGCCGTCGATTGTTCCTGGGTGGTTCTGCTGCACTGGTTGGTGGCGCTGCTGCAATGGGCGCAACGATGGGTGGTGCGCTGATGCCATCTGTAGCGCATGCATCGACTGATGCTAAACACACGGTAGGCCCCGGTGAGCTGGATGAATACTACGGTTTCTGGAGTGGTGGCCATCAGGGCGAGGTGCGCGTATTAGGTCTGCCTTCAATGCGTGAACTGATGCGTATTCCTGTATTTAACGTAGACAGTGCAACCGGTTGGGGTATCACCAACGAAAGTAAGGAAGTGCTGGGTGAGAATGCACCGATGAACGGTGACTGTCACCATCCGCATATGTCTATGACCGATGGCCATTATGACGGTAAGTATATTTTCATCAACGATAAGGCCAACACCCGTGTTGCCCGTATCCGCGGTGATATCATGAAGACCGATAAGATTACGACTATTCCAAACTGTCAGGCGATTCATGGTCTGCGGGTTCAGAAAGTACCGTATACCAAGTATATCTTCGCCAATGCTGAATTCCGTATGCCGCACCCTAACAACGGCCTGAATATGGATGACGTGGAAGGTTATTATACGCTGTTTAATGGCCTGGATGCGGAGTCCATGGACGTTGCGTGGCAGGTCATTGTCGATGGTAACCTGGATAATACCGACGCCGACTACACCGGAAAGTATGCGTTTTCTACCTGCTATAACTCTGAAGGCGCTATTGATCTGCCGGGTTCTATGCGTAATGAGCGTGACCACCTGGTTATCTTCAATATTGAGCGTATTGAAGCAGCAATTAAAGCCGGTAAGTTTATTACCCTGCCGGGGTCTGATGTGCCTGTCGTTGACGGTCGTAAAGGTTCAGAACTGACCCGTTATGTACCCGTACCTAAGAACCCGCACGGTATTAATACCGCGCCTGGCGGTAAGTATGCGGTTGCCAATGGCAAACTGTCGCCAACGGTAACGGTATTTGAGCTGGCTAAATTTGATGATTTGTTTGCCGATAAGATTCAGCCGCGTGACACCGTCGTTGCCGAAGTTGAACTGGGTCTTGGGCCTCTGCATACCGCTTTCGATGGTCGTGGTAATGCTTTCACCACGCTGTTTATCGATAGTCAGGTATGTAAATGGGACATCGAGAAAGCGATCCGTTTCTATAACGGCGAGAAAGTAGATTACATTCTGCAGAAACTGGATGTTCACTACCAGCCAGGACACAACCACACCACGATGGGTGAAACCCGTGATGCCGATGGTAAGTACCTGGTATCTTTGCAGAAGTTCTCTAAAGACCGTTTCCTGCAATGTGGTCCGTTGCATGCCGAAAACGATCAGCTGATCGATATATCCGGTGACGAAATGAAGCTGATTCACGATGGTCCTGCGTTCGCAGAACCACATGACTGCATGATGGTTCACCGATCTAAGGTTAAGACCCGTAAGCTGTATGATCGTAAAGATCCTATATTTGCCACGACTGTTGCGATGGCGAAGAAAGACGGTATTACGCTGGAAACCGACAGTAAGGTGATTCGCGATGGCAATAAGGTACGGGTCTATATGACCTCGGTTGCACCTAATTACGGTCTGAATGAGTTTACCGTCAAGCAGGGAGATGAGGTAACGGTTGTTATCACGAACCTGGATCAGATCGAAGACGTGAGTCACGGTTTCTGTATGGTAAACCACGGTGTTCAGATGGAGATCAGTCCTCAGCAGACGGCTTCTGTAACCTTCAAAGCAGACCAGGTGGGCGTACATTGGTACTACTGTAACTGGTTCTGTCATGCGCTTCACATGGAGATGCGTGGTCGTATGCTGGTTGAGCCGGCTTAAATATCCGTTTTTGGCTGAAAAGCTGAGTGCAACGGGGTATTACAGGGTTTGTCAGAAAAGAATGTTTAAGTAAGCCGCAGAGCTTATATTGATAAACCACTGTGATACCTTATCAAACCGGTCCTGCAACGTTTAATACTGACCAGGATCGGGTCTCCTCTTTGTTCAGGGTGCTTCTATGAATCTGCTGTTTGCCCGGTTCGGTTGTCTGCTTCTGCTGTACATGAGCACTATGCTTTCTGCTCAGGCTGCAACCATCAATGTTACCCCGACAGATAACCTGCAATCGGTACTGGATAGTGTTCAGTCCGGAGATCAGGTGGTACTGACTGAGGGGGTTTATCAAGGCAATTTTGTCATTGCGCAAGCCATCGAGTTATCCGGTGAAACGGGGGCTGTGCTTGATGGACAGAATAAAGGTCATGCGCTGCAAGTGAATTCAGCGGGTGCCTATATCCATAATTTGAGAATTCAGAACTGGGGTATCAATCTCACCGATCTGGATTCCGCTATTTTTGTGTCCCGTTCCGCAGCGAATACACGTATTGAGCATAATTATCTGCAGGGCGGTGGTTTTGGTATCTGGGTGGATGCATCCCCGGACGTCAAAATTGTTGCGAATAAGATTGAAGGCGATCTGGGTATGCGATCATCCGATCGTGGCAACGGTATTCACCTTTACAATGTGACAGGTGCCTTAGCTAAGAATAATGAGGTATGGCACACCCGTGATGGCATCTATATCGACACCAGTAATGGCAATGAACTCATCGGTAATCATCTGCATGACCTGCGTTATGGTGTGCACTACATGTACTCCTACCACAATCTGATAAAAAATAATTTTACCGTTAATACCCGTACGGGCTACGCACTGATGCAGTCTAAGTATCTGACAGTGATCGGCAATCGTTCAAAAAATGATGCCAATTACGGCATTCTGATGAATTACATCACCAACTCTACTCTTAAGAATAACCGTGTAGAGGGGGTGCAGAATAACCGTAATCCCCATATGCAACAGCAAACCAATCTGGCGGGCCTGGAGGGTAAGGCGCTGTTTATCTACAACTCGCTGTTTAACGAGATCAGAGACAATCTGTTTGCCGAGAGCGATATGGGGATCCACCTGACAGCGGGTTCGGAAGACAATGTGCTAAGCGGCAACGCTTTTATCAGTAATAAAGAGCAGGTCAAGTATGTCGCCACCCGCACTCAGGATTGGTCTGATGCCGGTGTGGGTAATTTCTGGAGTGACTATCTGGGCTGGGATATGGATGGTGACGGCATTGGTGATGTGGTGTATGAGCCGAATGACAGTGTTGACCAGCTGCTGTGGAAGTTTCCTTCTGCCAAGCTGCTTTTGAATAGTCCGGCAGTAGAGACGTTGCGCTGGGTGCAGCGTCAGTTTCCAGTATTGAAAGCTCCGGGGGTCGTGGATAGCCATCCGTTAATGGCGGTACCACAGTCTATTACTGACTCAGGTCTGGTACCCGGGTCAGCAGGCGCGCAGTGGGTTGGGAATTGATATGAGAAGTTCGAATAATATTGTTGAATTACAGCAGGTTGAGAAAAGATATCAGGGCGTTAATGCGCTTCAGCAACTTAATCTGGAGGTGCGTCAGGGCGAAGTGCTGGGGTTGTTTGGTCATAACGGAGCGGGTAAGACGACGACGATTAAACTGATTCTCGGTCTGATCAGTGCAACGGCGGGTGAGGTCAGAGTCTTTGGCGAAGACCCGACTCAGCCTGAGGCTCGTCACCTGCGACGTAAACTGGGTTTTTTGCAGGAGAACGTCAGCTTCTACGACCAACTGAGCGGGCTGGAGGTACTGCAGTATTTTGCCCGTTTGAAAGGCGTCCCGGAGAAGCACTGCCCTGCATTGCTGGAGCAGGTGGGACTGGCGCAGGCCGGAATGCGTCGGGTAAAAACGTATTCCAAGGGCATGCGGCAGCGTCTTGGCCTTGCTCAGGCACTGTTAGGTGAACCAAAACTGTTATTGCTGGATGAGCCTACCGTGGGACTGGATCCTATCGCCACCCAGGATTTTTATCATCGTATTGAAGAGCTGAAGCAGCGAGGCTGTACCGTCATACTCTGTTCCCATGTGTTACCTGGCGTGGAAAAATATATCGATCGGGCGATGATACTGGGGCAGGGGCATCTGCTGGCTGAAGGCAGTATTCATGATCTGCGCCAGCAGGCAGATCTGCCTGCGGTTTTTCATCTGCAGGGAAGTGGAATGGTGTTGCCCGACAACCTGTCAGCCCTGGTAAACCGCAACGAAACAGAATTAAAACTGGATATTCCTCTTCCCGGGAAGATGGCTGCCATGCAACAGATAATGGGACTGGCGGGACTGGAAAATCTGGATGTTCAGCTGCCCTCTTTAGAAGACCTGTATACGCATTTTATTGAAACCAGTGCCGGAGCAACCGCCGCTACTGCACAGGAGATTCGCTAATGAATGCTGTTCTGACGGTCGCTAATAAAGAGTTTCATGATGGCCTGCGAAACCGCTGGGTGCTGTCGATCTGTGTGATCTTTGCGGTACTGGCGATTGGCCTGGCGTATTTCGGTGCCGCCGCAGCGGGTAAGGTTGGTTTTACATCGCTGTCGACGACTATCGTCAGCCTGGCAAGTCTGGCGGTGTTTATTATCCCGCTGATCGCACTGATGCTGGCCTATGACGGGCTGGTGGGTGAAGATGAAAATGGTACTCTGTTGCTGTTGATGACCTATCCACTGTCACGCTGGCAGTTATTGCTGGGGAAAATGGTCGGGCAGGGAGCGGTAATGGCGTTTTCCACCCTGATTGGTTTTGGCTCATCCGCCATTATGATGGGGGTTTTCTCCGGCACGACCACCTGGGGAGAGCTCCTCGGCGCTTATAGCATATTTATCTTTTCCGCCATGCTATTGGGGTGGATCTTTATCGCCATTGCTTATGTGATTAGTGCATCGGTGTCAGAGAAGTCGAAAGCGGCAGGGATCGCTCTGATCACCTGGTTTGTTTTCGTTCTGGTCTTTGATCTGGGGCTGCTGGGGATGCTGGTTGCGACCGAGGGCAATGTTGATGAAACACTGTTTCCGTATCTGTTGCTGCTCAACCCAACGGATATCTTCCGACTGGTAAACATTACTTATTTTGCCGATCAGAATCTCACCGGACTCATGGCAATAGCGCAGCAGTCTCAGTTTTCAACCCTGTCATTGTTTGTGGGGTTACTGCTCTGGCTGGTACTGCCAGCCTCGCTGGCGATGGCGATCTTTAATAAGCGGGGATTGTAATGAAGCACTGGTTAAAGCTGTTCGTTATTCTGCTGCCGCTGGGGGGGCTGGCGGGTTGTGGTGAAGATGAAAAGGAAACGATGGTACGACAGGCGATCGCGATAGAAAGCGGGGCAGAGTGCCACCTGTGCGGTATGATTATCAGCAACTTTCCCGGCCCCAAGGGGCAGCTGTATGCAAAGGGAACCCGGGGCAATATGCAGTTCTGTTCTACCCGGGATCTGTTTGCTTTTATTGTCGATCCAGAAAATCAGCAGAATATTCAGGAGGTCTATGTCCACGATATGGCCGTCACCCCCTGGGATCATCCGGATGATGAAACCTATATTGATGCCCGACAGGCATTCTTCGTCATCGGTCACCGGAAAAAAGGCGCGATGGGGCCAACACTTGCCAGCTTTTCCAAACAGGCCGATGCCGAAGCGTTTGCCGATTCTGAGGGTGGCAAGGTCTATCGTTTCGAGCAGATCACGCTGGATCTGCTGATTAGTATGAACAATATGATGGCAGAGTGATCCGGCCATCAGCAATGACAGGGTTCATTGTTCCGGGATGAGTGTGTTTACTTCGGAACAATACAGGCGGGGCGTGAGCAGCGTTCTTGACTACCCTGTTGTGCGGCGATATTGCTGAGTTCATTGAGGCTGTCGTGGTAGGCAGGCTGCTCCGGTGCGATTGATACGGCGCAGCTGATCGATTCAATGGCCGACTGAGTGCAGCCTGTTTGCATTAATGCGTACGCCAGGTTATTCCAGCCGGCGGCAGGTGTGGCACTCTTTTCAATATAGCGGATGAAATAGTCAGCGGCCGAAGTGTAACGTTGCCGGGCGTAGCTGATATTACCGAGTCCCATCAGCGCGGCAGCATTGTCAGGCCACTGTTTTAACGCGGTCTGATAGGCTTGTGCTGCGGCTTGCTGTAAAGCAGGGTTGTGCAGCCCGAGTTGCTCAAGCTTATTCGCGGCGGCAGTGTAACGCAAAGGTGTGGCAGTTGCTGGTAGCTGATCGGGTGGAAGTATTACTCTGGCCCAGTTGTCTGCCCGTGACCAGGTCTTCTCAAACAGCGAAAGATCGGCGGGATAACGCTTATCCGGACCCGAACGCAGCAGGATCTGTTGTGCGTTCAGGTCATAACCGATGGCAACTGCGAAATGCCATTGAGGCAACCAGCTGAAGCCGAGGTTTTGCATCACCAGAACCGGATGTCCGGCATCCAGCTCCAGCAATATATCGGCCATATCGGGCCTCAGCGGATAGACAATCAGGTTAAACTGCCGTGCTCTGGCGTCCATTTCAATTGCCAGGGTTCCGCCTTTTTGCGGAATATACAGCGAGGGGCGTAACTGTTCAAGGGTTGTCGTGATCTGGTTGTAGGCCAGCATGGTGGCCAGTGATGCCGGTCCGCACTGATCATCCTGTTGCGGGAAATAGGCTAATCCAGCGATTTCAGAGTAACCTTTGATGGCAGGATCGGCGGCTAATGAGTCGACGAGTTGTGGGTTGCTGCTACAACCGGTCATCAGCACGATTGCTATCAGCAGTACTGCTGCTGATAGCCGCTGAGTGAATAACCGGCTGAGCCGCGTGGAATCCCGGTCAGCGATTGATACAGTGAACAAAGCTGAACAGGTCAGTTGCACAGAGCATATCGGTGATGACGAACACGACAAATACCAGACCAATAAGGCCCAGAACTCCTTCACCGGCCGGTTGCGAAGCCAGGTTTGCGTTCAACTGGCTGATCTCATCCGGGGTCAGGCTGGCGACACGCTGTTGAAGATCCTGCGGATCAACCCCCATATCCACAAGCTGTTGCTGTAGTTCGACCGACTCCAGTTTTTGCAGTAATTCGCTCTTGGTGTATTGCTGGTTTTCTGTCTGGATGATGGTGTCTGTGGAAACCATTGCGGCATTGACGGTGACACTCTGAAAGCTCATAACCAGCATCAACGCGATAATGATCCGGCCTATCCAGGCGTGTCTGAGACTGCTGTGTTGCATCATAATATCTATCCTCTGATGGGCTGCTATCCCCCCGGTACAGCGGCTTTCTTTAAAAACGGATTAACCTTCTTGGTTAAATCACCCGTACCAACAAACAGTTGACCCTATCAGTGTAGCTTAGTTTGTATAAAGTAAAGTCGTGGGGTGGATGAGGCAGCTAAGAGCGGCGCTAATGAGGGGGGGCAGAGACTAAAAAAGCCAGCAGGGGAGTTGCTGGCTTTTTGGATAGGATACGGGGCTTGCGGCTCAGGTCTGAGGCTCTGATCAGCCGGAAATACCCTGTTTCTTCAGATACTCTTCATAACCACCGCGGAAGTCGGTCAGCCCGTCTTCACGCATATCGATTATCCGGGTTGCCAGAGAGGATACAAACTCACGGTCATGGCTGACAAAGATCAGCGTGCCCTCAAAGTTTTCCAGCGCCAGGTTGAGCGCTTCAATGGACTCCATATCCATATGGTTTGTGGGTTCGTCCATCAGCAGGATATTGGGTTGCTGCAGGATCAGTTTTCCCAGCAGCATGCGGCCTTGTTCACCCCCGGAAAGTACCTTGACCGATTTCTTAATCTCATTCTGTGAGAACAGCATTCGTCCCAGAGAGGCCCGGATGACCTGTTCGTCAGACCCGGACTTGGTCCACTGGGCCATCCAGTCAAACAGATTACTCTCTTCAGCAAACTCGTGGGCGTGATCCTGTGCGTAATACCCGATATTGCTGTTTTCGGACCATTTCACCAGGCCACTGTCGGGTTCAAGGTCACCCTGCAGACATTTCAGCAGGGTGGTTTTACCGATGCCGTTGGGGCCGATAATAGCGATCCGTTCACCGACTTCCACCATCATACTGAGATCTTTAATCAGCGGCTCACCACCATAACCTTTGGTCAGTCCCTCAATTTCCAGTGCCAGACGGTGCAGCTTCTTCTCCTGGTCAAAGCGGATATAGGGGCTCTGACGGCTGGAAGGCTTAATATCGTTGAGTTCTATCTTCTCAATCTGGCGTGCCCGGGAGGTTGCCTGTTTTGCCTTGGAGGCGTTGGCAGAGAAACGGCTGACAAAGCTGCGAAGTTCAGCAATCTGGGCTTTCTTCTTGGCATTGTCAGACTGTAGACGTTCCTGCAGGGCCGTCGAGGCGATCATATAATCGTCATAGTTGCCCGGATAAACCCGCAGCTCACCGTAATCCAGGTCTGCCATGTGGGTGCAGACGGAGTTGAGGAAGTGGCGGTCGTGGGAGATGATGATCATGGTGCTGTTACGCTCGTTCAGCACACCTTCCAGCCAGCGGATGGTGTTGATATCCAGGTTGTTGGTAGGTTCGTCCAACAGCAGGATATCCGGATCGGCAAACAGCGCCTGAGCCAACAGCACCCGGAGTTTCCAGCCAGGCGCCACTTCACTCATCGGGCCAAAATGCTGTTCCGTGGGAATATCCAGTCCCAGCAGCAGCTCTCCTGCACGGGATTCAGCGGTATAACCATCCAGCTCGGCAAACTCAACTTCAAGTTCAGCGACTTTGATCCCTTCCTCTTCAGTCATATCGGGCAGCGAGTAGATACGATCCCGCTCCTGTTTGATCTGCCAAAGTTCAGCATGTCCCATGATCACCGTGTCGATAACGGTGAACTCTTCAAAGGCAAACTGATCCTGACGCAGTTTACCGATGCGCTCATTCGGGTCTTTGCTGACATTGCCGGCTGAAGGTTCCAGATCACCACCCAGAATCTTCATCAGGGTCGATTTACCGCAGCCGTTCGCGCCGATCAGGCCGTAGCGGTTGCCTTCACCAAATTTAACAGAGATATTTTCGAACAGAGGCTTGGCGCCAAACTGCATAGTGATATTAGCGGTAGTCAGCAAAACAGGAGTCCATCAGTTAAAACGTTGAGGTAAAAATATGCGGCGTATTGTCCCACAGATCACTGTTAAAGTGTGTGAATAGAGTGTTTCTTTTTCATAATTTAATGTGGATACTGCAACGGTTCTGTAACAGGTCGGATATATGGATAAGAAACAACTTATAGCACAGATTATCTGCCAGCTTCAGGCAGATCTGGAGATGAACATTGCGGCCGCTAACGAGGCCCGGGATGCGGCGACCCATGAAGAGAACGTAGCGGAAAATAAATATGATACTCTGGGGCTGGAGGCCTCCTATCTGGCCCACGGACAATCCAAACGAGTGCAGGCGCTGGAGGTTAATCTGACCGATTACCGCAATATGCCGCTGCGCGAGTTCGCCGAAGACTCTGCCGCAGGCCTGGGAGCATTAGTCACGCTTGAAAATGATGAAGGCTGCGTGAAACGCCTGTTCATCGGTCCCGCAGGCGGGGGAATTCAGGTTGAGGGCGGCTCTGAAGTGGTTATTGTGATTACCCCCCAATCCCCCATCGGCCAGGCATTAACGGGGCGCTATCCGGGCGATATTGTTAAACTGCCTCAGGGTGAATTTGAGATTACTGGGGTCAGTTGATGACGTATAATCCCCGGTAACCGTTTCCCCGGGGTTATATCGGCCCGGCAGCAGATTAAGGAATATTCATGAGCGTTACAAAAGATAAAGTCGTGCAGTTTCACTACAACCTGAGCGATGCAGAAAACAGTGTTGAAGAAACCACCCGGGGAGGCTCGCCAATGGCTTACCTGCATGGCCACAATAATATGATCAGTGGTCTGGAGCAGGCAATGGAAGGGAAAGCGAAAGGCGATCTTTTTTCTGTCACGCTGGAGCCAAAGGATGCCTACGGTGAGTTTCTGCCAGGCTGTGAACAGCGTATTCCGGTGAAACATCTGCAGGGCGCAAAGAGATGGCGCCCGGGCATGGTAGGCACTGTGCAAACCGAGGAGGGGATGCGACAGGTGAAAGTCGTTAAGGTGGGTAAATTCATGGTGACTGTGGATAATAACCACCCACTGGCGGGTAAAACACTGACCTTCGATATCGAGATCGTCGATATCCGCGATGCCTCAGCCGAGGAGATCGCTCATGGACATGCCCATGGGGATGGCGGGCATCATCACTAAAACGCCGTTACGCGACCCGGCAGAACGGGGCCTTCAGCCCCTGCCAGGAGCCAGACGCTACGCTTGCTAGTGGCTAGAACGGAAACTGTGTTTCCTGCTAGAAAAGCCAGAACAAAACAAAAAACCGCCGCGAGGCGGTTTTTAGGTTTTGTAGGAGCCCCTTCCAGGGGCGATGGGGTGTCAGGTAGTTAGGACGCTAACTTGCTGGTTAAAGGCGCTTGATCTCCTGGCCACTAGCAAGCAGCGTAGCTGCGTTCTGGCAAGTCGCGAAGCGACGGTCTATCTGATTTACCCGCACAATCTCCCCGATAGAAAAATTCTAATGGCTACCTCCTGAAATCTGCTTGATACTCGTTGGTAAATCAGAGCAGGAGGAAGCTATGAAAACTGAGCGTTTAACGTTTACCGGCCATGATGGATCATTACTGGCGGCGAGGCTGGATCTGCCGGTGGGTAAACCGGCAGCGTATGCGCTGTTTGCGCACTGTTTTACCTGTTCTAAAGATTTTCAGGCTTCCCGGCGAATTTCTCAGCGCTTGGCATCGTTAGGGATTGCCGTTCTCCGTTTTGATTTTACCGGACTGGGTCACTCGCAGGGGGAGTTTGCCAATACCGGGTTCAGCTCGAATATGCAGGACCTGCTACAGGCAACCCGGTTTATGCGCGAAAACTATTCGGCTCCCCAGCTATTGATTGGTCACTCTCTGGGTGGCGCGGCTATTCTGGCAATTGCCCGCGAGGTGCCCGAGGCGAAGGCGGTGGTGACTATCGGAGCACCGGCTGATCCCGGGCATGTACTGCAAAACTTTGGCGATCAGCTGGGCGAAATATGCACAGAGGGGGAGGCCAGTGTGAAGCTGGGGGGACGCGAGTTCACAATCAAACGTGAATTTGTTGAAGATATCTCCGCCATCTCTCTGGAGCGGGCTGTGTCAGGATTACGTAAAGCGTTGCTGGTGATGCATGCTCCCCTGGATGAGACGGTAGACATCGTCAACGCTGCCCGGCTGTTTCAGATGGCTAAGCATCCAAAAAGTTTCGTTACGCTGGATTCTGCGGATCATCTGCTTAGCCGACAAGAGGATGCTGATTATGCGGCGGAAATGATTTCCGCCTGGGCGCAGCGCTATATTGATGTCCAGATACTGCCTAAATACCTCAATGCGCCAGAAGGTATAACCCGGGTCTGCGAGGCAGACCCTGACAGTTTTACTCAGGATATCAGTGCTGCAGGCCATCATCTGATCGCGGATGAACCCATCAGTTATGGCGGCAACTACCTGGGACCGACGCCATATCAACTGGTGGCTGCAGGACTGGGGGCATGTACCTCTATGACCCTCAGGATGTATGCGCGACAAAAAAAGATTCCTCTGGAACATGTTCAGGTCGATGTATCGCACGCAAAAATTCATGCTCAGGACTGTCTGTCCTGTGATAAAAACGGTGGTAAGATAGATCAGTTTGAACGGCAGATTACCCTGACAGGGGATCTCACCGGGGAACAACGCAAACGTTTGCTTGAGATTGCAGACCGCTGTCCGGTGCATAAAACCCTTGAGGGGGATATCAGCATTGTGACTCGTTTAACGGACTAACAGACGAAATAACGCTTCGAACTCAATAGTACAGAATGGACTAGACTAAGGAGCATCCTGGAATTTTGTAGGCGGGGACTATATTTTGCAAGGCGATTTAGACAACTTCCTCTATCTTCTGGATTGTCTGCCAGTGGCTGCGATGGTGCTTCTGTTTAATGAAGAGCAGCAGAGGGAGTCAGACCGGCAAAAAATCGTATATGTTAATAAAAAGTATCAGCAGCTGATTGGTTATCCTCTTGAGCGGACACCGAATGCTGAAGCCTGGATGGAGGTCGTTTACCCTGATCGCCAGCACCGCGAAAAGCTGATGATGCTTTGCCATACTTTTGGCGGGCTACTCCGGGAAACGGAAGAGATTGCTCAGATACGGATGAAGATTCGTTGCAATGATGGCAAAGAACGTGATTTTCAGGTCACGGGGGACAACCGCACTATTATTCCGGATCACTATCTGGTTACCTTTCAGGAGATCACCAGCTTAACGGCTGAGATTGAACAACTCAGACAGCAGTCGGAAGTTGATCAACTGACCGGGGTTTTCAATCAGCACCACCTGCTCAGACGGCTTGAAGCAGAGGTTGAGCGGGCCGAATCAACAGGGGCAGGTTTTACCCTGATGATGTTTGATCTGGATTTCTTTAAGGATGTGAATGACCATTATGGCCATCACTGCGGTGACCAGGTTTTAATCACGTGTGTTGATCTTATTCGCTCAGCGTTGAGCGGAGTTGATTGCCTGGCGCGCTGGAACGGTGCTGATTTTGTTGTGCTGATGCGCGAAGATAATCCGGGTATTGCCCGGCAGGTGATTCAGAAGGCCTGGCAGGGGGTTCGTGCGCATACGTTTTGCTGGCGGGACTCGACCTTTGCGATGACCACAACCGTGGGTTTAACCTCTTATCGGCGGGGAGATACCACCGAGTCTATTTTAGAACGTGCAGATCTTGCGCTTAAGCGGGGAAAGCGGGTCGGCGGAGATTTCATCTTTGTTGATGATTCGGACTGAAACAATGGCTTATACTTTTAGGGTACAGCTTTTCGCCTGGCTGTAAGTGGTGGTAGCGAAACTCAGTGAATCTGCTGCTATCTGTCTCAACATTCAGCCCCACTGCTGAAGTTCCAGGGCTTTCTGACGTATTTTTTCCATCAGGCTCAGCAGTTGATCCAGCTCCTCTTCGGATAGCGCGGAAAGGATAAATGCCTCCCGAGCCAGAATCAGCGGTACCAGTTTTCTGTAGATTGCTTTGCCTTTCTCGGTCAGGCTGAGGCGGGTGTAGCGGCGATCTGCATGGTCTTCCTGCTGAAGTATCAGTTCAGAATCTTTTAGCCGTGAGATGGTCCGGCTGACCTGCATTTTTTCCAGGTTACAATGCGCTGATATCTCTTTAGCCGACATCGCTTTTTTAGTGCCGAGTGCGGCCATGATCCGCCACTCCTGCCGATTCAGATTAAAACGTCCGGAATAGAGCTGTGATATCGATTGGCTGACCGCTGTGTCCAGGGTCGCTAACTGGTAGGGGAAGTATTGGCTCAGATCCAGATGCAGCTCTTTATTATCCTGAGAGGCATGTTTTTCGTTCACTAAGGTCAGTCTCTAATGGGCCAAAAATAACCTATATAATATATGGTTATTTCAGAAAAAGACAATTTCCAGTTACCGAATAATCTGATTTTATTTGGATTTATGTCATAAAAACAGTTACTTAATGTTCTAAAAAAACTTGCAGGTAATAGTCACGGCTGTTACCTGTCTGGCCTGCTCTGTGCCGAGGTGCTACTTTGGGGATAACGGTAAACGTAATAATAAGAACTATCTCTCAGAGGCTTTATTATGATCCAGATTGAACAAATACATCATGTTGCATATCGCTGTAACGACGCCAAAGAAACCGTTGAGTTTTATAAGGATGTGCTGAATATGGACTTTCTGGTTGCGATTGCGGAAGACCGTGTGCCTTCTACAAAAGAGCCTGATCCCTATATGCATCTGTTTCTGGATGCCGGCAATGGTAATATTCTGGCGTTCTTTGAGCTGCCGACTAAACCGAAGATGGACAGAGATCAGAATACTCCGTCATGGGTACAGCATATCGCTTTCCGGGTAAAAGATGAGACTGCATTGCTGGCAGCAAAAAAAGAGATTGAGTCTAAAGGTATTAACGTAATCGGGCCTACCGAACACGGTATTATTCGTTCAATCTACTTTTTTGACCCCAACGGTCACCGTCTGGAGCTGACCTACGTTAAAGGAACGGATGAACAGATGACAGAACTGAAACGGGTTGCACCGCTGATGCTGGAAGAGTGGACGCAGACTAAAAAAGCGCCGAAGCATGCTGCCTGGCTTCACGAAGAAGAGTTTAACGGGCTGGACTAAATATTCGGGACAGTGATAAACGGAGGTCAGGCCTCCGGTTATTCATGAATGTTCTTTACTTGCGGTTACGTCGCTCCAGCCATTTAACCGGGTGGTTACAGTGAGGGCAATGGTCATGCAGCACCGCATCAATCTCCTGGCGAAGCTGGTTCAGATCCCGTCCCAGGTCCAGTTCCATCTTCCGGTCAATATTGGCATGAAGAATATGGGCGGCATCCTCTTTACTGATGCCCAGGGTTTCCCGCATCTGATTCAGCGCTTTATGTTCTACGGAATCAATTTCGCCATCCTGCAATGCCAGATTAACCATTTTTTCATAGGTCCGGCGTCGTTCCCGAATCGCTTCGCTAAATCCCGATGCTAATAAACCTGCGGGGAGAGCCACAATGCCCAAACTCATGATACTGATAACCGAGGCCATTATTTTCCCCATCACCGTGATGGGGATGACATCGCCGTAGCCAACCGTTGTCATGGTAACAATCGCCCACCACATCGCCGCAGGGATACTGCTGAAAACCTCGGGCTGGGCATGATGCTCGGCAAAATAGATCAGACTGGAAGCGACAATGATCAGCATAAACAGGACAAATAGCGCCGCACCGATGGATCGGGCTTCCCGATGCAGGACCTGCAACAGTAACGACATAGAGGCGGAGTAGCGAGTGAGTTTAAATACCCGCAGCAGCCTCAGAACCCGCATAAAGCGGAGGTCTACAACCAGCATCATACTCAGATAAAACGGCAGAATGACTATCAGATCAATCAGTGCCAGAGGGGTCAGCATATAGCGTAGCCGCCCCCATACCGGGTGTTTATGATTTATCGCTTCATCCTCAACGCAACTCCACACCCTGGCTACATATTCTATGCTGAAGACAATAACGGAGAACACCTCAAACCAGTAAAACCAGCGATGCTCCAGTGCACTGATGGAGGGCAGCGTTTCCAGTATAACGAACAGCACATTCAGTGAGATCAGTACGATCAGAAAAATATCAATTACACGTCCCAATGTGTGCTGCTTATTGCCGATATCAAGAATTTCGTAGGTCAGTTTACGTCTGGCGGTCATGTAAAACCTGATTAATGTTGGGGTGATAAACCATAGTATCGGCAAAAGGGTTTGATATTAAAGTGTTTAATCGATTGAGCCGGATTAATGCTGCCGCAGCGTGCTGATTTTTTATACACAAGCAGGCAGAAACTGTACTGGTATATAAGAAATCTCAGCACAGCTCCTGTCTGGGTTATAGCGCCTGGCTTTAACGATGGCCCCTGAAGCAGAGGATTACAGTGACCGGCACCACTGTTCGGTTTTAAGCGGGTCAAGCTGTAAGCTCAGAGGGGAGCGACAGATAACTCCCTGAATCTGGTCTGTGCTGAGGTTATTGCCGGGCAACTCTATCACTTTGTAGCCGTGACTATTGTCGCGGTTACGAAACTCGATATAGAGAAACAGCCGTTCCAGAGACTGGCGTTTACCCGGGGTAATCCAGTAGCGGACATTGCACTGATAGCGGCTGTGCCAGCAACAGGTCGGCGAGTTAAATTTAACCAAACGATCGCCCGGCACGGTTTCGGGGCGGCTGGATTGTGAATAAATATGTGCTTCAAACATGGATCTGCTCCCATTTTCATGAGAGCTGACGTTGTGCGTGGGGGTTACCTGAGTTTTGTCGGTAATGACCACATCGTTTTGCTGCTTTTTGTTAAAGCGTTTGCAAAACAACCACCTTGCCCAGGCAGGCAGGTTGGCGAGGACGTCAGCCCTTCTCTTGATGTTAAAAATTAATTGAGTGGCCAGTTTATGCCAGAGGCATCTTCGGTGCAATGTTTGCGGGCGGTTTTTATGACAATTCAGTATCCGGTCAATTTAACGTTTCAGAGTCAGGGTATCGCCCCGCTGAGTCAGTTCCAGATGCTGTAAAAAACTCATCCCCAGCAGTACAGTATTCCCTTGCATATGGGGGTTGATATGGGCGGATACGTTTGCCTGAGACAATCCACCCAGTGCCACCGAATTGAGCCGGGTATCATAGACTTTGATGGTGCCATTGGCTGTGCTGGCGTATGAGGCTCTGCCAGGTGCCAGTCGGAGCTTGTCTGCCAGCGCGCCGGGAATACTGATATCGGTGGCACCGGTGTCGAGAAGAAAGCGCACCGGCTGACCGTTGATTGTTCCCGGTGCCAGATAGTGTCCCTGACGGTTGCGCTGGAGCACTACCATCTGATTCTCTTCGGATATATTCAGTGCGTGGTTGGGGTTATTTTGCTGTAACAGGCGGTCCTGAAACATCAGATAGAATAGTCCCAGAAGAATAATCCAGGTGAGATGGGCAAAGAGTCGGCCGATAAAGTGCCGGCTGCTATCCTGTTTCATATTGCTCCTGTATATTATGTCTGATCATATACTTTAGTCTGATAAAATTTCTTTCATTCAGTTCAATGATTCTTTTTGTCGCACTTTTCCACGTAGGTGAGAGCGCGAACCAGACAGGTTTAGTTTTAGCACAAGCGGACTGAAAAGGGATAGCCACCGAGCCAGGTCGATTTGAGTCATTGACTGGTCAGTACAAATTGGAGAGAGCGAGTGCAGTTTCATTCACAACGTCAGATGATTGCCGATGAAGTTCATGCCCGGCCATTTCAGCAACTGAGTCCACCTTTAAAGGTGCTGCATTTCGCTCTGATGCTGGGGGATAAAAGTATCGCAGAAGTGCGTAATGATATCTCTGAGTTTTTTCTTCAGTGTGGGGGGGAGGCGATGCAGCCGGAGGCCAGCTTCTGTTATCAGCAGCTGGAGTCACTGGCGCTGCGCTGGGAAGCGCATACTGAGTTTTATACTCTGACGCTGTATCAGAATCGGCTCGATAAAGACTGGCAACAATCGGTCACCGGTCTTCCCGAGAACTGGAGTGACCAGCTTCCCGGTGAACTGATAACCGGGGTGCAGATACAGGTGATGGAACCTTCGGCCGAAGGCGATGAAGAGATGGCCAGAGAGGTGTTCAGAAACCATCAACTGATCGGTTCCCGTGTGATGCGGGGGGCGGCCCGTGTCTGGACCGATTTTCGTGCCGAAGGCGAATTTTATCTGGACCGGATTCTGGTGAAAAATATCCATATGCACGGCTACCAGTGCGGCCGGTTGATACAGCGTCTGTGTGAGATCGATACTTATCGTGCCGTAGCTTTGCTGGGGCTTGAGCCTGCCCGGCAGACGATGAAAGAAGTATCCCGGCTTGACCGGGAACTGGCTGAGATAACACTGAAATTAAGTGAGCTCGATAAGGGGGATGAATCTGAGACTCTGGATGCTCTGATGGCGTTGTCGGCCCAGGCAGAAGAGATCTCAGCGGATACCGTCAACCGGTTTTCAGCCTCCGATGCTTATTATGCGCTGGTTAGAATGAGGATCTCCGAGCTGGAAGAGATTCGTATAGAGGGGTTGCAAACCCTTGAGCAATTTATTGAACGCCGGGTAGACCCGGCGATGCGTACCTGGCAGGCGGCGGCCCAGCGACTTGAGCGCCTGTCTCAGCGCATAGCCCGTTGCAGTGATCTGCTTCGTTCCCGGGTTGATTTGTCAACTGAGCAGAAAATTCACGGTCTGCTCAGTTCGATGAATAAACGCACCCGGCGTCAGCTTAATCTGCAGGCGAAACTGGAAACCTTCTCTATTATCGTCGTGACTTACTATGTTTTCGATCTGGTGGAGCGCACCATTCGCCATCTGACTTCGGGTGAGCCCCGGGAAATGGCGATTCACTGGCTTAGCTACTCTCTGCCCGTGGTTGTTCTGATGGTCTGGTGGTATGTTCGCCGTATCACCAAAGAGTTTAAGTCAGATGATTAATGGTTGTTTTTTAAACATTTTTTGCAGTCGATAGCGGTAGTTTTCAGTCTGACCTGCAATCCTGTTTGCATCTGTCGGACAGGCTGTTATACTGCGCGCCTGTCTCGTTCGAGACGACCTTAAGTGGTCACGTTATGGTGGCTCCATTGGTCCTCCCGCAACGATAAACCGTGAACCTGGTCAGGCCCGGAAGGGAGCAGCCACAGCGGTGGATTCGTGTGCCGGGATGTGGCTGGTGGGGCTGCCCCCAATCCCCATATCTTATATTTTAAACTTAACTGCACATTTTTTGCGGTTGTCTTTATTTGCTGAACCATCTCCGGCCCAGAAGGAAGCAGGCTAACCCCTACGAGTCGGTGGATTCGTGCGCCGGGATGTGGCTGGTGGGGCTGCCCCCAATCCCCATATCTTATATTTTAAACTTAACTGCACATTTTTTGCGGTTGTCTTTATTTGCTGAACCATCTCCGGCCCAGAAGGAAGCAGGCTAACCCCTACGAGTCGGTGGATTCGTGTGCCGGGATGTGGCTGGTGGGGCTGCCCCCAATCCCCATATCTTATATTTTAAACTTAACTGCACATTTTTGCGGTTGTCTTTATTTGCTGAACCATCTCCGGCCCAGAAGGGAGCAGGCTAACCCCTACAAGTCGGTGGATTCGTGTGCCGGGATGTGGCTGGTGGGGCTGCCCCCAATCCCCATATCTTATATTTTAAACTTAACTGCACATTTTTTGCGGTTGTCTTTATTTGCTGAACCATCTCCGGCCCAGAAGGAAGCAGGCTAACCCCTACGCGTCGGTGGATTCGTGCGCCGGGATGTGGCTGGTGGGGCTGCCCCCAATCCCCATATCTTATATTTTAAACTTAACTGCACACTTTTTGCGGTTGTCTTTATTTGCTGAACCATCTCCGGCCCAGAAGGGAGCAGGCTAACCCCTACAAGTCGGTGGATTCGTGTGCCGGGATGTGGCTGGTGGGGCTGCCCCCAATCCCCATATCTTATATTTTAAACTTAACTGCACATTTTTTGCGGTTGTCTTTATTTGCTGAACCATCTCCGGCCCAGAAGGAAGCAGGCTAACCCCTACGCGTCGGTGGATTCGTGCGCCGGGATGTGGCTGGTGGGGCTGCCCCCAATCCCCATATCTTATATTTTAAACTTAACTGCACATTTTTTGCGGTTGTCTTTATTTGCTGAACCATCTCCGGCCCAGAAGGAAGCAGGCTAACCCCTACGCGTCGGTGGATTCGTGTGCCGGGATGTGGCTGGTGGGGCTGCCCCCAATCCCTCCTCCATATCTTTTTCTCTGTCTGTATTGGGCAAATCGTATCTGAATGGTTTTATTCCGAAGCTTTCTTCTTGCTGCTCACTTTTCACACTTATAAAACTCAGTATTAATCGACGAAAAATTCGACACAAGGCTGGCTGGAAAATTAGAGACCGGCCAGATTCGCCGTCGGGTTTGGCAGCGTGCAGTCTATTCTGAGTTATATTTGTCTCTATAAAGGTACAAAGTGTCTTTTATAGGAATAATTCCTATGCTTATTCTCTGTCTTGCCTGTTATATTCCCCCTGATTTTTTCTAATGTTCTTATAGGGATTGTTGAGTATGAAAAAGGCACTTTTAGGTTTAGGTATTATCGCTGCATTAACGCCGGTTATGGCTAGTGCCGAAGGCGGTTATTTGGGTGCTTCTTATGGACGAACTGAAGTTCAGTTAACAGGAGCAGAGAAAGCTGCTTTTAATGATCTGGGTTTTTCTGAGATTGATGAAGTCGATCAGGGATTTAAAGTGTTTGGTGGCTATCGTTTCCACCGCAACTTTGCGCTGGAAGGCTTCTATGCTGATCTGGGTGATGCTGAGTTTTCAAACGGAGCGGTAACTATCAAGTCTGCAACAGATGGTTATGGTTTGTCCGCAGTAGGATTGCTCCCAGTAACGGAGCAAATTGATCTGTTTGCCAAAGTGGGTATGTTTCACTGGAGTGTTGATGCAACGTCTAATGTAAATATATCGGCCGGCGATGATGGCACTGATGGCACTTATGGTATTGGCGCTGCTTATAATATGAAGACGGTCTCGCTGCGTGCCGAATTTGAACGTTTCGATATCGGTGGCGATGATGTTGATATGATCTCCGCGGGTGTACAGATCAACTTCTAAGCCCTCTCTTGTCGGATGCCTTATCCCTTATAAGGCGTCCGATAAACACGATCCACAGACGCGATATAGTCAGCTTTGAGCATGAAGTCATGCCAATTATAATTCTGCGTTTCGTTCATCAATTTTATAACTCTGTTCCTGCCCGCTTATTACTCAAAATCACACCTTTTTAAGCTCACGCCTGAGCCTTCCTGTTTTAGAATAAGCTGAGTTAAATCAAAGGCTGGGTGAGATGTTGGCTAATATTATGCCTCAGGGAACAGATGAGTGGGTTGAAAGGATCAGCGAGCATGAGTTGCCGGCTTTGTGTTCGACTATCCGTGAGATCGAGAAGATCTCGAAAGATGATATCTCTTCACTGGCCAGACTGGGTCAGTCGGTGCTGCATGATCATGCGCTGACTACGGCTATTCTTAAAGTGGCGAACAGCGCCGGTTATATGGGGCGCAATCCTGTCACGACGGTCAGTCGGGCCTCTGTTGTACTGGGGCTCAACCGGATCAAAAATATCTGTATCACTGCCAAAATGCTCAGCAGTCTGTTGAAAAACAGGAAGCTGACTCCCGGGGTGTATGAGCGGTTGCTGAAGTTGATGGCGCAGTCGTTTCATGCCGGGATGATTGCCAGGATGATGATGCAGGATTATGAGGAGGATGTTCAGGAAGAGGCCTTTATTGCCGCCTTGCTGAACCGTTTTGGTGAGAGCGCTTTCTGGAGTATGGGCGGTCCGGTAACGGTCGAGCTGGATAAGCTGTTACGACAAAAGCCGTTTGCCAGACAGAAAGATGTTGCCTGTATCGTGCAGCAGAGGCTCGGCACTACCTTTGAGGATATGAGTCTGGGGCTGGCCAGTTCCTGGAATATGGGGAGTGTGCTGATCAGTTCTCTGGAGGAGCCCGAGCTGCGTACTCCTGAGCTGCGCTGCGTAAACCTGGCAGTTAGAATGAGCGCGATACTGGCAAATCCGAACCATAATCGCAGTGAACTGGATAAGCTGCTGACAGAGATCGCTGATCTGACCAAGTGGGATAAGCGGGATCTGCTGGCCAGGGTGGAGCAGTGTTCTGAAGAGACCGTTGAGCTGTTACGCACTTATGGGGCGGGGGTCTTAACCCGCTATATCAGCCATGATCTGATCTCCCAGGTGGACAGCGAAGCAGATCCGGTTGTGGAAGAGTTGAGTGATCAGGCACTGCAGCTCCGGATTCTGCGCGAGTTGGCGTTTTTGCCCAATGAGAATGCTGATTTTAATCTGGTTGTACAAACCGCGTTAGAAGGCATTCAACGGGGTATACGGATGCGCCGCGCCATTGTTTTTCTGAAGTCCCGTGAACGGGGCTGCCTGATGCCCCGGTTTATATCGGCACCGGACTTTAATCAGATCAAGCGGGAGTTTGTGGTCAGTCTCAAAGGTTCGCCGAATATTTTTACCCATGTACTTAATAGCCGGCAGCCGGTCTGGGTGGATAATCTCAATGCACCCAAATGGCGGGCCTATCTGGACGGCTCAGTGCGGCAATTGGTGAGCAATGATGGTTTTTTTATCGCGCCTATAATCTGGGGTAAGCACTGTGTGGGGCTGTTTTATGCCGACCGCAAAGACCCCTCTGAGCAGGCCGATCATCCACCGCTGAGTGAGGATGACTTTATGGCCTTTACGCTGTTTGCCCAGCAGACCAATATCTGCTTTTCACTGATTATTAAAAACACTGAACGTTGATATATCAATAATGGTATTGCATAAAACAGACAGCGGGAGCTGACGCTCCCGCTGTCTGTTTTTAACTAAATGATTGAGGTGGATTATTTAGCGGGACGTCAGTTCGCTGCTTTCCAGAGAAACCGGTTCATCGCTGGTTAGCCAGCAGGGAATCTCTTCGGTAATGATGCTGACAGGACAGTGGGGATCCTGAAAGCGGATGATCTCCTGTTGTTCGATTAAGCGATGACGGCGTATCGTGTACTCGTTTGCACTGTTTGCTTTTTGCATCTCCATGTCCTCGCAAGATAGAAGATTGTTGTTGTCCATGTAAGTTAGACTATTTATTGAGAGTTAGCGAAAGAACAGTTTTCATGTAAAACGGGAATCACCGGACGAAACGCAATTTAGTTACCACTTAATCGCCGGTTTCACTGGCGATATAGGGCGGTTACCGTTAGCATTGGTAGCCATGAATAAACACCCCTCTCATATAGATTT
Source organism: Amphritea atlantica (assembly GCA_024397875.1). Classification (NCBI taxonomy): domain Bacteria; kingdom Pseudomonadati; phylum Pseudomonadota; class Gammaproteobacteria; order Oceanospirillales; family Oceanospirillaceae; genus Amphritea; species Amphritea atlantica. The sequence goes on from CP073344.1 coordinate 935,851, forward strand.
GCAGCGATGAGTTATCAGGTACTGGCGCGTAAATGGCGTCCCGCTAAGTTTCAGGAAATGGTCGGGCAGGAGCATGTGCTCAAGGCTCTGGTGAATGCGCTGGATGATGACCGGTTGCATCATGCATATCTGTTTACCGGCACCCGGGGTGTCGGTAAAACATCGATTGCCCGGTTGTTTGCCAAGTCACTGAACTGCGAGACCGGAGTATCGTCCACTCCCTGTGGCGAATGTTCAGCCTGCCGGGAGATCAGTGAAGGCCGCTTTGTCGATCTGATCGAAGTGGATGCGGCGTCCCGGACCAAAGTGGAAGATACCCGTGAGCTGATGGAAAATGTCCAGTACGCGCCCACCCACGGTCGTTTCAAAGTGTACCTCATTGACGAGGTGCACATGCTCTCCACTCACTCGTTTAATGCGTTGCTGAAAACGCTGGAAGAGCCGCCTCCCCACGTTAAATTTCTGCTGGCCACCACTGATCCGCAGAAACTGCCGGTGACGATTCTGTCCCGCTGTCTGCAGTTCAATCTGAAGAATATGATCCCGGAGCGGATCGTTGAGCATCTTTGTCACGTGCTGACAGCGGAGAGTATTCCTTACGAAGAGCCCGCCCTGTGGCTGTTAGCCCGTTCCGCCGATGGTTCGATGCGGGATGCGCTGAGCCTGACCGATCAGGCGATCGCCTTTGGTGCCGGTTCCGTGGTCGAGGCCGATGTCCGGGCGATGCTCGGCACCATTGATCAGCGTCTGGTATACCGTTTGGTGGACAGCCTGGCCGCCCATGATGCCAAAGGGTTGTTGACGACGGTTGACGAACTTGCCCGTTATTCCCCTGATTACAATGCGGTGCTCGGTGATCTGATCAGCCTGATGCACCGGATAGCTCTGGCTCAGATCGTACCGGATGCGGTAGATAACGGTTTGGGTGACCGTGATCTGGTGCTGGATCTGGCGGGTAAACTGACCGCTGAAGATGTTCAGCTGTTTTATCAGACCGCGCTGATGGGACGTAAAGATCTGCCCTTTGTACCGGATGCCCGGGAAGGGCTGGAGATGACCCTGATGCGCATGCTGGCGTTCCGTCCGGTATCGATGAGTCATCAGGGGTTAAGTCAGCCAAAGGCATCTGATACTGTTTCCAGTGCCACATCTGCACCACAGAGTGAAGCCGCAGCGAATACTGTAAACCCGGAGGCCGCTCAGCCAGCGCCTGAACCACAACCTGACAGCACACCCAAGCCACAATCGGGTTCAGCGTCAGAGGCACCGTCGGGCTTAGCGTCGGACATGCAACAGGAGTCGCCTCCGGATTATGACGAATCCTATCTGCAGGGTGGTTATGAGGATCTGCCGGGAAAAAAGCCTGAAGCTGATGCAGCACCGCCAGCGGCTGCGGGGCCTTCTGCTGTAATAGCGCAAGCGACCCGACCAGCCGTTGATCTGCCCTGGGAAGATAACACTCCGTCAGTGCCGCAACCGGTTGCTAGCCCGGCCAGCACTGCCATTGGTACAGAGCGTCCTGAGCCGGTAGCCAGTTCAGGGCAGATAAACAGCCCTGAGCCTAAAATCAGCCTTGAGCCGAAAAAAAGCCCTGAGTCGAAAAGCAGCTTCGAACCCGTGGTAAACCCGGAACCGGTTAATCGTCCCGAGCGGGGGGCAATCCCGGATCAGGCCGCGATCCGCCAGATTGACTCCGGGGTTAATCAAGCGGCACCTGACTCTGTCGCGGTGATCGAACCAGACGCTGACGTGAGTAAAGAGATCGGACAGTTCAGTCCTGATCAGTGGGTGCTGCTGGTTGAACTGATCGGGCTGACCGGCATGACTTACAGTATCGCATCCAATACCTCTCTGGAGGCTGTTGGGGATTGCTGGCGCTTTCATTACACCAATGAGCAGAAAGCGCTGCTCAGCGAGACCCATGTCGAGCGTATACGTGAGTCGATAGGTCATTATTTTAACCGGCCGGTTGAGGTAGAATTCAACCTAGGCATTTATGGTCGTGAGACTCCCAGCCAGTATCGCGACCGGAAACGGGCGGAACGCCTGGCAGAGGCGGTCAGCTCAATTCAGAATGATCCGGTGGTTCAGTCGGTGATTGAGCGGTTTGCCGCCAGTATTGATCTTCAGTCGGTGCAGCCAATCGATTGAGTCAGGATGTTAAACCGGAAAAATTTGCGAACAGATTAAACACGGGTGTGACGCCCGGGCTTTAAAACAGGCGAGGAAGAATATGATGAAAGGTGGCATGGGTAACCTGATGAAGCAGGCTCAGAAGATGCAGGCTGATATGCAGAAAGCACAGGAAGAGATCGCTAAGGCTGAGGTCAATGGCGAGTCCGGTGCCGGTCTGGTGAAGATTGTGATGAATGGTCGTCACGATGTGCGCAGTGTCGCGATTGATGAGAGCCTGATGGAAGAGGATAAAGAGATCCTTGAAGACCTGATTGCAGCCGCTGTTAACGATGCGGTTCGCAAAGTTGAAGCAGAGACGCAAGAGCGTATGGCGAAAGTGACCGGTGGCATGGGTATGCCACCGGGCTTTAATATGCCGTTCTGAGCCTGAGTAAACACGATGTCCTTTAGTCCTCTGATTCAGGAACTGATTGATGCCTTTCGCGTGCTGCCTGGGGTCGGCCCGAAAACGGCTCAGCGTATGGCGTTTCATCTGCTGGAGCGGGACCGCAGTGGTGCTGGCACGCTGGCAACAGCGCTGACGGTAGCGGCGGAGAAAGTCGGCCATTGCAGCAGTTGCCGAACCCTGTCAGAGAATGAGCTGTGTTCGATCTGTGCCGATAACAGTCGTGATGAGTCGCAGATCTGTGTGCTGGAATCGCCGGTGGATATGCTCGCGATTGAACAGACCGGTGGCTTCAATGGCGGTTATTTTGTGCTGATGGGCCACCTGTCGCCGATCGATGGTATTGGTCCGGATGATCTGGGGCTGGATCTGCTGTTTAAGCGACTGGAATCGGGCGCAGTAAAAGAGATGATTCTGGCAACTAACCCAACCGTTGAAGGCGAAGCAACCGCACACTTTATTGCCGAACAGATAAAACATCTGGATATCCGGGTGACCCGTATTGCCCATGGCGTGCCGGTGGGCGGCGAGCTGGAATATGTTGATGGTGGCACACTCGCCCATGCAATGGCCGGTCGCCGGTCGATGAACTGAGGTACTGATGACACACGCGTATAACTGGCAGCGACTCGAAGAAACAGCTGCTCAGCCTGTCTGGATTACCGATGATGAAACGCTTGCCCGTTACTGCGAACAGTGGCAGGAACTGCCTCTTATTGCGCTGGATACAGAGTTTATCCGGGTAGATACGTTTTACCCGGTGCCCGGTTTAATACAGATTGCTGATGACTCAGGCTGTTATCTGATTGACCCCCTGGAAATCGAAGACTATGCACCGATGGTGCAATTGTTTCGTAACCCCGCTGTGCTTAAAGTACTGCACGCAGGCAATGAAGATCTGGAGCTTTTCCTGTATATGTTTGGCGAGCTGCCGGCACCGATCTTCGATACCCAGATAGCCGCCGGTTTTCTCGGCTGGGGTTTCTCGATGGGCTATCAGCGTCTTGTAGAGTACGCTCTGGATGTGAAACTGGATAAAGGTGAAACCACCTCGGACTGGTTGCAGCGTCCCCTGACCGCATCGCAGGAGCGCTATGCTGCTCTGGATGTGGCGTATCTGCCGGTGCTTTGTCAGCGGCAGATGGCTGAACTTAAAACACGGGGGATGACTGAATGGGTCGAGGAAGAAACGGCACTGTTGTTGCAACAGACACCGGACAATGATCCGGATGGTGTAACCTATTACCAGCGTTTCAGTCAGGCCTGGAAGTTGCCCCCGGAAAAAATTGCCGCCCTGCGTGATCTGACCGCCTGGCGAGAACGGATCTGCCGCCAGCGGGATGTTCCCCGCAACCGGGTGCTGAGAAATAATGCCTTGCTGGATATTGTGAATAAATGGCCCAAGGATTTGCACGCGCTGTCGCGGTTAGACGATATCCGCATGCAGCAGGTCAGACAGGATGGTGAGGTGATTCTCGGCTATCTTAAAATGGCGCCCCATTCGGCTTTAGCAAAGCCGCCGGAACCAATTAACCGGCCGCTGAGCTATAAATGGAATAAGCCCCTTAAAGTATTGAAAGCGATGGCGCGCAGTAAAGCTGAAGAGCTGAATATCGCGCCAGAGATATTGTTGCGAAAGAAAGATCTCGATGCTCTGATCAGAACGGAAAATCAGGGTGAGTTCAGCTTGCCGCCCAGTCTGTCTGGCTGGCGCAAAGCGGTGATTGGTGATGTGCTGTTGGAAAAGTTACAGAGCCTGGAAGTATAAACAGAGTGTCTATGAAAAAGATTTGTAGTGTGTTTCGCAGTTCCAAAAAAGATGAAATGTATCTTTATGTGGATAAAATGGAAAAAATGAAGCGGGTACCGGACCCTCTGAAAGAGATGTTTGGCGCCCCGATCCATGTGTTTGATATGTTGCTGACACCGGAAAAAGAGCTGTCGCGGGTTGATGCGGCGAAGGTGCTGGAGGATATTCGGGAAAAGGGTTATTTCCTGCAGATGCCGCCGCCGAAAGATGACTATTTGCTCGATCTGTTTAAGGACCGGCCACAAACCGGAGTACGCTAGTGGCTGATCAGGTATTCTGGCGGAGTAAATCACTGCAGGAGATGTCGCCACCGGAGTGGGAGTCTCTCTGTGATGGCTGCTCTCTCTGTTGTCTGCATAAGCTGGAAGATGAAGATACCGGCGAGGTGCATTACACCAGTGTGGTTTGTCATCTGCTGGATATGGACACTCTGTATTGTACGCAGTATGAAAAGCGTTGCTCGCTGGTGCCTCAGTGCGTCAAACTGCGACCCGAGGATGTCAAAGAGTTTCACTGGCTGCCACCCAGCTGCGCATATCGTCTGGTGCATGAGGGAAAGGAGTTGCCGGAGTGGCATCCTTTAGTCAGCGGCCGTCGGGAATCTGTTAAGGAAGCCGGTGCTTCGGTGCTGGACTGGTATGAGATTACCGATGATAAAATTGAAAAAGATGATGATTATTTCGACTACCTGCTCGACTGATGGGTTAGCCGCAATATAAAAAATTGCAAAGACCGTGATAAAAATTAAGCAAAAAAAGGAGCGCACTGCGCTCCTTTTTAGTTCAGCCTTTCAGTTCAGAAACGTTACTTCTTCGCTTCCAGTTGTGCTTTGATCAGATCGCCGATGGTGGTCGGACCGGACAGCTCAACCGGCGCATCAGCAACCGCTTTGATTGCTGCTTTCTCATCGGCCTGGTCTTTCGCCTTGATCGACAGGGTGATTGAACGGTTACGACGATCCAGGTTAACGATCTTGGCTTCAACTTCTTCGCCTGCTTTAAGGGCGGTCGTGGCATCTTCGATGCGATCGATACTGATATCAGAGACTTTCAGGTAACCTTCAACCCCTTCAGCCAGCTCGATGTTTGCCCCTTTAGCGTCTACAGACTTAACGATACCCTTAACGATAGCGTTCTTGTCATTGACCGCAGCGTAGTCGGAGAACGGATCACCGGCCAGCTGTTTGATACCCAGAGAGATGCGCTCTTTCTCGGCATCGATAGACAGGATAACCGCTTCAACATCGTCACCTTTCTTATACTCACGCAGTGCGGCCTCGCCGTCAGCATCCCAGGAGATGTCAGACATATGCACCAGGCCATCCAGATCATCTTCCAGACCGACGAAGATGCCGAAGTCTGTGATAGTCTTGATCGAGCCACTAATCTTATCGCCAGCGGCATACTGATCAGCGAAAGTCGCCCATGGGTTAGGCGTACATTGCTTGATACCCAGAGAGATACGGCGACGTTCCTCATCAATCTCAAGGATCATCACATTCACTTCGTCACCGACCTGTACCACCTTGGATGGGTGGACATTTTTATTGGTCCAGGACATCTCAGAGACGTGTACCAGACCTTCGACACCATCTTCGATCGAGGCGAAACAGCCGTAATCAGTCAGGTTGGTGACACGTGCAGGAACGATAGCGCCTGAAGGGTAACGGGCTTTAATAGAGGACCATGGGTCTTCGCTCAGTTGTTTCAGGCCCAGTGACAAACGGTTGGTTTCTTTATCAAACTTGATGATTCGGACAGTAATCTCATCACCGGGGGTCAGCATCTCACTTGGGTGTGAGATACGCTTCCATGCCATATCAGTGATATGCAGCAGGCCATCAACCCCGCCCAGATCGATGAATGCACCGTAGTTGGTCAGATTCTTAACATAACCCTTAACATCATGACCTTCTTCCAGGGTTTCAAGCAGCTCATCACGCTGAGCGCTGTTGGCTTCCTGAAGCACAGCACGGCGGGAGACCACGATATTATTGCGCTTAGGGTCGAGTTTGATCAGTTTGAACTCAAGCTCTTTGCCTTCCAGGTGGTCGACGTCCCGAACCGGACGCACATCAACCAGAGAGCCCGGCAGGAAGCCCTGAATGTTATTAACGTTAACAGTGAAGCCACCTTTGACCTTGCCACTGATATAGCCTTTGACGGTTTCTTCTGCATCAAATGCTTCCTGTAGAACTTCCCAGGCTTCGGCTCGTTTAGCTTTCTCGCGGGACAGACGGGTCTCACCGCTACCATCTTCAACGCTTTCCAGGGCAACTTTAACCATATCGCCCACTTGAATTTCAAGTTCGTTAGCATCGTTCAGGAACTGGCTGCGATCAATAATCGCTTCAGATTTCAGGCCAGCGTTGACAGTGACCCAGTCGTTATCGATATCGACGACCTCACCCATTACCAGGGTGCCGGGCTTCATATCAATATGTTGCAGGGATTCTTCAAATAATTCAGCAAAGCTTTCGGACATGTACCTTCCTATTGGCAGCCCCTTAAACACCGGGGGATCGCCATGTTTACACCTGCATCGTCAGCCGGATACAGGGACAGTTTGTACATCCCAATGGCGACTGTGTTGGCTGACGAAATGAACAGCGGGCATCAGGACAGGACCGCAAATTATACAGAATTTGGCCTTTTGATTAAAGGGTGGTCCCTTTGTGTAACCTCAGCAGAGGGTGCAGGGAGGGGGATATCGGTGGTTTGGTTCAGCCCTTGAAGGAGGCCATACGCTCGGTAAACAGCTCCTGACAGGGCTCAAGAATCGCTTTAAGGTCACTCTTCAGGCGACTGCTCATCCGGTCGGTATTCTCGGTTTTGAAATACTCCAGCACCAGTAACTCTTCAGCGCGGTTGTTGGCGGCGATATCCATTCCATCGCCGATACAGTAGGCAAAAACAGGCAGGTGGTAGTTAACCACTGTATCGATTTGGTCCTGATCGAGTAACAGCTTATGCATCATCAGATAGCGGCGGTATTCCTGCGCGGAGGCCGCCGCCATGCCGGTTAGTTGTGTGCTGCTGAACCGTTTCGATTCCTCCTGGCTTGCCAGCAGTTGTCTCATACGGGCGTGAATGGTGGAGACCTCCTCATCGAAGGTGTGTGGGGAATAGCGCTCATTGGTACGCTTATAATGCTCCAGCTCGGTAACTTTCCCCTGCAGGATTGTGATCTGTGCCCGCATTACTTCCGCCTCATTCAGCAGTTTCAGGCGCTCCTCTTTCAGGGTAGCAATCACCTTTTCAACCGGCGATATATTACTGTTAGCGATTGATGGTGCGAGGCTGGGGTCGCTAGTTGCTTCAGTCGCTGTAGAATCGAGCGGCATCACCATCTCACCAAAGCCTTCAACTTTCTTACGGTTTTCCTCCTGCTGTTGGCTGATAACGTTATAGGTGAAATAGCCAGCCACAGAAAAGATGATCAGCAAGAGCGGAGCGCCAATCAGAAGTGCGAGTTTCTGCCTGCTTAACTGCATCGAATCTATCCCTGTCGGATCAGTAATTGATAGCCATATAGTTATCGGTCAGTTCAATCATATCAAGCAGGACATTGCCTGTTTCGTGGAGAATTGCTTCCTGTTCGGGGCTTATCGTCCGGCCCTGGGCGTCTTTTTCAAGCAGGTCATCCAGTTCAGAGAGTGCTTTGATGGCTGGTAGCTGCTTGGCCTCGCGGCGCTGGTTTTCCTGATCCAGCAGCCACTGCTCAGATTTGTCACGTTCTGCCTTCAGTGTTGCCTCATTCAGAGACAACTCTTTATCCTGCTTATTCTCATGCATCCGCCTGATCTGGGCGTTCATATAGAGGAAATCGGGATTGAATTTGATCCGCTCCACGTGTCGCTTGTTCAGCTCCGGCAGGATCGCGCGGAAGTTCATATAGCGCTGATGGGGAACCTCATGCACCATATCCCAGGGCAGGGCGCCTTCCAGTGAGCTCTCGCCAATCTCGTCGGCGTCATAGAGGGTTGGCAGGGCCACATCGGGAATAACCCCTTTATGCTGGGTACTCTCACCGGAGATACGATAGAACTTGGCGTGGGTCAGCTTGATCTGGCCATGATGCAGTGGCGAGAGGGTTTGAACTGTGCCCTTGCCGAATGTCTGACTACCGACAATCAGGCCGCGCTGATAATCCTGAATGGCTCCGGCGAAGATCTCAGATGCCGACGCGCTGAGCCGGTTAACCAGAACCGCCATTGGACCGTTATAGGCGATCCTGGGGTCGGGATCACCCTGAATATTCACCCGACCCTGAGGGTCTCTGATCTGCACCGTGGGTCCGCGACTGATAAACAGCCCGACCAGCTCATTCGCTTCGCGCAGAGAGCCTCCACCATTGTTACGCAGGTCTATGATCAGTCCGTCGATATCTTCCGTTTTAAGTTCTTCGATCAGTCGTGCGGTATCCCGGGTAGTGCTCTTATAATTGCGTTCGCCCCGCTGCAATGCAGCAAAGTCGATATAGAAGGCGGGAATACTGATGACGCCCAGTTTGTATGGCTTGCCCTGATGTTCGATCCGGATTACCTTGCTCTGGGCCGCCTGCTCATCAAGTTTGACCTTGTTACGGGTGATCTTAATAATCTTGTGCTGGTTTTCGTCGCCATCGGCGGGAATGATATCCAGCCGGACCACGGAATCTTTCGGGCCACGAATCAGAGCAACGACCTCATCCAGGCGCCAGCCGACCACATCCTCAATTTCGCCATCTTCACCCTGACCAACACCGACAATCAGATCGGCGGGTTTTAACTGGCCCGCTTTATCGGCAGGTCCGGCAGGCACCAGACGCACCACTTTGGTATTGTCATTTTCACTTTGCAGAACGGCGCCAATGCCTTCCAGGGAAAGGCTCATATTGATATTAAAGTTTTCAGAAAGGCGGGGTGAGAAATACTGCGTATGCGGATCGAACTGCATCGTCAGCGCGTTGGCAAAGCTCTGGAAAACATCTTCGTTATTGGTTTGCAGGGCTCTGTTCAACTGGCTTTTATAACGTTTGAGCAGCAGTTTCTTCGCTTCATCGACCGGCTTGTCAGCCAGTTTCAGGCCCAGCAACGCACTTTTCAGGCGTTTGCGCCAGAACTCATCCATCTCAGCTTTGCTGGCGGACCACTGGCTTGTTTCCCGGTCGGTTATGATGCTTTCATCGCGATCAAAGTCGACACTATAGTCCGGGCTTTCCAGGGTTGTGATCAGTTTGTTTAAACGTTCCTGAGTGCGCTGCTGATAGCGATTAAAAATAGCGTAGGCGGCGGTCAGGTTACCGTTATTGATCTCATCATCAATTAGTGACCGGTACTGTTGGAACTCATCGATATCGGATTGATAAAAAAATGCTTTTGACGGATCGAGGCTATCCAGATACTGATCAAGCACTTTGCCGGACAGCTCGTCATTCAGTACGATACTGTTATAGTGATCCTGGTTCAGGGATGTGACAATATCGGTAATCGTCTGGCTGTGGATTATATCCGGTTGCAAAACAGAGCTGTTCAGTGCGCTTGCCGGCAGCGCTGTCATCAGCCCCAATACGAGTGAAGACGCGGTGATTAATCGGCGTAAGTTACGTGTGTAAATCAAGCTGCATGTTCCTGTTTTGCTACTACATATAGGTTCTGAGACAGACAAATAACCAGCTTGGTTCCGTAACTCAGAAAATCTGAGTGTAGTCTTGTCGCGTGCTGATGTAAAATCAACGGCTTATCTCTGGTTTATTAATTGAAACAGGTACAGCTATTGTGGTTATGCGAGTTCTGGGTGTTATGGTTTTGTCGCTGTTAGTTACCATAATCAGCGGTTGTGGCAAAAGTGATGAGGAAAAGCGGTTTCATCAGGAGTTGCTGGATAAAGCACTGAATGATGACACTAAAAAAGAGGGACTGCTGTATCTGGAAGAAAATGCCCGTAAGGATGGGGTGGTGGTTACCGACTCAGGCTTGCAGTATCAGATTTTGCAGGCTGCAGAAGGCCCTAAGCCGGAGATGCTCAACCGCGTCCGGGTTAATTATACCGGTTGGACGGTGAACGGAGAGCCGTTTGAAAGCTCAGCTGATAGAGCGGAAAAGCCCGTTTTTACCGTGAAAGATGTGATTAAAGGGTGGCGTGAGGCGCTGCTTGAAATGTCTCCGGGGGCTCGCTGGAAGATCTATTTGCCATCAGAATTAGGCTATGGTGCGAGAAGCCCCGGGGGTATGGTACCGGCAAATTCCGCACTTATTTTTGAAATTGAGTTGTTAGAAATCCTGCCTCAGGAAAAGGCTGACCAATAATGCATAAACATGAGTTTAATGAGCAACTGTTTGATTTTCTGGCGGCATCGCCAACCCCCTTTCATGCGGTATATGAGATGCGTGCACGACTGCAGGAAGCGGGTTTTATCGAACTGGAAGAGCAGAATGCCTGGAATGTATGGCCGGGTGGCCGCTACTTCATCGTTCGCAATGAGTCTTCCATTATCGCCTGGAATATGGCGGCTGGCTCAGACCTGTCGACGGCCGGTATACGGATGGTCGGTGCCCATACAGACAGTCCCTGTCTGAAGGTTAAGCCCAATCCTGAAACTGTGAGTCAGGGCTGCTTACGGCTTGGCGTGGAGGTGTACGGCGGGGCGCTGTTAAACCCCTGGTTTGACCGTGACCTGTCGCTCGCTGGCCGGGTTAACTATGTCAGTACCAATGGTGGCATGCGCAGCGAACTGGTGAATTTTGAACGCCCGGTTGCAGTGATTCCCAGTCTGGCAATTCATCTGGACCGTGACGTTAATCAGGGGCGCAATGTTAATCCGCAAACAGAGATGCCGCCGGTGATGGCGCAACTGCAGGGCGATGCCAAAGCGGAACTGCGGGAGATACTCAAACAGGAACTACAGACTCAGCATGTCGATGATATTGCCGAGGTGCTCGATTACGAGCTGTTTTTTTACGATGTGCAGAAACCTTCTTATATCGGCCTGAATAATGAGTTTTTCGCGTCTGCGCGACTCGACAATCTGCTGAGCTGCTTTATCGGTATGCAGGCGCTGATAGCGTCTGATGCACAGCAGAACACGCTACTGATCTGCAATGACCATGAAGAGGTTGGCAGTATGAGTGCTGCCGGTGCCCAGGGACCGATGCTGAAACAGTTGCTGGAGCGGTTGTTACCCGACCCCGAGGCCCGCAACCGGATGATCGCCAATTCGATGATGGTGTCGGTGGATAACGCCCATGCGGTGCATCCCAACTTTGCCGATAAGCATGACAGTAATCATGGCCCGCGTATGAATAGCGGTGCGGTGATAAAGATTAATGCCAACCAGCGTTATGCCTCAAATAGCGAAACCTCGTCGCTGTTCCGGCATATTGCCCGGCAGGAAGACGTTACACTGCAATCCTTTGTCGTACGCAGTGATATGGCCTGCGGCAGTACGATCGGCCCCATCACCGCCGCAGAGATCGGTGTCAAAACCATTGATATCGGTGTGCCGCAACTGGCGATGCATTCGATTCGGGAGCTGGCGGGCAGCGATGACCCGGTTAACCTGGCGCGGGTGCTGAGCCGTTTCTATTGTCAGGAACGAGTGTAAGGCCACTCAGGATCCATTCGCTGTATATCAGCCCTGCTGGGTTAGCAGGGCTGAGTCGGGTGAGTGACGTTCAAAGACTAACTTTCTAAGCTGTTAGTCTGCTTTTTGGCTGTCGGGCTCAGCTTATTTATCAGACTGATTAGTCAGTCCGCTACGTTATCCGGCTGATAAATACCACAGGCGATATAACAATCGTCTCCGAAGCGTCGGACAAAGGTGTGCTTCGGTTCGTCTTTGCCGGTGTGTGGATTCAGGTAGGCGTAACTATACCAGCCCTGACCCTGTTCACGAGCCATCGCCACCAATGGCGGACACAGTGGCTTACCGCTGGCATCCCTGGCCTCAGCTAAATTCTTACCGACCAGCGCCGGGTTGCCACCATGGGCGAGCATGTTACCGTTAAAATCCTGAACCAGTACGTAGAGCTCGCCTTGCACAAAATCATCTTCGTAATTGTTGAATGCGGCAATGGCTTTATCCCGTCCATGTTTCTGGGCGTAATCGTGAGCGCGATGAACCAGCGCCTCCGCGTCTGTTTTGCTAACCAGTCGAAACTGACCGATCAGGTGTTTCATCTCACTGGCCGACTCCGACAGTTTGGATACGATCAGGCTGTTATGGTTGACGTTACCCGCAGTTTCATCCATCAGTTCGGCGACCTGATGCAGACTCCTTGACAGCTCTTCAGTGGTTGCGGTGGTTTCCCGCGAGGCGACTGAGATCTGTTCGACCTCACCGACCAGAGAGGCGATATGACTGAGTATATCGTTTAGTGCGGTTTCAGATTGTTGTGCAGACTCGGTGCCGTGCTGGGCGATCAGAACCCCCTGATCCATCATCCCGGTTGCCTTTTTAAGTTCCTGCTGCATCGTTTCAACTGTCAGGCGTATCTTTTCTGTCGCTCGAGAGGTTTTCTCGGCTAACTCTCTTACTTCACCGGAGACAACCGCGAACCCTCGACCCTGATCACCTGCTCTGGCAGCCTCAATGGCGGCGTTCAGCGCTAACAGGTTGGTCTGGTCTGCGATATTACTGATGAGATCGACAATTTGTCCGATTTCGCCGGAGCGCTCACCGAGATTACGTATGACTGCCGCCGAGTCGGTCACGATGCCGGTGGTTTTATGCATGCTCTCGATCGTTTGACTCACGATTGCCTGTCCCTTGAGGGCTACTTCGTTAGCTTCGTGGGAGTTATCTGATGCACTTTTGCAGTTTTTAGAAACTTCAGCGGCGGCGGCTGACAGCTCTTCGCTTGCCGATGCCGAGGTGCTCAGTTGGTTGACGATCTCACCGGTCGCCCGGTCGATATTGTTAAGATTGCCGTCAAGCCCCTGAGCAGAGTGCGCAAGTAGCACACTGTTATGAGAAAACTGGGTCAGGGTATTTTTTAATCTCTCGATAGCACGGCTCAAATCCGCTGCAGTTCCATCGGCAGGTTGACCCTGTGAGGTATCTTGCGTCAGATCGCTTCTGACCAGGCGTCCGACCAAAGCGTCCACTTCAGGTTGGCCCCTCAGGCTTCTTCGTTCGTTCAACCAGGCTGCGGCGCAGAGAAGTAATGATACTCCCCAGACGACAGAGCTGATCAGGAAATCACTTTCTATAGCCTCCTTGTCAGATGTTACGCTGTTAATCCGATAAGCCAGAAAACACCACGCAGCGATTAACAGCACTGTGGCCGACGCATTCAGAAGCCTCTTTATCATCATACATTCCCCGAGGGTAACCTCATTTTTGTTATACTTATTGAAATGTATATAATCAAAACTGTTTAATTTTGTAAACGTTTATCTATTAAACAATTATAGCTTCTATTGCCTTCCATTGGCTTTCACTTGAACAGCCCTCACCGGGGATATAACATCAAAGGGGAAGTGTTTGTGACTGAGGAGTATTATTTTTTTTATGATGAGTAAAGCATTAACGCGTCTCCTCAAAAAATTAACCACAGAGAACTCCGAAGACACAGAGAAAGATCCCGGCCTCTTTCTTCAGCCCTGGGCCGTGCTTCGGCTATCTCAATCGCTGTATACATATGCCCTTTCGTCTGGACAGTGAAAGCAAAGATATTTCACGATCATTGGAAACCGCATCAAGTGTTCTATGCATGGCATCATCTACCATCCAGAAACAGGGGACTCTCTGAGTCCGACGATATGTACCGGAGAGACGTTAATCTCTGTTCAGACAGAGGAAGACGGGCAGGGGATCTGGGTTGTGGATCAGCGTGTAAAAACGTGTCAAACCCGTAGGCGAGCTTCAAAAAAATAAAAGGCCAGGTTCTGTAGACAAAGGTGTTGCTTTCATACTCCAAAGGCTTATCTGTCTTTCTACAAACATCATGCTGGCATATTCGCCGATCAATTTCTTACATGCTTCTTACACACAAACAGAGCAACTTCTGTAAAACTTATTGCCTACCCATAACGGTTTTATCTAATACAGAGGTTAGCTATGAAATACTTCCTGAACGTACATAACTTATTCATCAGCATGACGCTGATATTCATGTTGCACGGCGGCACTGTTCACGCGAATGCTGACCCCATCGACGATGGTTATCTTAATCCGGTGGAAGATCTACGTTACTATATGGAACAGCTTGAGCGGTTGCCCGAAAGATTAGGGGTGATCTGCTGGGCAGCTTATGAGGTTCATAAAGAGGGTAAACATGAGAGTGCGATGACCCTGCTTAATGCTTGTGCTGATCGAGGCCTGGTTGCCTCAATGTTAATGCTCTCAAATTTTTATGAAAACGGCATTCTTAATACAGGTGAAATACCTGAAGTTTCAACATTATGGTTAAAGCGTGCGGCAGATACCGGAGATAGCCGGGGGCAGTATTATTATGGCCTGGCGTTGTTACGAGGTTACGGCCATAGCAGAAATCAAACACTCGGCCGGCAATGGATAGAACTGGCTGCCAGACAAGGGTTTCCAGATGCCGTTGAGGCTTATGAACAGTGGAGATAATGTGCTAAGTCGTTTGATTAGTAGCACTGGCCGGCATGGTGGGTTGCTTATTGGTATAGCCGTTCTGATTCCGTTTATACTGGTGGTTGGGCTGGGTATCCATGGTTATCGGGCGCTGGAGGAGCTGCATAAGAGCGAGTTGTTCGATAAGGCTACGGCAGAGTCCAGGCTGTTACAGAATTTATTATCCAGGCAGGTTGATGCCCTCGCTGTATCGCATCAAACCGCGGTGCGCAGTGCGATATTGGATGATAAATATCGTGATTTAAGTTCGCTGGTCACCAATAGCCCCCTGATTGAACTGGTCTCTGTGTATACCGACGAGGGTATTCTCTACCCGGATTCCGGCCTCGCACTGACGTTTTTTGATAAAACGTTACTGGACGATGTGAAAACAGACATTATGTCTGCGCATGATCAATTACAGCGTCGCTCAGAAAACCAGACAGTGGATGTCTGGTTGGCGGTTACCACTTCAATTGGTCCTGCATATCTTTACTGTTGGAGGGCCCAGCCAGGTATCACCCTATGTGTGTTGTCGAAAGCTAAAGTGGTATATGACTGGGTGTGGGATAGCGATGAGCTAAGGGTTCTGAGCCATGATTTTAAAATTGAGGACAGCTTTAGTCATCTGCAGGCCGCTTCTGATACTCCTCCCAAGGTGCAGTACACCTTCAAAAAACTCGGTTTGATCATTACGCCGCAACTTAAAGTTGCACCGCAGGAAACTGCCCCTGCTCGCTGGTTATTTCTCGCTATGGTGCTGCCGCTGCTGGGGCTGAGCTGTGCTGTCTCCTACCTGGTCTACCGGCATTACCAAGTGCAGGTCTC
Source organism: Amphritea atlantica (assembly GCA_024397875.1). Classification (NCBI taxonomy): domain Bacteria; kingdom Pseudomonadati; phylum Pseudomonadota; class Gammaproteobacteria; order Oceanospirillales; family Oceanospirillaceae; genus Amphritea; species Amphritea atlantica. The sequence continues at coordinate 951,633 of CP073344.1, forward strand.
ACGGGCGGAGACGCTGCTTAGTTGTACTCAGGATATTGCCCACGAGCTCAGAACTCCTCTGGGTAATATCAATTTGTATGTCGGCCTCATGCTGCGTTCTGAAGTACAGTCAGATAAAGAACGTTATCAATTGATCGTTGATAACGAGATGCTGCGTATTTCTCAGATCATCGATAATGCCACGGCGCTTATGCGTGGGAAGCCAGTAGACCCGTGGCAGTATTTGTCACCGGCGATGCATTTACAGTCGCTATATCAGCAGTATCAACTCCGCTTGACGTCAACAGGCTGTCAGCTTTGTGTACAATCGACACTCAACGATAAGTACTGGTATCCAAAACACGCGGTTGAGTTAGTGTTGCTGAATCTGCTCGACAACGCGCGCAAGTATGCCCCCGGACATCTGATTACAATGGCGGCAGGGCTAGAGGACAACGAATTATTCTTCTCGGTAAATAATTGCAGGCAGCAAGCGGTTGATAGCCTCCATGCTATCGCCCCAGCCGGGTTGGGCCTTGGCTTGCAAACCTGTCAGCGACTCGCAGCTCAATTTGATGGTCGACTGGATAAGGAAATTACAGACACAGGCCGTCACTATAAGCTTTATCTGCCCATACTGAAGCGAGATCCCCCATGTTAACTGTGCTTATTGTTGAAGATGACCCTCTGACCACTTTGGGCTTAAAAGAGCTGTTGACACTCGAGGGTTATCGTTGCCTGTGCTTTGACACGGCAGAACACGCCTGGCAGGCCTGTCAGCAGTCTAAACCGGATCTCTGTATTCTGGATCGGAATTTACCGGGCATGTCGGGTGACGAACTCTGTAAAAGACTGCGAAGCCACTGGCCGACACTGCCGATTCTGATGTTATCTGCCAAGGGCTCTGAACCTGAACGTATTGAAGGACTCGCGCTAGGTGTGGATGATTATGTCAGCAAACCTTACAGTGTGAATGAACTGTTAGCTCGCATCGAGGCGATGGTGAGAAGAATTCCCCTGTATAAAAGCTGTGAACCGATCTCCGGATTCTGGATGCGTGATCTGTATATTGATGTTGGCGGTTTAAGGGCGGTGCGTGAGGGTAATTCAGTGGAATTAACGCCCAGAGAGCTTTCTATTCTGCGCTTATTGTATGAATCAGAGGGCAATGTGGTAAGCCGGGATATGCTGTTTAACGAGTGCTGGGGACGCGATTATTTTCCCAATAGCCGGGCGCTTGATCAATCTATTGCGGTGTTAAGGGGTAAAATTGAAACAGATCAGAAGATTCCCGATATTATTAAAACCGCACGGGGTTCTGGCTATCGTTATGAGGCATGAAGGGCTTACAAAAAACTTACCTTCTACTTACTCAAAACTGACCTAACGACAGCGCGCACTTATTACGCTACATAGAAACCGTAACGTAATAAGGAATCCTGTATGTCAAAGTCATCATCAGATCAGTCAAGCAGCCAGAGTCGCAGACGAGCGATTAAGTCTATATTGGGCGTTGGCGCTCTTCTTCCCTGTGCCTCGGCATTGGCATTGAAAAGTGGTGTCTCTGCACCGGAGCCGAATAAAAACTTCCATGTTAAGGTGGAGGATTTAGTTAACCGCTCCAGGGCGAATATCGATCGGCTGATCAACTTTACCCTGACCCCGGAGGATCTTCCCTGGACCCAAACGCTGGGGCAGTTAACTGCCGGGCAATCTGTTACCTTTCTGCTGAACGGTCGCTGGTGGATTGTTAAAGAGATGGACCTGTGGGTAGAACCGGGTGTTGCTTTTCATGCGCGTATTGATGGCGGCCACTCATATAATCCGATGAATAATAGCGGCACTATGCTGGCCGACCGTTCCGGTGTTTTAGAGATCGCACGGTCGGTAGGTGAATTTTCAAATCCACGGGGTGAGTTATTCACTCCCCCTGAGCATTACACAGCGGCTCAAGGCTCCATCGAGGGAGTAGCGATCGTATGGCAGGACGATCCACTCCAGGGACTGATACAACTCTCCGCAGCCGGTGATGTAGAGGGGTTGGTAAGTGCCGAAATAAAACGGTTAAGCCATGAAAGCAGCCTGCCGGCGGGCTGGCACTATATGTATATGTTTGGTGACGGCGGTATCTTTACCGGTAACCATGAGGGCCATATAGATTGCAACACTCACAAAGATGTAGGTATTTTACAATATCCCATCGAAATGCCACTGGAAAAGGGGTTGGGTATTTCCTGGCAGTGGCTGGTTGAACAACTACCGGCTGATGTAGCCGAAGATGCCGTCTTGAGTCACGATTATCTTTCAATTGCAGTAGAGTTTGATGACGGTAAAGACATCACATATATGTGGAGCTCATCGCTACCGGAAGGCAAGGTTTTTCAATGTCCACTGCCGCGCTGGAGCGAAATAGAAACCCATGTTGTGCAGCGAAGTGGGGCAACTGAGTTAGGTAAAGAATTGAAAGAGCAGCGGGATCTGTATAGTGATTATCAGCAATATATTGGAGGTTCGGCCACACAGGTCACCCGGATCTGGTTAATCGCTAACAGCGTGTTTCTCCGTAGCTCGGGTAGATGTAGTTACAGTGATATAGCCTTACAAAGCGGATCAAAAATCGTCAAAGTGTTGTGACGTCGGCTGTTTCTCCCGTCTGAGCTTATTGTAAGAGAGGTCCTGCTGGACTCTTCTGAAGAGGCATTGGCTTCTGCTGAAGCGGTGGATGGTTAAAGAAAAAACTGTTGCTCCTGGCTCGTGGCTTAAACGTAGGGGGAGCAGTCCAGAGGGCGGTCCCAGATCTCAATTTTCCACAACCGGGAAGGAGGGGATGATCTCTTCTTTAAACGTTAGCGATCTGTTTTTAACCGTCCCTCTGACAACATGGATAACCATGGCGTCGGTGCCAAAATTCTCGTAATAGAGAAACATATTGGTGTCGTTGGGGGTATTGCTGCTGGATAGTGATCCATTCTTATACTGAGTGAAGGTGTGTCGGTGATACAGATCTGTTGACCTCATGATCGACAGCTGATGCGTATGGCCGCAGAAAACATGCTCGATTTTATGCTGGCGCATGAATTCGACAACGATTCTTGAGTTGAACAGTGGGTCTGAATCAGTATCGAGGATGGAGTAGTGATTCAGCAGCAGTATGCGATCATAGCTGGCTTTGCTAATGGCATCGGACAGTGTTCTCAGCATCTCCTCATCGACAAAACCGTTGTCGTCGTAGAGCGAGTTGGCGTCGAGGCAGACCAACAGAATGGATTCACCGTTGATGCTGATGTTTTTCAGGAAATTGATATCGGTAAAATGGTCCTTTATGCCATTGGTACTGCCAAGCAGGAAAATATTATTCTTCTTACAATTCTTCCGGTTTAAGGGGCGAAGGACGTCTACGTCGTCGATATACTGACGAAAATAATCTGTACTGCGCATATTCCGTTTGTCATGATTTCCCGGAATCGACACGATGTGCGGGCAGTTAATCGACTTTAAAAAATTCCCTGCCGCTTCAAATTCGCTTTCGAGAGCGTCCGTCGTATTGTCGCCGGTGTTGATGACAATATCAGCAGCATAGCTATTCAGTTTTTCCAGTAATAGCTCACTTTCTCCAAGCCAGTGACGGGGGCCAAAATGCATATCTGAGATGTGTAGTAGATTCATTTTGTGTTGAGTGTAACCCTTTGCCTAAGCAGGTGGATTGTGCCAGTACGCAGCATTCAGGCTTATGATCTGGGTTCAGTTACACAGATTCTCCACCAATAGGTACTGAGTATGTCAACATACTGTGACAAACAACAGCGATAAAAAGACCAGCACTAAAAAGAGTGCTAAAAAAGGGATGGCAGGTTTATGAAATGTTTCCTCAGCTGTTTTAGCCTGGATGAAAAAGGCAGGGGATCCATTTAATGACCGTACATTAGATGATTTAATCGACTGACCCATCATACCGCTGTCAGCCCGACCCAATAGAGAGTATAGTGTAGGTGTTAGTTTCCCCTGTATCGGGCCTACTGGCCAGCACGCCTTTATTCTCCTTATTTTTAGCTTGATTGTTCGAAGCGGTTTTTATCGACCTTTTCAGAGCTTGTTTCCTTAGCTTTCTTTAAGAGCTTTTTCAAAGCGCTTTTTTCGACCCTTTTCCACCTATTTGCCATTACGCGAGTAGAGAAGATTTATCGCACCGACTGTCAGTGCTTCTCATTACACATGGGAATAGCCCGATTTTTAGCATAACTCTGATTTTGAGCAGCTACTGCCCATGATTTTTCAGCGAGTGATGGTGCGTTGTTGATTTTTCCTTTTTTGTCAGGAGCACCATGACTACAACTACTGAAGACGTTCATACGTTACAACCCGCGATTCTTTCCTATGTGAAAGACCTGCCTAATCTCTGTTCGCTAGCCGGATTGGCCTGCACACTGTCAGCAATCTATTTCTGTATTATCGGCGTTTACGAAGCCGCTATGATCGGCATGATCTGGGCCGTTGCCTTCGACTGGGCCGATGGTCTGGTGGCGCGACGCATGAAGGGGCGCACCGGTAATGACCGGATTTTTGGCGGGCAACTCGATCTGGTGATCGACATTGTCAGCTATGGGGTCACGCCGGCGATTCTGTTACTGAGTTATGGGCGGTTCGATCCTGTCTTCCTGCCTGCGGCTTTCATTGTCATTGCTGCCAGCGCGATACGCCTGAGTTACTTTAGTACCTATGGCTTATCAGACCAGTCCAGATATACCGGCCTGGCCATGGATAACAACAATATTGCGCTGGTGTTTATCTTCCTCTTAGAGGGCGTTATTCCCCGGGAGATATTCGCTGTGCTTTTCTATGTCAGCGCCGTAGGGCTTGCTGTACTCAATGTTTCTCAAATTAAAACCCCAAAACTTTCTGGCAATCCCAGAAACGTTTTTTTACTTGCGTTTTATACGCTCGGAATCACCAGTATTTACAGTTGGAAGCTTCTATAACTGGTAACAGTACTGGCAATAATGTCGTTACCAACGGCACTTAAAATAATTTATTGAGGGGATAAACTGCCCATGATTGTATATACCGTAGGTACGTTTGATTTATTGCATGTAGGCCACGTTGCGTTACTCGAATACTGTAAGTCATTAGGGGCTGTGCTGGCCGTTGGCGTTGCTTCAGATGAAGTTGTCCGCTCTTACAAGCCCAATGTTCCTGTTATTCCGCTGGAACAACGGATGGAGATGCTGAGGGCGTTGCGCTGTGTTGATATTGTGTTGCCTTACTATGAACTGGAATATGTCTCTGGCTGCAAAGAGGTAGGTGCTGATATTTTCGTGATTGGTGAAGACTGGGGAAGCCAGCCTCACAATGTCGCGGTAGAAGCGTATCTGGAATCGGAAGGCAAGCAGATCAGGCAAGTGGCCTACAACCCGCGTACATCCTCATCGACGATAAAGCAAAATGTGATGACCCAGCCCTACAAATCAAACGGTTCAAATGTGGTGTTTGCGTCCTGATATCGTCCGCAGAGAAAAACAGAGGGGAGTAAAATCCCCGGATTTTATTTTCCCGATCTGAAGTGTTGGTTGTTTCGCTGTAATACACGGTCTAATCCGCTGAGCTCATTTTGATGAGCTTTTTCTGAGAGCTTACTAGATGAGTGTTCTAAATGAACTTTTCTGCAGAGCGTCCCTGCATATTCCCTTTCTGCTTTAAATTCACGCTTAATTACACCACAACACTGGCGCCAGCCGGTCATTTGGTCAAGAATACGCATAATTCCGATAGTTACCCGGCTCTGGTGCCACCTGATAAGCCATTTCAGCTCCACTTTTTTGGAATTACAGGGATTACGAATTACAGGGGGCAAAGCCCTTTAATCTCAGAAACCTTTCATCTCGAGCAAGGTATGCATGCCCGCTCAGGAGCGTGGGAACGAGCCAGGCCCGGCCTTTCGCCGTTTAGCGTGGCCGATATTCTGAAAAAGCTAATGCAGAGATGTGTTGGCTTTTTTCGTTAACAGACAACGGTTATCAGGTGACTGATTCAGAGTATAAACGTGTATGGCCAGACAGCTGATTTTTGATATCACCCATTGCTCGCGCGTATTGCCCATAAAAGATCTTGACGCGTGCGCGTTATCATCGGATAGTTGACCACAGTTCTCATAAAATCAACGTGTTATACATATCTATCACGGGATAGTGCGCAGAGTGATTTGGGGATAACGCGCAAGCGCATTTACACGGAGCCAAATGAAAGGGAGTTTTCAAAAAGTGTATTTTATTCAATTAGTTAATCGTTTTTTACACGTATTTCACTTCCGTGCATATGAGCACGCGCACAATTAAGCTGTTAAGCATCCTCTGTATCGAAAAATGGATTTTCAATGAAAGATTTAGATGACCACAAAAAAATTGCTGTATTGATTGATGCAGACAATGCCCAGTATTCAAAGGTTAAAGCTATCCTTGATGAAATTTCAGCTCATGGGCACATTGTTATTAAGCGTGCTTATGGTGATTGGTCTAGCGAATACTTAAAGAACTGGAAACAAAGCTTGAATGAACTAGCTATTCAGCCAATCCAGCAATTTGCTTATACAACGGGGAAAAACTCAACTGATGCATCAATGATCATAGATGCTATGGATTTGCTTTATTCTAATAAGTTCGATGCTTTTGCACTTGTTTCAAGTGACAGTGATTTTACCAAGCTAGCCGCGAGGCTGCGTGAATCTGAGATATTTGTCTTTGGCGTGGGTCAAAAGAAAACCCCCATATCCTTTCGTAATGCTTGCGATGATTTTATTTTTACTGAGAACTTGGAGTTAGAAGAGCCTACGCCAACAGCTGTTCGTGCTCCCAAGCAAGCGAGCAAAGATGAAGATGTGTCGAGTGATGCAAAAGAGCTAGTTTCGGTTTTACGTAAGGCTTGGGAGCAATATCAGGATGATGAGGGCTGGGCTAACGTTGCCGCCGCAGGTAGTTTCGTTAAGAGATCTAAGCCAGATTTTGATCCTCGGTCATATGGGGTAACAAAATTGCCAGAAATCATAGCTAGCCTTAGCAATGAATTTGAAATGACAAAATTCAAGGGCAAAGGTGTTGTAAATATCGTTGCGTATAGGCCGACAAAAAATGCTTAATAAGTGCAGGCAGAGGGAACGCTTCACTCGTATCTCGTTGCGCGTCACCTGCTGCAAGCGTTATACGGTGAATTTAGTCACATGAATGCCCAAGATTCGAATTATAATACAAAGCGTGGGAACCATGCCTAGAAAATGGAAATTTTGTAAGTGTTAGATATCGACTTAAATGCTCTCGAATTAGCTAAACCAAAGAGTGAAAATGATTCAGCGTCTTTTCGTCAAGTTTCTTATGGAAAATTAATAACTCCTAGGCAGCACTTATTTCTTTTCTCTGCCGAAGAGTGGGAGTATTTTCTAGAGGAATGGGGAACATTTCAGAAATCAAAGTATCACCTTGTAACACGTTTAGGTGGAGCAAATGATTTTGGAGTAGATGTTGCCTGTTTTTACACTGATAATGGGTTTTCTGGAAGCTGGGAAAATTATCAATGCAAATACTATAAAGGTGACCCTTTGGCACCAGGAACTGCAATTCCTGAGATCGGTAAGTTATTGTGGCATGTATATAATGGGAATTTGACGAAACCAATAAAATATTACTTTTTTTCCCCAAAGGACTGTGGCCCATCACTTAAAAAGCTATTATTGAATTCAGATAAATTGAAGGATAAGCTTTTAGAAGAGTGGGATGGCTGGTGTTCGAAGAGTATAACTGCAACCAAAGAAATTTCACTTGAGGGAGATTTTAAGAAATTCGTCTTGTGCTTTGACTTTAGTATTTTTAAATATAAACCAGTAAATGAAGTTGTCGAGGAATATAGAGAAACTCCATATTACTCAATAAGGTTTGGTGGTGGGTTAAAAGAGCGTCCAGCGCCTTTAAAGCCTCCTGAGGTTTTTCAAAATAATGAAGCTCGCTATATAGAACAATTACATAATGCTTATGCTGATAGTAAAGGTATTAAACAACAAGACTTCCAGATTGATTGTTTCCCCGATCTTACAAAACATTTTGTTAGACAAAGAGAATCGTTCTACTTTGCTGAATCATTGAGAACCTTTGCACGAGATTCTGTCCCGCTAGGCACATTTGAAGAGCTTCAAAATGACATGTTTGATGGAGTTATAGATACAGCAGAAGACGATTATGAAAATGGTCTAATTAAACTTAAGGCTGTTTTAAGCGTGTCAAAGTCGGTGCCTCTTGATTCAAATGGGTTATTTGAAACTATCAGAGTGAAAGATAGATATGGTATATGTCACCAATTGGCTAATGACGACAAATTAAAATGGTTAGAAGATGATGAGTGAAACTCTACATTCAGATTTCATATTCAACAGTGCTCTAGAAACTGGAGTGCGATCTATATGTATATTAGTTGTTGATCTGTCTAATAAATTCGATATACAGCAACTGTTAGCTTTAGATCATATTGTTGTTCATACCGGAGATATTGAAAATGCTCCACCAAGCCTACATCCGAATATTTTACAAAGAAGTGGTGAGCTTCTGGTGAGGAGACCGTTAGTTGAAAATGGTCTTGTTCTTATGGAAAGCAAAAGGCTTGTACAGAAAGTGATAACACCTGATGGCTTCTATTACTGTGCAACAGAGCTTGCTAGTGTCTTTATCGAAAGCTTAACAAATGAATATATAAAAGAACTTAGTCAAAGAGCACAGTGGGCTGTCACGATGTATAACGATTACGGTGATAGCTTGTTCTCAGAAATCTTCAATTCCGCATTTGATCGTTGGAAAAATGAATTCCAAATCGCAGAGATGTCAATTGCAAAAAATAGCTGAGTATTATTGAGATGGAAATTAGGTTTATTGTTTTTGTTGGCCCCGTAAAAGAATCGGCAGAAATAGAATTCAGAAGTGGTTTGAATTTAGTATATGGCCCTTCAAATACAGGTAAGTCATCCGTTTTGGATGGGATTGATTTTATGCTGGGTACAGAAAAGCCCCTGAAAGAGCTCCCTGAACATGAAGGTTATGATCAAGTAATCCTAGGTGTGGAATTTCCTAAATCAGAGTACTTCACTTTTGTAAGAAGTATAGAGGGTGGTGATTATGAGTGTTTCGAAGGATTACATAAAAGAAAACCACTAGATATCGATCCTGTCATTCTAAGGCCTAAAAGTGAAACTAAAACGATCAAAAGTATATCTTCTTTCATACTCGAGAAAGTTAATTTATCTAACAAAAAACTTAAAAAAAATGCGCAGAATGGACTGGTTAGTTTAACTCTAAGGAATTCTCTAGATCTTGCTGTTGTTAATGAAGCCAATATTCAAAAAGAATCCTCGCCATATATTAGTACACAATTCACAAAAATAACTGAGCATAAGTCTAGGTTAAAATTTATTCTTACGGGGGTGGATGATAGCTCACTGTTGCCAGCAGAAGTTGAAAAAAAAGCTCTATCTAGAGAAGCAAAAATAGAGGTATTAAAGGAACTAATAGAAGAACAGGGCAGGTCGTTAGGGGATATATCTACATTAGAAAATTCATTGACGGAGCTTAGACAGCAAGATAAGAGGTTGTCACAGACTATATTGGAAGAACGTTTTACCCTTGATGCCAATGAAGAAAACTACAATAGTTTAGTGAGTAACCGGGCTGCTTTTAGAGATGAATTAGAACTCAAGAGCAACAGGATTAATGAAGTAGTAGAAATGTTATCTCGGTTCAAACTGCTGCAAAAGCAGTATGCTTCAGATATAGCTAGATTGGAAAGTATCTCTGAAACAGGAACTTTGCTAGAAGCATTGCCTTATGAAAAATGCCCTACGTGTGGAAGGCTTGTTTCTGAAGATAAAACTCATCAATATTGCGATAAAGATATTAAAGATGTTGTTGCAGCTGCGGCATCAGAAAAGTCAAAGATTGAAGGGCTTAATGGTGAGCTTAAATTTACAGTGAACAATCTTAGTTCAGAGTTGGAATCAATTAATGAACAATTGCCGGGTATAGAGGAAAAAATATCTTCTGTTGCTAAAGAATTAGCTATTGTGAACCCTGAATTAGTCGAACAGCGTACAAATTACACAGAATTCTATAATTTAAAATTCGAACTTGATGATTCAATAAAGCAGCATGAGCAACTAATTCTCTTAACTAGAAAGAAAGAAGAGTTAGAAAATTCAGCTCCGAAAAAAGAATCTAAAGGAAAGGAGGAAAGCGAAAGGACGTTGCCAACAAGCGCTTTGTTTAAGCTTTCGAAAGAAGTAAGGAGCTTTCTACAAGAGTGGGGGTTGCCTAATTCTAATGATGTTCACTTTGATAAGGAGACAGGTGATTTTGTTATTAATGGGAAGCATAGAATTAGTAATGGCAAAGGACACCGTGCTATTACGCATGCTGCAGCCACTCTCGGACTGATGAAGTACACAGAAGAGAATGAGCTTCCTCATTTAGGTTTTTCCATACTTGATTCGCCATTACTTGCCTATGAGGAGCCAGATAATGAGGCAGATGACCTTAGTGATACGGATGTAAATATTAAGTTTTTTGATAGCTTGGCAGACTGGAAATCTAAACAGATTATTGTTTTTGAAAATAAAAAGTCTATACCGAATAAGTACAGTTCAGGAAGGCAAGTTACTCAGTTTACTAAGAAAAACTCAGGACGCTATGGTTTTTTCCCAACAAAACCCATGAATTAAATTAAATATTGTAAATAGTGTAGGAAGCGTATAACAAGGCCAGAGTTACAACTGAAATAATCAATGGTATAGCTAACGCGGTTGGTTCGGCGCTTTCGGTGGTGCCGTGCTAGCAGCATCTAATAAGTCAAAGTACACCAAGGTGCTGCATAGTTATCTGTGTATGGCACCGATGTCAGAGCTGGGTAAATCTGATACCAGACGTTCTGCGATGAGCAATCAAGGCGGATCGGTTTTATTATGTGGTCCTCTTCCTGCAGGGAAATGCGCATTATGATAGAAACCTATATTTTACTGTTCAGAGGGATCAACGTGGGTGGGCGAAATATCCTGCCGATGCGGGATCTTAGTTTGCTGTTGCAGGAGAACGGCTTCGATGAGGTTAAAACCTATATTCAGAGTGGCAATGTCGTTTTAAAGGGAATAGCGAAGCCTGACGCCAGTTTAATCGCTGAGATTGAATCGAGGTTTGGCTTCCGGCCTGAAATTATCGTGTTGGATGCGGATGAGTTTGCAGCGGCTGTGAAGCATAACCCCTATGGTCTGGCTGATGGTAAATCAGTTCATTTTTATTTTTCAGCGCTGGAGCCTCAGCCTGATATGGACAAACTTGTGGCGCTGGCATCTGAGCATGAGCGTTTTGAGCTAAAGGGTAAGGTGTTCTATCTACACGCTCCGAATGGGATCGGCCGGTCAAAACTGGTCGCTGGTCTGGAAAAATGCTTAGGCGTGTCAGCCACTGGAAGGAACCTCAACACCCTCAACAAACTCAGGCAGATGGTGGAAAAGGGGTAAATCCGTTTCAGCCTTAATATTCCCCTTTATTTTCGCTCTTAATTTAACCTTTAATTTCACTACAGGACTGGCGCCAGCCGGTCATTTGGTCAAGAATACGCATAATTCAGATGATTACCCGGTTCAGATTTCATCTGATAAGCCATTTCAGCCCCCATTTTTGAGACATGAATCTATGTTGAGTGACACATCAACCCGTTTAAATAAATATATCAGTGACAGTGGTATCTGTTCCCGCAGGGACGCAGATCGTTTTATTGAGCAGGGTAATGTGTTTATCAATGGTAAGCGCGCCGCTATCGGTGACCGGGTTTTCCCGGGGGATCTGGTGAAGGTGAACGGGCAGGCGATTGATCCTGAAGAAGCGGAAGATCTTGTTTTTATTGCGTTGAATAAACCGGTGGGCGTTGTCAGTACCACGGAGGGAAGTGAGCGCAACAATATCGTCGATTTTGTCAATCACAGCACCCGGATCTTTCCCATCGGCCGATTGGATAAAGATTCTCAGGGGCTTATTTTTCTGACCAATAATGGCGATCTGGTGAATAAGATTCTGCGTGCCGGAAATAAGCATGAGAAAGAGTATCTGGTAACGGTGAACAAGCCGATCACCGATGAGTTTATTACCGGAATGAGTGCCGGGGTGCCGATGCTTGGTAAGGTCACCAAAAAATGCAAGATCACTAAAGAGGCCCCCAAGGTGTTTCGTATCACCCTGATCCAGGGCCTGAATCGTCAGATTCGCCGCATGTGTGAACACTTCCATTACGAAGTCACAAAGCTGGAACGGGTGCGCATTATGAATGTCGATCTCAAAGGTTTGCCGGTGGGCGAATGGCGGGATCTGACCGAGCCTGAATTGAAGCTGATTTTAAAAGCCGCAGCGGCCTCATCATCGGAAGCGCCAACCGGGCAGAAAAAAAAGCCATCGGGTCAGAATAAGAAAAAAGCCGCGCCGCGCAATCAACAGAAAACCAGATCGGGAGGCGGTTCTGGTTATTCACCCAAATCCGGTGAAAGCCCGCGGAGTAAGTCCGGGCGTTCTGCCAGAAAGCCCCGGCGGCGTTAAGTTTTCAGCTCAACATACAGCGCTATAGCTTTTACCCGAATAAGCTTTTTATCCGAGTGAGCTACTTACCTGAATAAATCGGTTAAGCTGCTCACTCGCCTAAACCGGTTTGTCGCTGGCGCTGAACACGCCTGATATTGATCAGCTGTTTTCTACCCTGAAGCCAACCTTGAGGGTCACCTGAAAGTGGCCGACTTCTCCATTCACAACGTGCCCGCGGGTTTCGATAACTTCAAACCAGTCGATATGTTTGATCGTTTTGCTGCATTGAGCCAGTGCATTACGGATCGCATCGTCTGTGCCTTTGGCGGATGAACCAACAACCTCTATCTTCCTGTATGTATGGTGATCAGACATCTTTATCTCCTGCCCTTAATAGACTGTTCCAGCTTCAGAATTAAGCGTAGTCGAAAAATGGCGACAGGGATGATGTCTGTCGTGAAAAGGTGGCTCGCTGCTTTAAGTTATGCACCCTTCTGAGCGTAGTGAAGGATGTTGTGGAATATTGTCGGAGCCTGGCTGCAATTTCTGTAGCCATGGGGCGTATCGCCGGAAAAACGCACAGATGCGCCTTTACTCAGTTGAATCCATTCTCCGTCGACGAGTAGTTCCAGCTCACCGCTCAGCACCACGACGTGCTCTGTTACGCCCTGAATGTGAGGTTCAGAGAGTCGTTCATAGCCCGGCTGCAGGGTTAACTCAAACATCTCAAATCCAAACCGTTCCTCATAGGGAAAGATGGGCACAATCGGGGCACCATCGCTGGCCAGGGACGTGGGTTGTGCTGACGGAGGGCGAATACGGGTGTTGCTGCTTTCCGCTGCTGGTGGCTCAAGTAAACTGGAAAGTGATTGATGAAACCCTGTCGATATCTTCCACATAGTGGCGATTGTCGGGCTGGATTCGCCCCGCTCAATCTGGCCTAACATCGCCTTACTGACGCCGGTTTCACTGGCGGCCTTGTCGAGGCTCCAGCCTTTTTCCTGTCTGAGCTTTTTTAAGGTCGTGGCGAGGTAAAGATTTATTTCCTGCATCGCGGCTTCCGGTTGAGGGATGAGACTTAATTTTTAATTGTACGCTATAACGCACAATGATACTCTTTCCAAAATTGGACGTTATAACGCACAAGCTGTTCGCAGAGTGTATGGGGTTGTCAGCATGGGATCAACAAGGAATCGGCAAGGTGTCGCAGGATTGTTCAGTCTGTCTCACCTTTCAGCGGGGTTTGTGGCGGTACTGGTAGGCTATACCAGTTCTGCGGTGATTATTTTTCAGGCGGCCGCTGCGGCGGGTGCTTCGACGGAACAAATCAGTTCCTGGTTATGGGCTCTGGGTATCGGTATGGGGCTGACCAGTGCCGGGTTATCCCTCTATTTTCGTACACCGGTACTGACCGCCTGGTCCACTCCGGGGGCTGCACTGCTGGTGACGGCGCTGTCCGGTGTACCGATCAATGAGGCGATAGGTATCTTTATTTTCAGTTCCGGTCTGATCTTGTTGTGTGGTATCACCGGCTGGTTCGAAAAGATAATGCATCATGTGCCGATGTCGTTAGCGGGGGCGATGCTGGCGGGGGTTCTGCTGCAGTTTGGCATCGATCTGTTTAAGGTGATGGAATCCAATCTGCTGCTGGTAGGACTGATGCTGGCGACCTTTATCGTGATTAAGCTTGCTGTGCCGCGCTATACCATTCCTATTGTATTGCTGACCGGCACTGTCACCGCATTGTTTCAGGGGCAACTCAATATCGAGGTGCTGAACTGGCAGTTATCGACCCCGCTCTGGGTGACGCCGGCCTTTAATCTGCAAACCATTATCGGGGTGGGGGTGCCGCTGTTTATTATCACCATGGCTTCGCAAAATGTGCCCGGTGTCGCAGTGTTGCGGGCCAATGGTTACGACACACCGGTTTCGCCGCTCCTCACCTGGACCGGTTTTACCGGGGTAGTGCTGGCACCCTTCGGTGGCTTCTCATATAACCTGGCGGCGATTACTGCGGCAATCTGTATGGGCAACGAAGCGGGACATGACCGCTCCAGGCGTTATATGGCATCGGTCTGGGCTGGGGGATTCTATCTCTTGACCGGCTTGTTTGGTTCGACGATCGCTTCTCTGTTTGCCGCGTTTCCCACGGCGCTGGTGATGGCGATAGCGGGACTGGCGCTGCTGAGTACCATTGGTAACAGTCTCTCTGCTGCACTGGCCGATCCCGGTGAGAGAGAGGCGGCGTTGTTAACCTTTCTGGTGACCGCATCGGGCCTCAATCTGCTGGGCATCAGCAGTGCGTTCTGGGGACTGTGTATCGGTTTAATCGCCTGTTATCTGCAGAAGAGCGTAGATCGATCATAGGTTGCGAGCGCAGGATAAATCCATCGACTGTGGGAAAATCACTATGAAGAGGCCGGGTTGGGGAGGGTTTTAGCTATATTTGGGCTTCTGCCGTTTAAATCAGTGAGTCAGGATAAATAAGGGGGCTTGATTGTAGGTTCTCTGAGACATAACCCCTTTAGTGAAATATCGCCCGGAGAGAACTGAAAAATGATATAATCGATTGTCACTACTCAAAAGGAGTTCTTTTATGGCAGTTAAATCTAAAAAAGCAGCGGCAAGTCAGACTCACGATTCAATTGCAGAACAGACAGCCGCATTTCTTAAGGCCGGCGGTGAGATCCAGAAAATAGAAAAAGGTGTTTCCGGACGAGAAAATAATGGCGGCCCACGTCATATCGTATTAGGAAAGCCCCAGGACAAGTAATATCGTCAGCAGATAAACTAAGCCGCGCTCAGTTATGCAGAGCGCAGTTACCCTTTATCCCCTTACAGAACCCGTTTTATCTCTCTTTCAGCGGTAATGCCGTTTGTTGGCGCTGACATCATTTGCCGGTAATAAGGTGAGTGTCTTTACCAGATAGATTCATATCACTACAGGATTGGATATTGTATTAATGGCGACCCGAGCGTTTACACTGCAGCGAATATGTAACTTTGCCGGAAAGGAATTTGATCCTGACTCTGATGAGCAGGTCAATGAGGTTTTGCGTAATAAGTTTAATATATCGCTTCCCCAGCGCCGCACGATGAACGATGCGATGGCGGCTGTATCCAGCGATCACGATATTATCGCATTGATTTTACAATACCGGACAATGGTGTAATCAACTGACCTCTGGAATTCCTGTTGCTAGCCTGTTGAGTGAGTGCTGCTGGCTTTGTTTACGCAGACTTTGTTCACGCTGATTATGGTGTATACGTTTTTAGCGGTAGGTTTTCTCTTCAGAAGCTCAGGATGATACATAATGCTCTGTCTGGTTAAATGCGGCAGAGCCGACAATTCGATATGATCTGTTCAGATCATGAAAAAAAACCCATATATTTTTATAAAGCGCTATTAACTTTAATGAAGTAGTTCGATGCCTGTTTTAAAAGACTGCTCCATAGTCACTGAATCTGTTTAATAGCTTCACAGATTTGTGTCAGTAGTAGCGACGCGTTTTAGTGCCGCACGTTAGTGACTCAGGCAATGCTGAATGACGCTAGAGTGGGCGTGTGTCGGTAATATAAGACAGTAGGTGTGGACACTTATTATTGCCGGGATATTGATCTGTATTCGGTTATTTGCGACGTTTGGAGGCTCATATTTATAACCAAAACCTGTTAGGATGGTCAGCATTACACTACCTGTAATTAAACGGCGGTTTGGAAGGCTTTACCGTTACATCAGCTCATACCTTGGTTATATGGGGCATCGTCAGCATTTTGAACGTTCAACTGAATCCGGTAGGCAGAGCCACATATCCTGTTTTTTTGCTGTTCTATATTGGACTTGCGTTCTTTTTCTCCAGTTTTAGCCCTCAGGCGCAGATCGTCTCATTATGGCCCTCAGCCGGCGTGGCGCTGGCCGGCTGCCTGATCTTTGGTAAACGTTTTCTGCCCGCTATCTTTGTGGGTTCTCTTCTGTTTAATTCGGGCAACTATTTGTGGCACCACGGTGAGCTGGGGCTTCCGGTTGTCCTGACCTCCGGGGTTATCGCTCTGGGCTCTGTGGTTCAGGCGTGGATCAATTACAGGGTTCTGCAACTCCGGCGCATCAATATTCTCGACGCCCCCTCATACTCCCATGTGGCGGGATTTATCGGTATAGCCTTTCTCTGCTGTCTGATAAGTGCGGTAGTGGGGAATAGCGCGCTGAACTTTGCTCAAAGCGGGGATATCGCATTACAGCAGCACTGGAATAATGTGCTGATCTGGTGGATAGGGGACTTTTTAGGCGTCATTCTGGTAACGCCGCTTATGCTGGCGATGTTTATCTATCAACCGGATAAGGCCACCTGGTTCCGTTTGCTGAAGTCGCTATCGATCCCTCTGTTTACCCTGATTACGGCGTTTCAGGTGGCGCAGCAGTATATCGAAGATTCAGTGGTGGCTAAGACCAAAAATGATTTCGAACTGAAATCTGAAGCGGTTGAAAACATACTGCAGCAGCATATGAGTAGTTATCTGGATGCCCTGGACTCTCTGGGCCGCAGGCTGGCGCAGGCAGAAGAGATCAATCCGCAGGTGTTTAGCGATTATACCCGCGCGTCTCTGACCCACCTGCCAGGATTCACTGCGATCTCATGGAATAATCTGATCGGGCAGGGCGAGAGCGCCGAATTTGAACAGCACGCCCAGGCTGAGGTAGATCCTGCATTTAAGATAAGAGGGCAGCCGCTGCTGCCGACTGATCCGCTGGTGGTGGTTGAGTATATTCAGCCGTTGCAAGAGAATCGTCCAGCGTTAGGCTTCAACGTTTTCTCCAATGAAGCCCGCAAGCAAAGCATGTTGCTGAGCAAAGCGACCCGCAAAGATACGGCGACCGATATCATTCAGCTGGTGCAGTCAGACAAGGATGAGCCTGGGTTTCTTATCTTCTCGCCTGTGTTTAAGCAGGTTGTTGCGGGGGATAGTTCGCTTGGAGGGCTTGAATCACTCCGGGGCTTTGTCGTCGGAGTCTTTCTGGTTGCTGAAATACTCAATAACAGTCAGATCGATGAACGGCTGGATTATATCAACCTCTATGTTTACGAAAATGATAACCCGACAGACAAAGTGTTTGGTAACGCGGATATTATGACCGATACCGCTGCCGGGGAGGGCTTGAGCCATCTGTTTGAGATTGAGTTCGCGAACCATAAGTGGACCTTTAATCTGCATGTCAGTGCCGAAGAGGTGACCGCGCTACAGGTCGGTGACAGTCTGAACTTTCTGATTGCAGAGGTATTGTTTGGCTCTCTGGCGGTACTGATTGTCCTGTCCGCTTTTGGCTATCATGAAAGGTT
The DNA here is from genome assembly GCA_024397875.1 of Amphritea atlantica. Classification (NCBI taxonomy): domain Bacteria; kingdom Pseudomonadati; phylum Pseudomonadota; class Gammaproteobacteria; order Oceanospirillales; family Oceanospirillaceae; genus Amphritea; species Amphritea atlantica. The sequence goes on from CP073344.1 coordinate 969,532, forward strand.
GAGCCGGCTGGTTAGTCTGCGTACCGATGAACTGAAACAAGCCAATGCGGAGATGAGGCGGTTAGCCTTTTATGACTCGCTGACCGGGCTGCCAAACCGGCGATTGTTTATTGACCGGGTGGAGCACACTATCGCGCTATGTCGGAGGAATAACGGCTCAGCGGGATTGCTGTATATGGATCTGAATGGCTTTAAAGCGGTGAACGATACGTTAGGCCATGATGTTGGTGATCAGCTACTCATGGAGATCAGTCGGCGTTTCAGTAGTGTATTACGTGACAGTGATACCCTGGCGCGGCTGGGAGGGGATGAGTTTACCCTTATATTGCCGGGCAGCCCCGGGGTCGCTGATGTCAGCGTTATCGCCAACAAGCTGACAGCCTGTCTGAAGGAACCGATAAAGTTGTCCGGGACTGAACTTCGGGTTTCAAACAGTATCGGTGTCGCATTTTATCCGAAAGATGGGGCTAACCGGGTCGATCTGATCGCTGCCGCTGACAGTGCCATGTATGCGGCCAAAAAGAACGGGTCAACGCTCTGTTTTTATGCGGCTGAATTAAGCACTGAAAAGGCGATCACAGAACCTGTCGCGCTGGCCAGGTGAATTCCGAATAATGATGACCCACTAGCCGGTTGGCAAACTCTGTGGCGACACACTCTGTTGGATGCATTACTGGCAGGTGACTATGTCGCTGCTGCCAGTGTCAGCCAAGCTGTTTGGCATAACTGTGACGGTGAATATCGTCGACCTCCACGGTCAACGAGACTTGAGTCAGATTCAGGTCGGTTAATCCCGTCAGTACTGTAGACGTTAAATGCTGTTTTTGTGCATCAGTTCTTCCGCTTAATATCCTTAGTGTTACGTGAATAAAATCAGCAGGTTCTGCACCTGTGAGGCAATTGTCGTATGCCAGTGCGCGGGTTTTAATATCCGGTCCCTCAAACAGGCCGGATTTCAGTGCGCTCGCATAAACGTTTTGCATCAGTTCTGATGGACTAAGCCGGGATCCGAGTGTTGCTGAATATTCAACGATACAGTGGGGCAATGGTTCATACTCCAGATAAATTTGGGTGAGTGACTGAGGTGTCCAGGGCGGGCTCAGTCGATGTTCAGCCAGTTAAAAGATCGCTTTAAAAACAGTTCTGCTTCGCGGGTGATTATCTGCCCGTGGGCCATTACGATCTTTTTCGGGTGCCAGTGTAATATGTTTTGCAGATGCCGTTTCGCTTCAGCTTTGCTGAACATAAAGCTGAGTCGCCAGTCCAGAGGCATCTTGCCATCCGGCGCCAGAATGCCTGCCGCCCGGGCCACGAACCGTTTCAGTGGTGTGAACGATTCCGGGGCAAAGTTTTCGATCAGGTCGGTAACGATCAGTGTTTCAGAGGTTTTATGAAAAAATACACACTCCTCCATGACAGGGGAGCCGGTAAAGAGTAGCTGGGCGATATGTTCTGACCAGGGGGCATTGAAATACGGAGTAAAAACAGCATTAAAACAGATATCCGGGCGCTTCTGTTGCACGCCTTTTGTGCCAAATGTCAGTGCGTCCTGGTAGTGATGTTGCCACGCCTGAATAAACAGATGATGCAGATGATTGGGTGAGATCAGATATTTAACGCTCCCAAGCTGATCAATCTGCCGGACCAGTTCATCTGTCAGGGCGATCGGGCTGTGAACCCAAAGCTCATCACCCGGTAGTCTGATTACGGTCATGCGTGTGGTGTAGGGCAGGGTAAAGAACGGCACCGCAGCCCCTTCGAAAATCCATATGTTTTCACCGACATTAACCATATCCTGCTCCTGATTTAAGCTCCGGGCAAACGCGCCAGACGTTTTTGAGAAACGCCCCTGAGAGCACCGCTCATTCTTCAGCTGGACTGATCCCGGAGCGTTCGACAATCTCCGTATCGAAACCATTGAGGCTCTGCCGATTTCGGTTATACCAGTAAGCCTCGATACCGCTTTTGCCCTTTTTCTCAGACCAGTTAGCTAACGCATCACGGTCGCCTTTGTAATCAAAATAGGGCACTGACATGCCGCAGGATGACTGAACCTGGCTGATATCCAGTATGAATATTTGCCGGGCGGCAACCGTAGCGGGAAACAGCTCGCAGTATAGCTGCCATTCAGGATCAGCCTGATGTAACACCCGGGCATCACCGTAAGTTCTGAGAATCAGCGGTGCACCTTCAAAATCACAGAACATCAGGGTCATTCTCGGATTCTGCAGCACATGGGCCGCAGATTCGTTGCCGCTGCCGGTCAGGTTCAGCCAGGCAAGGGTTGTTGAGTTAATCACCCGGAGGGAATCTCCGCCTTTGGGGGACAGGTTTACATGTCCGGTGGGTGCCGCTGTGGCGATAAAATAGATTTTCTGCGCAGCGATAAATTCAATATGTTTATCTGACAGTTCTGAGAATTGCTGACCCATGCTGTTCTCCTTGTAACACAGCGTATTAGATTAATATCAGATGATTGCGCTGATGTGAAACAGAAAAGGGATGTGAAACAGAAAAGGCCGGAAATTGCTTCCCGGCCTTGTGCTTGTCGCTGTTGTTACCCGAAGGAGGGTTATGCCGCCAGTCGCTGCTCGCGCAGGATTTTAGCGGCTGCAACCATATTGATCAGGCTGGTGGCAACTTCATCCCAGCCACGGGTTTTCAGACCACAGTCAGGGTTGATCCAGAGCCGTTCGGCCGGAATCAGCGTGGCGGCTTTTTCAATCAGTGCCTGAATCTGCTCCACTGTTGGCGTATTCGGGCTGTGGATATCATAAACACCGGGGCCGATCTCGTTGGGGTATCTGAATTCAGTAAACACCTCCAGCAGCTCCATATTGGAACGGCTGGTCTCGATGGTGATGACATCGGCATCCATATCAGCTATCGCCTGAATGATGTCATTGAACTCGGCATAACACATATGCGTATGGATCTGTGTTTCCGGCTGTACGCCACTGGCGGAAACACGGAAAGCATAGACCGCCCATTGCAGATAATATTCCCACTCGGACTGTTTCAGCGGCAGCCCTTCACGAATCGCCGGTTCATCGATCTGGATCGCAGCGATGCCTGCCTGCTCAAGGTCAACCACTTCATCCCGCAGCGCCAGAGCGATCTGCAGACAGGTTTCAGAGCGGGGCTGGTCGTCCCGCACAAACGCCCACTGCAGCATGGTTACCGGCCCGGTCAGCATCCCTTTAACCGGTTTATTGCTCAGTGATTGCGCATAACGGCTCCAACTGACGGTCATCGCTTCTTTGCGCAGAATATCGCCATAGATAATCGGCGGTTTAACACAGCGGGAGCCGTAGGACTGTACCCAGCCCAGTTGACTGGTGGTATAGCCTTCCAGCTGTTCACCGAAGTATTCAACCATGTCGTTTCGCTCCGGCTCGCCATGCACCAGCATGTCCAGCCCATAGCGCTCCTGCCGTTCGATGCAGTCGTTTATCTCTGACTGCATAATGGCGGTATAGGTGATCTCATCCAGTTCGCCGCGACGGAAACGGGCCCGGGCCGAGCGGATATCGGTGGTTTGCGGGAAAGAACCGATGGTGGTGGTCGGGAACGCTGGCAGCTGCAGTTTTTGCTGCTGTCTGATGGCACGTTCTGCATAGGGCAGGCCACGCTCACCATCCTGCGGCATCAGCCCATTGACCCGGCGTTTCACCTCGATACGGTGAACCCGCTGGGATTGTGTCCGGGCGGTTACATCCCGCAGATTGGCGGCTAACTGATCGCTGCTTTCACCCTGCAGTGTCTGTTTCAGTAAGGTGATCTCAGCCAGTTTCTGCCGGGCAAATGCCAGCCAGCTGTATAGCTCGGGATCAAAACCGGTTTCCTGTTGCAGATCGACCGGGACATGCAGTAGCGAACAGCTGGTGGATAACCAGAAGTTGTCACCCCGCTGATCGGCAACTCGCTTAAGACGTTCGGCAACGGCGCTGATATCGGTTTTCCAGATATTGCGGCCATCAATCGCACCCACTGAGAGAACCTGGTCAGACCGCAGTCGCTCGCTGAAACGGATGAACTCATCTGAGCCACGTACGGCATCCAGATGGAAGCCATCTACGGGCAGATAAGCGGTGAGGTCGAGGTTAGTGTCCAGCGCACCAAAATAGGTGGTTAGCAGCAGCTTCAGTCCGGTGCCGCACGTGCTCAGTGTCTGATAGGCCTCGCGATATGCCTCCTGCCATTTAGGTGTTAATTCCAGCGTCAGCGCCGGTTCATCGATCTGCACCCAGTCGATATTTTTCCGTGCCAGTAGTTTTAACAGGCCTTTATAGCTGTCCAGCAGGGCCGGCAGCAGTGTAAGTTTATCAAACTCCTCTGCGGCACATTTCGCCAGCCACAGATAGGTTACCGGGCCCGGGATCACCGGCTTGACCTGGTGTCCCAGCTGCTGTGCTTCGGCGATCTCTGCCAGAAGCTTTTCCGGGTTGAGAATAAATTGCTGATTAACTGCCAGTTCGGGTACCAGATAGTGATAATTGGTATCGAACCATTTAGTCATCTCACAGGCACGGGTTGCACTACCGGAGGGTGCCCGACCCCGGGCCATGCGGAAATAGTTATCAAAACTGTCGCAGCTGCCATCACTGAAGCGCTGGGGGACTACCCCCAGCAGTACAGAATGGTCCAGCACCTGATCATACAGGGAGAAGTCATTGACGGTGACGAAGTCCATGCCGCTTTCGGCCTGTATATTCCAGTTTTGCATTCGCAGCGTTTTTGCCATATCAACCAGCTCATTGCGGCTGGTTTTTCCATGCCAGTAATTTTCCAGTGCGAATTTAAGCTCGCGCTGTGCGCCGATACGGGGAAAGCCCGGAATATGTGTTTTCACCATCTTCTCCTGTTGATAGTTTTTGAGTAGCTCTTCCTGAGCAGTTTTGATTAACCGCTCAGCGGGGCACGAACCTGTGCCGAAAGAGAGGCTGATTATGGTGGCGAATAAACATGAGGTAAATTGATATAAAATCACAAATTATTGAATTTAATTAATACAGGTTGTTTTGTGATCAGTTTTTAATACACAGGAGGATTACTTGAAGGGAGGCTCTAATTCTTTATCAGCAGATAGCGGGCGTGTTGAGGGTTTACTCCAGACATACCAGAGGGCAAATACAACGGTTGCGCCGGCCAGCGCTTTCAAGCCGGGATGGAAACTCAGGAACAGCAGCGGGTAGCTGACCATTATCAGCATCATGCTGCTGGCAAACAGTTTAGCTTTCATCGGGATGACACCGTGCTCTTCCCAATCACGGATATAGTGTCCGAACCAGCGGTGGTTGAGCAGGTACTGGTGCAGACGTTCCGAACTACGGGAAAAACAGAAGGCGGCGACCAGCAGAAAAGGGGTGGTAGGGACCAGTGGGAGTAGTAGTCCGATTACTCCTAACAGAACGAAAAACAAGCCGCTAATCAGAAAAATTATCCGGATCAGTTTCTGGCGCACATTCTCTCCTCAAGGTTTGGTATTGGCTCATCCTAGCAGATTTGACGATAGCAGATCTATGTATAAAACAGCCGCAGATGAAAAGCGGCTGCGGGCAGAATTCTAAACAGAATAGCGGGCACCGATACCTCAGACAAAGGCTGTCAGGCTGGCGCTGCCGGTCGGCAGCAGATCATCTCAGCTGTTTGCTATAACAACTATACTGAAAGCCAGTTGGTGATGTTTATAGCGGATTTCCTGACCTACCCCGGTTGGGGCATATACCGCTAACAATGGTGAGCGGTAGTATCAGTATCAGGACAAAATCGAGATCACCAGAGTGGTTATTGGGACTTGATTTTGTAAAAAATAATGAACAATATGCGGTTATTATTCCTATTATAACCGGTGGAAATCGCTGTCAAAGGCGGTGGCTGCAACTAACGAGAAGCAAGAGGCGTGTTCCATGAGCAAATCTTCTACAAAGCCTGCATTTAACTGGGAAGATCCGTTTTCCCTTGAAACTCAACTGACCGAAGAGGAGCGGATGGTACGCGATGCCGCTCGTGATTACTGTCAGGGTCAGCTACTGCCGCGGGTTACAGAAGCCAATCGCAACGAGATTTTCCATACCGAGATTATGCAGGAGCTGGGTGAACTCGGCTTGCTGGGATCTACCCTGCCAGAGCAGTACGGCGGTTCAGAAGTCAATTATGTGTGTTACGGCCTGGTCGCCCGTGAAGTTGAGCGGGTCGACAGTGGTTACCGTTCGGCTATGTCGGTGCAGTCGTCGCTGGTGATGCACCCGATCTACGCTTACGGTACTGAAGAGCAGCGGATGAAGTATCTGCCAAAACTGGCCTCCGGTGAGTGGATCGGCTGTTTTGGTCTGACTGAGCCGGATGTTGGCTCTGATCCGAATAATATGAAAACCCGCGCCACCAAAGTCGATGGTGGTTATATCCTTAAAGGCGCGAAGATGTGGATCACCAACTCTCCGGTCGCTGACGTGTTTGTCGTCTGGGCTAAGCTGGACGGTGTGGTACGCGGTTTCGTGCTGGAAAAAGGCATGCCGGGACTGAGTGCGCCTAAGATCGAAGGTAAGTTCTCTCTGCGCGCCTCCGTGACCGGTGAGATTGTCATGGAAGATGTGTTTGTGCCTGACGAGAACCTGTTGCCGGGTGTTGAAGGACTGGCAGGTCCGTTTGGCTGCCTTAACAAAGCCCGTTACGGTATCGCGTGGGGCGCGCTGGGTGCGGCAGAGTTCTGCTGGACCGCTGCCCGTCAGTACACCCTTGACCGGATTCAGTTCCAGCGTCCGCTGGCGGCTAATCAGCTGGTGCAGAAAAAACTGGCGGATATGCAAACTGAGATCTCTCTGGGTCTGCAGGGCTGTCTGCAGATGGGCCGCCTGATGGATGATGATCGTTGCCCGGTTGAGCTGATCTCGCTGATGAAGCGTAATAACTGCGGTAAATCGCTGGATATCGCCCGGGTTGCCCGTGATATGCATGGCGGCAATGGTATCTCCGATGAGTTTGGAGTGATTCGTCATGTGATGAACCTGGAAGCGGTGAATACCTATGAAGGCACGCATGATATTCACGCCCTGATTCTGGGTCGTGCGATGACAGGCATTCAGGCGTTCTTCTGATGGCTGGCGCGCTGAGTCATATCAAGGTACTCGATCTCAGCCGTATTCTGGCCGGCCCCTGGGCCGGCCAGATGCTGGCGGATTTCGGTGCCGAAGTGATTAAGGTGGAGCGTCCTGGCTACGGTGATGATACCCGTGGCTGGGGGCCTCCGTTTGTTAAGGACCAGGATGGTAATCCCACGGATGCCGCGTATTTTCATGCGGCGAACCGGGGTAAACACTCAATTGCGATTGATATGACCGCCCCGGAAGGGCAGGCGCTGATTAAACGTCTGGCGGCAGAGTCCGATGTGGTTATTGAGAACTATAAGGTCGGCGGACTGAAAAAATACGGTCTCGATTATGACAGCCTGAAGGCCGTTAATCCTGCTCTGATCTACTGTTCAGTCACCGGTTTCGGTCAGGATGGTCCCTATGCTGAGCGTGCCGGGTACGACTTTATGATTCAGGCGATGGGTGGCCTGATGAGCGTCACCGGAGATCCCGATGGTCAGCCCATGAAAGTGGGGGTCGCGCTGGTGGATGTTATGACCGGTCTGTATGCCTGTAATGCCATTCAGGCCGCGCTGCTGCATCGCAATGAGAGTGGTATCGGTCAGTATATTGATATGGCACTGCTGGATGTACAGGTGGCAACGCTGGCAAATCAGGCAATGAACTATCTGGTGGGTGGTAAACCGCCGGAGCGCTTGGGTAATGCCCATCCCAATATCGTACCGTATGAGGCATTTCCTACCGCAGATGGTCATATCATTCTGGCGGTGGGCAATGATACTCAGTTTGCGCGTTTCTGTGCCCTCGCAGGTGCTCCGGAACTGGCTGATAATCCCGCCTTTGCCACCAATGCTTTGCGGGTTGAAAACCGCTCAGCGCTGACTCCGCTGGTGGCTGAACTGATGCGCAGTCACAGCAGTGACTGGTGGCTGGAGAATCTGGGTCTGCACGGTGTGCCGTGCGGACCGATCAATTCACTGGATAAAGTGTTTGATGATCCGCAGGTAAAACATCGTCAGATGCAGATCGATCTGCCCCTTCCGGAGGGTGGGAATGTGCCGGGTGTTGCGAGTCCGGTGAAGTTTTCGCACACGCCGATCGAGTACAACGCAGCGCCACCCACACTAGGGCAGCATACCGATCCGATACTCTCTGCTTTGGGGCTGAGTGAAGCTGATATCGCACAGTTGAAAGCCGATAAGGTTATTGCCTGACAGGGCAATAACCCGCTGTCGCCATATCGCGCGGTTAAAAGATTAACTAAAAAAATTCTTCTAATAAGTTCTGCTAAAGTTAGTTTTATTAAAGATTTCTATTAAAAAGAGCTATTAAAAAGTTCTATTCAAAAGTTCTGCTAATACGTTCTACTGAATAGTTATCGCCCACTGCAGGATAAAGCGGGCGGTAATGCTGTTTTTGGAGTTACACATGATTACCCTGAAAGATCCCTCTCTGTTGAAACAACAAGCCTACGTAAACGGTCAGTGGATTGATGCGCTGAACGGTGAAACCAACCCGGTACTCAATCCGGCCACCGGTGAACAGATCGCCACCGTGCCTGATCTGGGCGCAGAAGAGACCGAAGCGGCTATCGCTGCCGCTGACGTGGCATTTAAAAGCTGGAAAAAGAAAACCGCTAAAGAGCGTTCGGTGTTGCTGCGCAAGTGGTTTGAACTGATCGTGGCGAACAAGGACGATCTTGCCACCCTGATGACGGCGGAGCAGGGCAAGCCCCTGGCTGAATCAGCCGGTGAGGTACTCTACGGGGCTTCATTTATCGAGTGGTATGCGGAAGAGGGCAAGCGGGCCTACGGGGATGTTATCCCCAGCCATGCGGCTGATAAGCGTATCATCGTCACCAAAGAGCCGATCGGCGTGACGGCGGCTATTACCCCCTGGAACTTCCCTAATGCGATGATCACCCGTAAATGTGCCCCGGCGCTGGCGGTTGGTTGCACCATGATTATCAAGCCCGCTGAAGATACCCCGCTATCCGCGCTGGCATTGATGGAGCTGGCCGATCGTGCCGGTATTCCAGCGGGTGTTATCAGCGTGGTTACCACTAAGCGTCCAATCGAAGTGGGCAAGACGCTGACCGATAGTCCGACGGTGCGTAAGCTCTCTTTCACCGGATCAACTCCGGTGGGCAAGCAACTGATGCGTCAGTGTGCCGATACGGTTAAGAAAACCTCGATGGAACTGGGTGGCAACGCACCGCTGATTATCTTTGATGATGCCGACCTGGATAAAGCGATTCCGGCGGCGATTGCGTCAAAATACCGCAACTCCGGGCAGACCTGTGTGTGTGCTAACCGTCTGCTGATTCAGAGTGGCATCTATGAAGAATTTGCCCAGCGATATGCAGCCGAGGTGGCCAAACTGCAGGTGGGTAACTGCTCGGAGGGTGAATTTCAGCAGGGGCCGCTGATTAACCGGGCGGCGCTGGAAAAAGTGACGGCGATGGTTGACGATGCCGTGGCGAAAGGTGCCCGTATTGTTGCCGGCGGTAAGCCGCACGAGCTTGGGGGAAATTTCTTCGAGCCGACCATTGTTGCGGATATCACCGGGGACATGCGCCTGGCCCATGAAGAGATATTCGGCCCGGTTGCACCGCTGTTCCGCTTTGAAACGGAAGAGGAAGCGGTTCAGATCGCCAACGATACCGAGTTTGGTCTGGCGGCGTACTTCTTTACCCGCGATTATGCCCGAGTATTCCGCGTGTCCGAAGCACTGGAGTACGGTATGGTCGCGGTTAACGATGGCATTCTGTCAACCGAAGTGGCACCGTTCGGCGGTGTTAAAGAGTCGGGTACTGGCCGTGAGGGTTCTAAGTACGGTATGGATGACTATCTGGAGATTAAATACACGCTGGTGGGCGGCTTATAACAGCGCTGACCGGTTAAAAAGGTTCTTCGCGCTAGATAGTACTGGAGCAGGGGCCTTTATACTCTGAAGCAGACTCACCACAGAGAACACAGAGAAAATCTTAATAGTATTTCTCCGTGTCCTCTGTGATCTCTGTGGTAAAACGCTTTTAAGCGTCAAGCGTTCATTGTTTTCAGCCGGTTTATAGCTGGCTGAGCAGTTGTTCAAGTTTCACCTGATCGGCAGCGAAGTTGCGGATCCCTTCAGCCAGCTTTTCGGTGGCCATCGCATCTTCATTCATCGCCCAGCGGAATGCCTGTTCGCTGTTTCCAAGCTTTGGTTCATCGCAGAGCGGGGCGCTGGCAAACAGTTTCTGGTCCAGCGGGAATCGGGTTTCCGCCAGCTCAGAGATCAGTGCCGGGCTGATGGTCAGCCGGTCACAGCCCGCCAGTTGACGGATCTCTTCGCTGTTACGGAAACTGGCGCCCATCACCACAGTGTTATAGCCATGCTGCTTGTAGTAGTTGTAGATACGGCTGACAGACTGAACCCCGGGATCTCTCGGGCCGCTCAGGTCGGTGCCTTCAGGACTGCTGGCTTTATACCAGTCAAGAATGCGGCCGACAAAAGGTGAGATCAGATACGCGCCGGCATCGGCACAGGCAACCGCCTGAGCAAAGCCGAACAGCAGAGTCAGGTTGCAGTTGATACCCTCTTTTTCCAGCTGCCGGGCCGCTTCAATTCCCTCCCAGGTGGAGGCGATCTTAATCAGTACCCGGTCATTGCTGATACCAGCTTCGTTATACAGGCCGATCAGCTTTTTAGCTTTTGCGATCGTCGACTGTGTATCAAATGACAGTCGTGCATCCACCTCGGTGGAGATGCGGCCCGGAATCAGCGAGAGTATTTCGCAGCCGGCCAGCACCGCCAGCTTGTCGGTCATGTTTGCCAGTTGCTCTGCATCGCTGCCACCCTGGCTTAACGCCCAGGCCTTTGCCTGCTCAAGATAGGGGCGATAGGCCGGATCCAGGCTGGCTTTCAGCAACAGGGAGGGGTTGGTGGTGGCATCAACCGGTTTCAGGTCACGGATCGCATTGATGTCGCCGGTATCGGCAACAATGGTAGTCATTTTTTTGAGCTGATCCAGCTGATTTTCCATACTTAAAATTCCTTTAATCTTTTAGAAAGCGGCTACTCGGGCAACCGCCTGTTTCAATACTTCGACATCAGCACCCGCTTTGTGGGCATTCTCACTCAGGTAGCGACGGAACTGACGTCCGCCCGGCTGGCCGTGGAACAGTCCCAGCAGGTGACGGGTAATATGGCCCAGATGACAACCCTGACTGAGCTGCTCTTCAATATAGGGATACATCTGCTCAATAATCTGTAACCGGGTTTTAACCCCGGCGTCAGGATTATAGAGTCGGTCCACTTCCGCCATCATATAAGGGTTGTGGTAGGCTTCCCGGCCGATCATGACACCATCGACATGTTGCAGATGGGTTTTGGTTTCATCCAGTGTTTTGATGCCACCATTGATGAGGATTTCCAGTTCCGGAAACGCCTGCTTTATCTGGTAGACCCAGTCATACTTAAGCGGTGGGATATCCCGGTTTTCTTTAGGGCTTAATCCCTGAAGTATCGCTTTTCTGGCATGGATTATAAAGGTCTTACAGCCGGATTCCCGGACAATTGAGACGAATTGATGAAGTTCTTCATAGCTGTCCATATCGTCGATTCCCAGACGATGCTTGACCGTCACCGGGATATCAACGGCTGCTTGCATCTTCTCCAGGCATTCACCGACCAGACCGGGATGGGCCATCAGGCAGGCACCGATCATATTGTTCTGCACCCGGTCGCTGGGACAACCGACATTGAGGTTAACTTCGTCATAGCCAAAATCTTCAGCCATCCGGGTACAGGTCGTCAGATCATCCGGATTACTGCCGCCCAGTTGCAGCGCCAGTGGATGCTCCGGCTGGCTGTGTTGCAGAAAGCGTTCCCGGTCGCCATGAATCAGCGCGCCAGTGGTCACCATCTCGGTATAGAGCACGGCATTTTGACTGATCAGCCGGTGAAAATAGCGGCAGTGCCGGTCGGTCCACTCCATCATAGGCGCTACTGAAAAGCGTCTATCCGGCGTATTCAGCGTGGTTACTGGGGTATGGCGTGTTTCTGTTGGCGTTTTCAAGTGTCTATTTTTGGTCTAATTTGGTTGTTATTGGGTGTTTTTGGGGATGCAGTGCTCCAAAGAATGCTCCATTTTGTTGTGGAGCACTGGTTTATGGTGCACTGGGCGTCAACTAACTACACCCCATACCGCGGTGGAGGAATCTGTTGCGTTTAACACTCGGAATCGTATTCTGCGGAAAGGCGCGATTATATACCAAGAAAGCAGAACATTCGATAAACCTCCGCTTGCTGAGCGTGGGGCAGGCGGGATTAGCGGGTTCTGATCATACAAACCGGACCAGTTCGGATTTGCGAGTGATCTTGAGTTTTTTGAAGGCTCTTTTTTTGTAGGTGATGACGGTCGATTCCGACAATTTAAGCTCATTACCAATCGATTTTGCCGTATGACCCTGCAGAATCATATTGCAGATCTGCGCTTCCCGCTCTGAAAGGCCAGAGGCGAGGAGAGACTTAATCATGCCGCGCTGTTTACGTTCATCACGGAAATGTTTTAACAGCAATGATCCTATCAGTGAGGCTACCTGTTTGAGCGAGTCAAGCTGCCCCTCAGCAAAGCCATCCTCCTTCTTGCTATAGAAGTTCACATAAAAGATATGATGGCTTTTTCGGTCCAGCACGACTAATGAAAACTTGGTGTCGAAATGAGGAACGTTAAAAAAACGTCTGCGATAAACGGGAGGGAGTTGCCTTTTTTCCAGCAGGCGGTAGGGCGCTCCATTAGCTTGGGAGAGTACAGACTCCTTTAGTTCTTTTAACATCGGGTCATCCAGATAGGCACCATCCAGGTAGAGCGAGGCCAGCTGGAGGCCCAGATCAGGATGCTCAACATTATGTGCCAGGCGGCAGGTGGCGTAATCACCATTGGGGGAGAACTCGAACACCATATACTGATCGATCTGGGCGAGCGTTTTCATCATTTGAAAGAAGCGGGGATAAAACTCACCGCTGCCGAGCCGGTCAATGCAACCTGCAACCTGCTCAGCCATATCTGGCCAAATATCTCGCGAGCTGTGCATATTGACCTCTGATATCAGGAATAAAGCCAAGTATAGTTCTACAGCTGAATTAACTCACGCAGCTGGGCTTGATCAACCTTCTGCATATTATGTTTCTTCGTGAGCGGGTTAGCGCCTCCTGAATGATTACTTCCGAGGCGCTTTAAGAGTGTGCTTATGAAATCATAAAACCATCAAAGAAAGCACTCAGTTGATCATATCCATTGAGGGGGAGAATAGTGGCAACATGCTGATCAGGTCGAACCACGACCATGCAACCGCTGGCGCGATCTATACACCGTTGCTCAAAAATATCCATACCCAGGTCAGTACGGAATATCTTTTCGTAATCTCTCAGACCGTGTATACCCTTGGCAGGCCACAGGAATTCGGGCATCGCTTCGATTGACAGATCTTGCTGCTGGAATACTGCATAGACATCAATCACCGAGTCGATGTCTGCACCGGCAGGCGTATATTTCTGCACCGGTGAGGTTTCAGCGTTTGCCAGAAAGTCGACCAGTTTGCCTGAGTCGGAGGTTGCATCCAGAGGGGATTGCTGATTGCCAAAGATAAAGATACGCCAGCGGCCATCGGCTTTATTCAGGTGGCCCAGGTGCACGGGGCAACCATCCGCCACGCGAACCGCTTCGGCTGAATGGAAGCGTTCACCGATATGGAAGCCGGTTGCCAGGCGCTGGTTTTCGTGACCGGTACAGAGATATGATTCATCGTAGCCAATCGATGTACCGGCAATAAACCCATTCTGGCGGGCAACGAATTGCTCGATATCTGCCGTACTCTTTTTGACCGACTGTGAATCCTTGCTTGCCGTTGGGCGGGTTGCGACCAGGGCTGACATTTCACGGTCGGCATTGATCAGCATAAAGGCGACTTTGCGACGCTCTGCCTCATAGGTTTGCAGCAACCGGGGATCAGACTTGCCCTGTAATACAGCGGCCAGTTTCCAGCCCAGGTTAAAGGTGTCAGGCAACGACGTATTCAACCCCCAACCCCCTTTGGGGCTGTGTGTATGGCAGGCATCACCGGCCACAAACGCGCGCGGAATCAGTCCTTCCGGATTACCAGCCGGGGTGTCGTCAAAGCTCTCAGCAACACGCTGACCCACTTCGTAGATTGACCACCAGGCAACCTCCTTAACATCCAGTTGGTATGGCTTCATGATGAGTTTCGCCTTGGCGATAATATCGTCGACAGTCAGATTAAGTTCGGACGCTCTATGACCCTTGGCCAGCAGATCGAGCTCGACATAGAGGCGGACCAGATAGCCACCCTCGCGAGGGACGATCATTACCGCACCGTTGTCTTTCGACTGAATAAAACTCTTCACCCGGATGTCCGGGAAGTCGGTGACCAGCAGAACATCCATCACGCCCCAGGCTTTGTTGGCCGAGTCACCCTGTAGCTCAATTCCCAGGTTTTTACGCACCGCACTGCGTGCACCATCACAACCGACCACATAGCGGGCTTTAATGCTCTCGACGTGGGACGGTTGCGTTGCATCGTTGCGTTCAAAGGTGGCCGTGATGGGGTGTGCGCTTAAATTCTGGGTGAGGCCCTTATCAACCTCCAGCTCAAGCAGCCGACGGTTGTAATGTGGAATCAGGTGCGTTACTGAATGCTCCATGCCTTCGAGTAATATATCGTGTAGCCGTGCCTGATTAACAACCCCATGGGTAAATTCGGAGAGACCCAGTCGAGCATCGCGCACTTTGTGGGTACGCCTGATGTTCTCAGGGTGTTGGTCATCCGGCTCCCAGAATGCATTCTGGTGCAGTTGGTAGGTTTCTTTCACAAGCAACTCGCTGCTGTTAAAGCCTTCCATAATCTCCATCGTGCGACAGGAAATGCCATCCGCCTGACCAAACAACAATGGCCCGGGTTTCTGTTCAACGATACAGGTTTTAATATCGGCGAACTCCGATAGTTGTCTTGCCAGCGCCAGCCCTGCAGGGCCACAGCCGACAATTAAAACGTCCACCTCTTTTGGCAGGTCCACCATCGGTGGCGGACTGGCGGGTTCCCGGGCTGAATCTGGAATCTGATAGTTGCCGGGTTTAAAGCCGTTGAGATGATACTGCATCACATAATCCTCTTAGCCTGACGTATTCGCTGGCGGGTATTGTTTTTGTAGGTCGATTGTTGGCATTCATCATTGATTGATGATGTGGAGTTTACGTGGATAAGTTGACTGAGCCTGTCACCTGAAAATGGGGACAAGTGAGTGACGGCTATCAAGATAGTTATCGGGCTAGAACTAACATGCGATTAAAATACTGATTATTTGAGGCTGTATATGCTTGTTTCAGTGAGTCGCGTAGCGATGTTCGAGTTACCCGCTAGCGGCGAAATCGGGATCCAGCCACAGCGCTTCTTGCTGACGGTGTAAGACTGAGAGGGCCGATAAAAATGAGTCTGTTCCGGGCACAGGCATTCCCTGACAGTAACGGCCAGTATTTCCTTCTGAGGTGCTACGTTTTTACGACTTGATCCAATGAATATAATTAAATCAAGTCGTTGCCTGACGATGGATCTGGTTTGCCATCTACGATTCGCTGACAGATCGGTTGCGCGGAGCAGTGTTTTTAGCAGCGGTCACTTACAAGGTGAGGTTCAGACTTAGGTTACCGTTTGGATATTTCCCGCATCAGTCCACTCAGATCAAGCCCCTGAAGTTCAGCAAGTTTCTGAATATCGTTTTGGGTGCGGGGCGGAGCTTTACTGGCGGCTTTAATAGCCTGTTTTTTTTCTGCGGTTTTCTGTTTAACTTTTTCCAGCAGATTAGTTAACTGTTCCAGACTGAGGTGACTCAGCTTTTCATCTACTTCATCATTAAGCATCGGATATTTTAATTTTCCTGAGAGAAACGAACTATTCCTTACGCTTCTGCAGTGGCTGCAGATCACTCATACATCCATGGTAGACCACGCACCAGCTTGCCAGAGGCCGTTTTTTTGCCGGTAGTTCTTACCGGAAGCTTAAGTCAGCGCTTTAATTGACTTTGAATGGGGTGTGCGGGAGGCTAACTATAGCATTCAAAGCATTTGTTTTTAAACTGATATTGCAGCTATTCTCAGCGCCTGGCTATTTTTAAAGATTTCAGTGGCTGAAATTTTAAAACCACACTGGCGGTGTAACTGAATAATATCATCCGGGTGATAGCGATTATGTTCCTGGAAATGCTGAAACGCATGTATCAGATCATCATAGTCCGGCGTCTGGCTGGCCAGATCGATAGTGGCATACGGGTGCTGCAGATAATCGGCCAGTGGTTGGCGCACCCTGTCGCAGAGGATAAAAACACCCCCGGGGTTCAGCCATCGCCACCGTGGTGGTGACGCAGATAACCGCTGGTTTTTTGCATCTTTGTTACAGTGTCCCGCTGGCCATAGTCTGACGATTATTTTCATGTTTTAATGCCCGCTTCGCCAACTAAAAGTTGCTATTCAGATGCATCAGATCAAGCGTACCGGTGTTAAGCGTTTCTATTTTGCCACGAAATATTCAATCCAGGGGATTAAAGCGGCCTGGAAGGAAGAGCCAGCTTTTCGTTATGAGGTCTCTGCGTTAGTGGTGATGCTGCCCGCGGCCTTCTGGCTGGCGCAATCGGGTATCCAGCTGGCGTTGTTGTTGTCGTGCTGTTTTCTGGTGCTGGCGTTTGAAATTGTTAACTCGGCGATAGAAGCGGTGGTGGATCGCTGGGGACCGGAATATCACGAACTGGCCGGGCGGGCCAAAGATATGGGCTCCGCCGCTGTGTTTATGATGCTGAATATGACCTGGGTGGTGTGGGCAGGCGTCGCCTGGGATAACGGCTATCTGGACTTCGTCAGAGCGCTGTTTTAGCGCTCTTATACTAAGCTCTTACGAATAAGTTCTTACTAGTAAGCGCTTATGTAAGCTCTTATGTCAGCTCTTATGTCAGCTCTTAAGTCAGCAACGCTCTGATCTCTGGCAGACAGGATCCACAGTTGCTGCCACACTTCAGTTTTTCTGCCAGCTTATCGGTGCTGTCAGCCCCCTGACTGATCGCCTGGCGAATAGTATTCTCGCCGACTTCAAAGCAACTGCAGATGACCGCACCACAGTCATCATTGTTATCCACCGGCTTTCCGGCCAGCAGCGACATCCGTTGAGCGGCAGAGCCGATGGTCTGATCAAACTGCTTGCTCAGCCAGGCACTGTTTGGCAGGGATTTTTTTGCCACCGCTGCGGTGGAAGCGAAAAAAAGTAGTTCCGGTTGCTGATCGGCAAACGTGGCCAGCCGGAAAGCGGCACTGGAATTCAGCTCGATTCTATCGTCGCCGATTTCGACAAGAGCCCCGAGCCAGTCCTGCCAGTTTTCCGGTAGCTCTAGTCCGGCCAGTTCGTAGCGGAATCCTTTTTGTGTCGGCACCTTACACCAATACTCACAGGGCAGGTCGGTCAGCTCCTGATCGGTAATCAGGATACCTTGCCAGAGAGGATTCAGTTTGCGCATAGTGACCGGGGCATGTTTGGACTCGGGTTGTCCGGCAATGGGGTCGCAGACTGAAGCGATCAGGCTGTCCACCCGGGCCCGCGAAGTAAACTGCGCGGTCCAGTGAATCGGCATAAACAGTGAGCCGGCTGGCTGCCCGTCTGTCACTTTAGCGCGTACTACGCAACGTCCCAGCGAATTGCTTATCTCGATCAGATCGCTATCGCTGATGCCATACTGCAGGGCATCCACTGGCGACAGGTCGACGAACGGCTGATCAATGTGATTCAGCAGACGGATCGCTTTGCTGGTGCGGGTCATGGTGTGCCACTGATCCCGTATCCGGCCGGTATTCAGTACCAGCGGGTAGTGGGAGGAGGTCTGATTGAGGGGCGCTTTAGGTTCGACCGGCAGCATCCGGGCACGACCAGAGGGTGTATTGAACTTGCCATCACTGAAGAAGCGAACCGGATTGGTTTTCGCCCCCTTAACCTGAGGCCAGCGTACCGGTGTCATCTCGTTGTACTGACGCTCAGATAGTTCTGCCAGTGCCGAGATATCAAAGAAGCGTTTGCCGTTGTTTTCAAACCCGGACAGTGCCGCATGTTCAATAAAGATCTCCCCTGGGGAGCTGAACGGGAAGCCCTCAGCGTATCCCATCGCCTGGGCGACCGAACAGATGATCTGCCAGTCATGGCGGCTGTTGCCGGCCGGTTTAAGAAAACCTTTCTGACGTGAAATGACCCGCTCGGAGTTGGTGACGGTGCCATCTTTCTCTGCCCAGCCGGTGGCGGGCAGAAGAACATCGGCGCAGGCGGTCGTATCGGTTTTCTCCACGCAGTCGGACACCACCACCAGTTCACAGCGTTGCAGTGCGTCACGGATAAAGTCTGCATCCGGCATACTGGCCACCGGGTTGGTACCCATAATCCAGATCGCTTTGATCCTGCCATCATGGACTGCCTGAAACATATCCACCGCTTTCAGCCCCTCTTTGCGGGCTATGTGGGGTGCCTGCCAGAACGCTTTAACCCGTTCAATATTGGCCGGATCGCTGAAATCCATATGCGCCGCCAGCTGATTCGCCAGACCACCGACTTCCCGGCCCCCCATCGCATTGGGCTGCCCGGTAATGGAGAAGGGGGCTGCGCCGGGTTTACCAATCTTGCCGGTGGCCAGATGGCAGTTAATGATCGCATTGCCTTTATCGACACCGGATGACGACTGGTTGATCCCCTGAGAAAACAGGGTGACGACTTTCTCCGTTTCGCTATACCAGCGGTATAACGTTTCAAGGTCGGTCTCATCCAGACCGCACAGCCGGGCGGCTTCTGCCACACTGCCGGTGAACTGGCTGGCCGCCTGCAGGGCGTTGTCAAAACCCTCGGTATGCTGATTAATAAAGCTTGAATCCAGCGCTTCGTTGACCGCCAGATAGCTCAGCAGACCGGTAAACAGATAACCATCACTGCCGTGCTTGAGTGGCAGGTGCAGGTCAGCAATATCGCAGGTCGCCGTTTGACGGGGATCGATGACAACGATCTTCATCTGCGGGCGTGCTTTTTTAGCCGCCACGATGCGTTGATAGACCACCGGGTGCGCCCAGGCGGTATTCGATCCGACCAGTATCAGCAGGTCGGTCAGTTCCAGATCTTCATAGCAGCCGGGCACCAGATCGGCACCAAACGCACGCTTGTGCGCCGCCACCGCTGAGGACATACAGAGGCGTGAGTTGGTGTCGACATTAGCGGAGCCGATAAAGCCTTTCATCAGCTTATTAGCGACGTAGTAATCTTCCGTCAGAATCTGGCCGGAGAGATAAAATGCCACGGAGTCGGGGCCGTACTGGGCTATCGTCTCCTGAAACCCCCGGGCGACTTTGTCGATCGCCTGGTCCCATGATACCGGCTGCCCGTCAATTTGCGGTTGCAGCAATCGTCCCTGAAGGTCAGTGGTTTCATGCAGGGCAGAGCCCTTGACGCAGAGGCGCCCCTGATTGGCCGGATGGTGCTTATCACCGCTGACGGCAATCAGCCGGTTATCAGTGACTTCAGCACTGACACCGCAGCCTACCCCGCAATAGGGGCAGGTGGTGTTTACCTGGCAGGCTTGGGAAGAGGCTGAAGTCGTCATCGATCATGGCATCCTGTATTACACGGTTAAATAAGAGCTGATATTGAACCTATATCAGAGCTTAAATGAGCACTTCGACCCGCCCATTTTCAATGCGGGCAGGCCAGGCTTGAATACGGGTGTTCTCATCATCCAGACAGCGCCCGGTTTTCAGACAAAAATGCTGTTTATAGACCGGAGAGGCGACAAACAGGTCGTCCCCCTTTGATCCGATTAGTCCCCGCGACAATACATTGGCTTGGCTGAAAGGGTCATGGTTCGCGATGGCATATACCGCCTGCTCTTTTTTCAGGTAGAACAGGGCTACCTGAGTGTCATTGACCAGGGCACAGATGCCGGAATCGCTAATCAGGTCGTTCTGACCGCATACGGCGGTCCAGTTATTTTCAGTTGTCATCATTATTTCCTCTGTTTCAGCTCACCAGCTTGATCGGTTCAGCCTGAATTTCAGCTTTCTCTTCCGGGGTAGCAGGACGGATCTGCTGGCGCTCTTCCACGAATACGATGTTGCTGTCGCTGGCATCGGAATTAACAAACGGGCGGAAGCGTTTCAGCGCTTCCGGACTTTCCAGAGTGGTTTTCCATTCGCACTGATAGGTCGAGACCACATGAGCCATCTGCTGCTCCAGCTCTTCACCCAGAGTCAGGCTGTCGTTGATAACGACCTGACGCAGGTAGTCCAGTCCGCCTTCCATATTTTCCATCCAAACCGAGGTGCGCTGCAGCCGGTCAGCTGTTTTGATGTAGAACATCAGGATACGGTCGATGTAGCTGATCAGCGTGTCACGATCAAGGTCGGTGGCAAACAGATCACCATGTCGGGGTTTCATCCCGCCATTACCGCAGACGTAAAGGTTCCAGCCATTTTCGGTGGCGATTACACCGATATCCTTACTCTGTGCTTCAGCACATTCGCGGGTACAGCCTGAGACGGCAAATTTGATCTTATGCGGGGCACGCAGACCCTTGTAACGGTTCTCCAGATCGATCGCCAGACCAACACTGTCATCCACACCGAAGCGACACCAGGTGCTGCCGACGCAGGATTTAACGGTACGCAGGGATTTACCGTAGGCGTGACCGGTTTCGAAACCCGCCTCGATCAGCTCTTCCCAGATACCGGGGAGCTGCTCCAGCCGGGCACCGAACAGATCGACCCGCTGACCGCCGGTGATCTTGCTGTAGAGGTTATATTTCTTCGCCACCTGACCCAGCACGATCAGTTTATCCGCGGTGATCTCACCCCCGGCCACCCGTGGCACAACCGAATAGGTGCCATCCTTCTGCATATTCGCCATAAAGGTATCGTTGGTGTCCTGCAGGCTGACGTTGTTTTCCGTGAGGATATAATCGTTCCAGCAGGAGGCCAGAATGCTGCCCGCCGCCGGACGGCAGATTTCACAGCCGTGACCGCGGCCATGTTTTTCCAGCAGTTCATCAAAGCTGCGGATCTCCTCGATGCGAATGAGGTTGTAGAGGTCCTGACGGGTATAGGGGAAGTGTTCGCACAGGTCGCGGTTTACTTCGACGCCCATCTCTTCCAGCTCATGATTCACCAGATCGGTCAGCAGGGCAGAACAGCCACCACAACCGGTTGCCGCTTTGGTCGCCCCTTTTACATCGCCCAGAGTACAGCAGCCGCTGTCCAGTGCTGCGCGCACATCGCCTTTGCTGACATCGTGACATGAGCATATCTGTGCCGTCTCCGGCAGTGCAGCAACCCCAAGACCGGTTTGCTTATCATCGCCCCGGTCCGGCAGAATCAGGGTGTCCGGGTATTCCGGCAGATGGATACCGTTGAGCATATACTGCAGCAGGGTGCCGTACTGTTCCGCATCACCCACCAGAATCGCGCCCAGCAGAATTTTGCCGTCTTCAGACACCACCAGTTTTTTGTAGATCTCTTCCCGCTCATCGACGAAGGTGTAGTTGCGGGCACCCGGTGTCTGACCATGGGCATCGCCAATACTGGCAACATCAACACCCATCAGTTTCAGTTTGGTGCTCATATCGGCACCGGTGAAGTTGTCGCTTCCGCCGGTCAGGTGAGAGACCGCCACTTTAGCCATCTGGTTGCCCGGGGCTACCAGACCGAAGATCTGTTTATTCCACAGGGCACACTCACCGATCGCGTAGATAGCAGGGTCCGATGTCTGACAGTAGTTATTGATAACAATACCGCCACGTTCGCCAACCTCCAGTTCGCTCTGACGCGCCAGTTCGTCGCGGGGACGGATACCGGCAGAGAACAGGATCAGGTCGGTTTCCAGCACCTCGCCATCGGCAAAGTTCATCTTGTGGAAACACTGTTCACCATCATCGATCAGCTGGGTGTTCTTTTGTGTATGTACACTGACACCCAGCGCTTCGATCTTCTGGCGCAGCATACCGCCGCCGCCGTTGTCCAGCTGAACCGCCATCAGCCGTGGAGCAAACTCCACTACATGGGTCTCAAGCCCCAGATCGGTCAGCGCTTTAGCCGCTTCCAGTCCCAGCAGGCCGCCACCCACGACGGTGCCGACTTTTGATTTTTTAGCCACTTCGGCGATCGCATCCAGATCATCGATGGTGCGGTACACCAGGCACTGCTGACGATCATGACCGGGCACGGGAGGAACAAACGGATAGGAACCGGTCGCCAGAACCAGTTTGTCATAGCTCAGTTCACGTCCCTTATCGGTGGTGACTGATTGATACTCTCTGTCGATTTCGGTGATTTTTTCACCGGTCAGCACAGTGAGTCCCCAGCTGCGGTAAGTGTCGGCATCACCCATCGCCAGGTCTTCAGCGGTTGCGCCGGAGAAGTATGCGCTCAGGTGAACCCGGTCGTAGGCCAGCCGGGTCTCTTCACAGAAGACCGTTACGTCGAAATTATCTAACTGACCACTATCGGCCAGGCTCTGCAGAAATTGGTGGCCAACCATACCGTTGCCGGCGATAACCAGTTTTGTTTTACTCATGAGGACGCTCCTGTTGCCAGACTTAATTCAGGTGCTGAAGTCTGGACTTCTTCTACACCCACAGGGGTTAATTGGGAGATTGATTCAGCATCGCAGTAACGCCGGCCAAAAATCAGCTCCGGTGCCAGGTGTTGTGCCTGTTGCTGGGCCTGAATCAGTTCGAAATACCAGTTACCATCGTTAACAGCGCCATAAAGGACGACGCCGGTGAGTATCTGGTCACGGAAAATTAGTTTGCGGTAAACGCCGCTGGTGGTGTCCTGACAGACCACTGATTCGGTCTCCGGGGAATCAAGAAACTCACCGGCGGAAAACAGATCGATACCGGACACCTTCAGTTTGGTTGCGCAGGGCTGCACACTGAAGCGGCTGTCGCTGCTCTGACACAGCTGATCTGCCAGTACCTTTGCCTGATCCCACAGTGGGGCGACCAGACCGAAGGTGTGGCTGCCAAACTGAGTGCATTCACCCAGCGCGTATATATTCGGATGAGAGCTCTGCATCCGGTCATTGACCAGAACCCCTCTGTCGCAATCGAATCCGCTGATCTTAGCCAGCTTATGGTTTGGGGTTATACCGATTGCGATAACAGCCAGGCAGGTATTTAACACCGTGCCATCATTCAGGGTTATTTGCTGTAGAGAGGGCTTCACAGAGATTGGGTGCACTTTGCTTTCTGAGCCGCCAGAGCGGACGGCAGAGCGCTCATCGGAATATAACGTTTGATCCGCACTGAACTGGGTGATTTCGGCATTCAGCCGGAAGCTGATGCCACGTGCTTCCAGTGACTGTTGCAGCAGTTTGCCCGCAGCGGGGTCAAGCTGTCGGTTGAGCAACCAGCCCCCCCGGTGGATCACGGTGACTTCCAGGCCTTGCTGGCGTAATCCCCAGGCGGCTTCGAGTCCCAGTAAACCACCGCCGATAACGGTCGCGTGACGGGAGTTGCCGGCTTTGTTCATGATCCGATCGATATCCGCCAGGTTGCGGAAGCTGAGTATGCCATCCAGATCACAGTCGCGGGCTGCGGGAGGGATCACCGCATCAGAACCGGTGGCCAGCACCAGCGTGTCATAGCTAAACAGACTGCCGCTTTGGCAGGTCAGGGTCCGGTTTTCAGCGTCGATAGCGATAACCGGGTCGTTACTATGCAGGGTAATGTTGTTATCCCGGTACCACTGTTCTGAGTGGGTGATAATGTCATCGGCTTTGATATCCCCGGCAAGCACCGGCGAGAGCATAATGCGATTGTAGTTGGCACAGCCTTCGGCGCCGAATACGGTTATCCGGAAGCGATCCGGATCACGCTTCAGAATCTCGTCCAGCAACCGTCCGCCTGACATGCCGTTACCGATAATGATGAGATCTACTTTGGCCATAAAAAAAACCCAAAAAAAAATGGCGTTCACCAACCAGTACGAGTGCGAAGTACTGGAGGATGAACACCATTGTCCAAAAAAATATGAGAAGCCTAAGATAGGCACGTTAGTTAATGCAGGTGCTATGCCATTTATTTTTTAAATGTTAAAAAACAATGGCTTGCTATGTTTTTGATGGTTATTTGTACATGCAGGCAACATTTTTAGTGCACCAATAGTGCTAAATCGGTCAGATCCTGCACCTTTGCGGTGCCATAATTTAGTGGGTATACAGATACAGCAGTATAAGATTAGAGATCAGCAGCAGCAGACAGAAAACCTGCCATACCATCACCGGATTCTTCTTGATCAGTGGTTGCCTGTTGATTGCTTCCGCCAGTACCTGATTGGGCGTGGTAAAATCCTGAATGAATTCGGACAGCGCCTGATAACGGTGAATCGGATTGGGTTGCAGGGCTTTCTTCAGGCAGCCTTCCATCCACAAAGGCAGGTCTTTGCGCTGATGCCGTGCCGGGCGATAACTGAGATCTGAAAAACTATCGATACTAACCTGTTTGACTGACTGCTCTTTAAACGGCAGGGTGCCGGTGAGCATCTCGTAACTGATCACCGCCAGTGAGAACAGGTCGGATCTGAAGCTGCCTTTTTGCCCCATCAGATACTCGGGAGCGATATAGTTGACCGACCCCTGTGGTACCGACTTATCCAGTGGTGATCCCAGCTCGTTTACGCCCGCAATAAGCACCGTACCAAAATCGAGAATCTTGATCTGACCGTCACGGTTGAGCATGATATTTTCCGGCTTGAGATCCTGATGCACCATTCCCTGTCGCTGAAACGCCCTGAGTCCCTTGATCGCCTGCTGAATAATAGGCCGTACCAGTTCCGGTGCCGGTTGGGGATGATCATCCATCCACTGGCGCAGGTTGATGCCTTCGATATACTCTCCCAGGTAGTAGAGAAATCTTTTCTCTCCGGCTGGTGCGAAGGTCTTCATGACATTGGCATGGTTGATCTGCTGGCCCACCCACTCTTCGCGGACAAAGCCGTCGAGATACAGCGGATCGTCACTGAAATTAACCGAGGGTGCTTTCAGGGTATAAATATTGCCACTGCTGAGTTCCCGCACTTTGTACATATGGCTGCGGGTGCCGCTGAAAATAATATCCAGTACCTCGTAATCATCAATCCTGTTGCCCACACTCATGACCGGAGGGATCGGTAAGCGGGTCAGCTTACGGTGGTTCTCGTCCAGGGTTTCCGCCGGTAAATGATCAATACCCACCAACAGGACGGTCAGATTGTCATCGCTGCCTTTAGCCAGCGCGTGTTCAACAATTGTTTGGGCGACCGTTTCAAGGTTGTCAGTGGCGGCACTGGTTAACAGGCTTTTTAATTCACTGACGGTGAGAAACTCATGCACACCATCGGTGCTGAGCATGAGCAGATCGCCCACCACTAACTCCTGTTGCGAATAATCGACTTCAAGGTGCCGGTCTGCACCGAGCGCTCTGGAAAGGTAATTTTTACCCCCTTCAATGCGGTTATGGTCGGTGGTCAGTTGTTCCAGCTGCTGGTTATGAAAATGCCAGATGCGGGAATCACCCACATGGAAGGCATACAGGGTATTGGATTTGATAATCAGGGCTGAAAAAGTTGTCAGCATACTGTCGCGGTTTGCTGCCGAGGTGCTATTTTGCTGATACAGCCAATTATTAAGCCCTGTCACAACCCGCGAGACCGATTGTTTTACGCTCCAGCTTTCAGGGGTGCTGAAGTAGTCCTCTATAAAACTGGTGACCGAGGTCTGGCTGGCAATATGGGAGTTTTCGCAGCTACTGACACCATCGGCAATCGCAGCGGCAGCCCCCTTAAAACGGGCGCTGCTATTCATCGGCAGGTGAGCCGCAAAGGCATCCTGGTTGACCGGCTTTTGTCCTGCGGTTGAATATCCGCCAAAGCTGACGAGCAGTTCAGCTGAGGATGCCTGCGGGCGTTGTTGTGCGGTCATACTTTCACCAGTAACACTTTCACCTGTAACACTTTCACCTGTAATAAAGGGGTGCCGTCCGGCTACTGCCCTAAAGCAGTAACCAGACAGCGGTGCTTCTTCAGGTCACGCTGATCAGTTCTACCGTGCCATCATCATTCACTTCTGCCATATGGCCTTTGGGTTCTTCCAGGAACAGTAAAGTGATAAAACCCAGTATGGCGGTGGCAGCGATTACCATAAAGAATGTCTGGTAGCTTACCATAGACAATACAGTCAGATAGAACACCGCACCGACGTTACCGTAAGCGCCGGTCATGCCGGCCACCTGGCCTGTCAGGCGACGCTTAATCAGCGGCACCACTGCAAAAACAGCACCTTCACCGGCCTGTACAAAGAATGAGCAGGCCATGGCGGTAATCACCGCGACAATCAGTGGCCAGCTGCTGTCGATCATCGACATCAGACCATAACCAACAGCGAGACCGGCGGTCAGTATCAGCAGCGTTTTTTTACGGCCGCAGCGATCACTGATCCAGCCGCCACCGGGACGGGACATCAGGTTCATAAAGGCATAGGCCGAGGCCAGCAGACCCGCAACGACCATATCCAGATCAAACACATCGGCAAAGAACAGAGGCAGCATCGATACCACCGCCAGTTCAGAACCAAACGTGGCGAAGTAGAGCACATTCAGTACTGCCACCTGTTTGAATTTATACTGTTCAATTTCAGGTACCGGTGTGATGAAAATCTCGCGGTTAACATTGTATGCACTGTAGCAGTCATAGACGAATATGACCGCCAGTGAGAGATTGATAATCAGTGCTGCGGTATCGCTGATAATGCTGACGCCGGCAGGGGACAGCTTCCAGGTCAGCAGTGCCAGTGCGGCATACATCGGAATCTTCATAATCAGAAGAAACAGAAAATCCCCTTTGCTGGTGACTTCGAGACCGCCAATCTTCTTCGGTTTAAAGTAGGTGGAACCTTTGGGGGTGTCCGATACATTCGCGTACCAGATGAAACTGAACACCAGGCTGATAAGGCCGGTCAGTGCGACGGCATAGCGCCAGCCGTCTTCACCGCCAAACAGCAGCGCCAGGGTTGGCAACAGCATGGCTGCTGCGGCGGAACCAAAGTTGCCCCAGCCACCATAGATACCTTCCGCTGTTCCCAGTTCATTCGCCGGGAACCATTCGCTGACCATGCGGATACCGATAACAAAGCCGGCACCGACAAAACCCAGCAGGAAACGGGAGATGGCAGCTTCGGCAAAGTTATCGGCCATCGCGAATACAAAGCAGGGGATACTGGATAAAAACAGCAGCGCGGCATAGGTGATTCGCGGACCATATTTGTCGGTCAGCATGCCGATAATGATACGTGCCGGGATAGTCAGCGCGACGTTCAGAATCAGCAGCGTTTTAATCTCGGCTTTAGTCAGTCCAAGTGAGTCAGCGATGGCTCCCAGCAGGGGTGCGTGGTTAAACCAGACAAAGAAGGTAATGAAAAACGCCATCCAGCTGAAGTGCAGGATTTTCATCTTTCCCGTGACAGAGAAAATATTGAATTTAGAAACTTCACTCATGCTAAGTGCCTTTGATTTAAGATTTAATAAATCAGAGCCAAAAAAAAGCGCCCGGCATCCCTCATATCAGTATGGTGGATTCCGAGCGCCATTGCTCAAATTGGTGCGCTGAACGACAGGGTTGCCTTGTTATGGTGCGCTAAAGAAGAGGCTTCAATCGTAGGAACTCTTCCGCTAACCGGCTAATCTTGCCTTAAGTCTTTGTTTTGTTTGTGACTAAGAGTGTGAATTATGGCCCTTTTCTGAATCAGGCCGCCGCTTCACTTCTCTGCTCAGCGTCTTGTTGCTTAGTATCTTGCACATTGTGTGCCGGATTGTTGTTTTCAGCGTTACCGTCAGACTTTTTTTCGTTTTTGACCGGTTGTGCCGCTGCATCGTCGGGCTTGCGTTGCTTTTCATACAGGAAGCTCAAGACGGCTGCCCGGTAGTGGTTATATTCCGGATCATCAGCCAGCTCCAGCCGGTGGCGCGGCCGTTCCAGCTTCACATCGAGTATCTCGCCGACCGATGCGGCGGGGCCATTGGTCATCATTACGATCCGGTCTGATAGCAAGACCGCTTCGTCAACATCGTGAGTGATCATGATCACGGTATTATTGAGGTCTGCCTGAATCTCCATCAGCGAGTCCTGCAGGTGCGCCCGGGTGAGGGCGTCCAGCGCACCAAACGGTTCATCCATCAGCATGACGGTGGGTTCCATCGCCAGCGCCCGGGCGATACCGACCCGTTGTTTCATGCCGCCGGAGATTTCGTCCGGACGTTTATGCATGGCATGATCCATATGCACCAGATGCAGGTTATGCTCGATCCACTCTTTCATCTCCGCTTTGGATTTGCTGTTTTTAAAGACCTGCTTTACCGCCAGTTCAACGTTCTCATACGCGGTCAGCCAGGGCAGTAGTGAATGGTTCTGGAATACCACGGCCCGCTCCGGGCCGGGTTCGTTAACCTCTTTACCATCCAGCAGCACGCCGCCTTTAGTTGCCTGATATAAACCGGCAACGATATTCAGTACCGTGGACTTGCCGCAACCGGAATGACCGATCAGGGAGACGAACTCGCCCCGTTCGATCTTCAGATTGACATTGCTCAGGGCTTTGAAGGGGCCGCTGGGAGTCGGAAAGTCGATATCGACGCCGGTAAGCTCAAGGT
Source organism: Amphritea atlantica (assembly GCA_024397875.1). NCBI lineage: Bacteria > Pseudomonadati > Pseudomonadota > Gammaproteobacteria > Oceanospirillales > Oceanospirillaceae > Amphritea > Amphritea atlantica. The sequence continues at coordinate 998,361 of CP073344.1, forward strand.
GGGTTTTAGTGGACATAATCGTTCTCCTTACCGGTTAGCGTAATTCCTGAGACTTATCCCAGGAGACTTTCTTTTGCAGCATCAGCATGATCCGGTCCAGCATAAAGCCGATAAGACCGATCACAATCACTGCCACCATAATCCGTCCCAGTGAGTTGGAACTGCCGTTCTGAAACTCATCCCAGACAAACTTGCCCAATCCGGGGTTTTGCGCCAGCATCTCAGCCGCAATCAGCACCATCCAGGCGATCCCCAGTGACAGTCGCAGGCCGGTGAAGATCATCGGAATGGCGGACGGGATGACAATCTTGATCACATGGGTCAGCCAGGACAGACGCAGCACCTTGCTGACATTGTTCAGATCCGCACTGATGGTGGAGACACCCACCGCTGTATTCAGCAGCGTCGGCCACAGACAGCAGAGCGAGACGGTGATCAGCGAGGTCACAAATGATTTCGCAAACATCGGGTCATCGCTGACATAGACCGCACTGACAACCATCGTCACCAGTGGCAGCCAGGCCAGCGGCGAGACCGGCTTAAACAGTTGAATCACCGGGTTAAACGCACTGTAGAGGGTTTTATTCAGGCCGATGATAATGCCTGCGGGGATGGCAATCAGGGACGCCGCAAAAAAACCAGCCAGTACCGTTACCAGGCTGGTACCGATCTGATCGATAAAGGTCGCTTTACCGGTATAGCCACGAATCTTGATCTCGGCGTCGGGATTTTTCGCCAGCTTTTTAGCATTGCGATCGTCCTGGCGCTGATAGAAAGCCGCCTCTTTCTGGCGCTCTCTATTGTGCTCGCTGAGCAGGTTTTTACTCTGCTCATAGACCTGTGCCGGACCTGGAAACTCTCCCAGCGAGGTATGGATATTCCGGGCACCGATATTCCAGATAAACAGGAATATCAGAATGCCACTCATCGGAACGACCAGTGCTTTGATCAGCGAAGCCATATTCAGCTTCTCCGGGAAGCCTAAAGGCTTTAACAGTTTCAGTGCCATGCTACTCATAATCAGTCTCCATCGGGTCGCCCAGGGCGACCCTTTGGTTGTCTTTCGGGGTTGTTCCTGAAGGCTTATTCACAATCCGTTAAATTTTGCTGTCGGGTTTCAGGCCGATTTTAAATTTAGTCAGATATTCATTAGGCTTGTGGCCGTCATAGGTGATGTCATCAATAAAGTGAGTCTGCGGTGCCTTGTAGCCTGTTTCAGTGGCAAAATCAGGGAAGTCACTGGCGTTCAGCTTGCCCTCAGCAATCAGTTCCTGAGCAGCCACGGCATAGATATCCGGGCGGTAAACTTTCTTCGCGGTATCCATAAACCACTCATCAGACTTCGGCTCGGCGATCTGACCCCAGCGGCGCATCTGGGTCAGATACCAGATAGCGTCAGAGTAGTAAGGGTAGGTCGCGTTATGACGGAAGAATACGTTGAAGTCAGGCACTTCCCGCTTATCACCTTTTTCATATTCGAAGGTGCCGGTCATTGAGTTGGCAATAACATCGTAGTCCGCACCGACATATTCCGGACGGGATAGAATATCGACCGCTTCAGGACGGTTGCCGTTGTTATTGTCGTCCAGCCATTTTGCGGCGCGGATCATCGCTTTAACCACACGGATATGGGTGTTCGGGTTCTGGTCAGCCCAGGCTTTGGAAACACCAAACACTTTCTCGGGATTGTCTTTCCAGATTTCGTAGTCGGTTACCACGGGGACACCGATACCTTTGAATACTGCTTGCTGATTCCATGGTTCGCCGACGCAATAACCATAGATCGTTCCGGCTTCCATGGTGGAAGGCATCTGTGGCGGCGGGGTCACCGACAGCAGGGCATCAGCATCGATCTGTCCGGCCGTGTCGCCTCTCAGCGGAGCATAATAACCCGGGTGGATGCCGCCAGCTGCCAGCCAGTAGCGCAGCTCGTAGTTGTGGGTGGATACCGGGAACACCATGCCCATCTTGAACGGTTTACCTTCCGCTTTATAGGCATCAACCACCGGTTTCAGTGCATCCGCTTTAATCGGGTGAACCGGTTTGCCATCGGCATCTTTATCCACATAGGGTTTCATCTGCTCCCAGATATCGTTGGAAACGGTAATCGCATTGCCGTTCAGGTCCATACTGAAGGCGGTAATGATATGCGCCTGCGTACCGAAACCGATGGTTGCGCCCAGTGGCTGGCCGGCGAGCATATGAGCACCATCCAGCTGGCCGTCGATAACCCGGTCCAGCAGTACTTTCCAGTTGGCCTGTGCTTCCAGCTGAACATAGAGTCCTTCATCCTCGAAGTAACCTTTTTCATACGCGATGGCCAGTGGTGCCATATCGGTCAGTTTAATAAAGCCGAACTTCAGCTCCTCTTTTTCCGGTTCGCCGACTGCAGCGTGTGCAGCGCTCAGTGTCAGCAGGCTGCCGACCGCAACAGCACCGAAGGTTTTAACCGCGCTTTTAAGTAACGTGCGACGGCCCATAAGTTTAGAAAGCAGTGTGTGAGTCATGTTGTGTGGCTCCTGAATTTACGAAAACGGCAAAAAAAAACGCCTGCCCCCACCGATAAAACTATCGGTAGGAGCAGACGTCGTTGTCTGGAGTGAAACCGGGAACACCCGATTCCTGAAATTTGTTTTTATTAATCTACATAAAGCAGGCAACATGCCATGTTATAAAAAGTAATTATTAAACAATTAGTTATGTATTTTTGTCTTGAGTTTTACACATTCGTGCGTGCTAACACGCACTTTAACTGTGCTAATTTTTGGGGGCCGAGAGGGGTTCTGCGCTCTGATTGAGCAAAAAAGATGCATGTTATCGGTGACCTGTTCAGAAATAACCTGCAGTGGTGATTACGGTAGGCGCTTAACAGTCGAGCAGGTATAATGCGCGGCAATTTCCTTTAATCAGCCTGGATGCATATTTTCTGATGACCGTACGTACCCGTATCGCACCGTCGCCAACCGGTGATCCGCACGTAGGCACCGCCTACATCGCCCTGTTCAATATGGCTTTTGCCCGTCAGCACGGCGGCGAATTTATCCTGCGTATTGAAGATACCGATCAGACCCGCAGCACCGCAGAATCTGAACAGATGATTCTCGACTCACTGCGCTGGCTGGGGCTGGAGTGGGCGGAAGGGCCTGATAAGCCGGGTCCATACGGTCCTTACCGTCAGAGTGAACGCAGCGAGATCTACCAGAAATACACCCAGATTCTGCTGGATGAGGGTAAAGCGTTTAAGTGTTACCGCACCGCTGAAGAGCTGGATCAGCTGCGTAACCAGCGTCGCGAACAGGGACTGCAAAGCGCCCTGAAAGAGAGCGATCTGGCCCTGCCGGCAGACGAAGTCGCTAAGCGTGAAGCAGCGGGCGAGCCCTATGTCGTGCGGATGAAGGTGCCGGAAGAGGGCGTCTGCGTGTTTGACGATATGCTGCGCGGCACTATCGAAGTCGAATGGACCCAGGTTGACTGCCAGATTCTGATGAAATCCGACGGCATGCCGACCTATCACCTGGCCAACGTCGTCGATGACCACCTGATGCAGATCACCCACGTACTGCGCGGTGAGGAGTGGATTAACTCCGCCCCCAAGCACCAGCTGCTGTACAGCTACTTCGGCTGGGATATGCCGGTGCTGTGTCATATGCCGCTGCTGCGTAACCCGGATAAGTCCAAACTGTCGAAGCGCAAGAACCCGACCAGCATTATCTATTATCAGCGCATGGGCTATATGGCCGAAGCACTGCTGAACTATCTGGCACGCATGGGCTGGTCGATGCCGGACGAGCGCGAAAAATTCTCACTGGACGAGATGATCGAACACTTCGATATCAACCGTGTGTCGCTGGGTGGCCCGATCTTCGATCAGGAAAAACTCAGCTGGCTGAACGGCCTGTGGATTCGTGAAGAGCTGTCCGATGAACAGTTCGCCGCCGCCTTCCAGCAGTGGGCGCTGAACCCGGAATACCTGATGCAGATTATTCCGCTGATTAAACAGCGGGTTGAGAAGTTTTCCGATGTAGCCCCGGTGGCAGGCTTCCTGCTCTCCGGTATGCTGCCAATCAGCGAAGAGAGCTTTACCCACAAGAGCCTGCAGAAAGATGATATCCGTCGTATCCTGCAGTTTGCCTCCTGGATGCTGGACACCGAGCAGAACTGGAACAAAGACCACCTGTTTACCCAGTGCAAGGCGCTGGGTGATGCGATGGGTTATAAAGTCCGTGACTTCCTGTTCCCACTGTTTGTCGCTATCGCCGGCACCAGTGCCAGTGTCTCCGTAGTGGATTCGATGCAGATCCTCGGCCCGGACATGAGCCGCGCCCGGGTACGTCATGCCCTGGACACCGTCGGTGGTCCTTCAAAGAAAGAAGCCAAGCGCTGGGAGAAAGAATACCGCGAACTGGCTGAAGCCCTGAACTGATACCGCTTATTTGTACACGAAAAGCCCTGCCTCGCAGGGCTTTTTTCGTTCAATGATTAAGGTGAGTGTAGGAGTCCATTTTATGGGCGATCAAATCTCCTATGAAAATGCCTCCTACAGATGATGATCAATATAGAAACTAAAGAGCTCTTCTCTGTGCCCTCGGTGTTCTCTGTGGTTATGAATTATTTGCACCACAGAGAACACCGAGGGCACAGAGGCTACAGAGAAAGATCAGAAGCTGTAGGGCTGTGAGAGCGACGCAAGCATGCTCTCTGGGTACCAGAGGCGATAGGTTAAGATTTCTGGGGCTTCTACAGAGTGGAATGGTCTAGTAGGAGCTGCTTTAGCATGCCCTCTGGGTACCTGCAGCGATAGGTTAAGATTTCTGGGGCTTCTACAGAGTGGAATGATCTCGTAGGAGCTGCTTCCAGCAGCGATATATCTAGGTTTTTCACGCCATAATGGAGTCCTGCTGATAACCTGACATAAACCTCTACAAATATTACGTATTATGCCCTTTGGGTACCTCGTCGCGATTCATCTGAGCCCTTATCGGCGCGAGACGCGCCTCCTACAATTAGTCCCATCACAACAAACCCATTTATCAAAAAGAACCACTTAAATAACCGTTTAAAAATCAACACTGTTTGACCAGAAAAATAGTCAACTTCATTGCTTGACAGACAACGGGGTCGCCATTAATATAGCCGCCACTTGGTTTTGGGGCCTTAGCTCAGCTGGGAGAGCGGTTCGCTGGCAGCGAACAGGTCAGCGGTTCGATCCCGCTAGGCTCCACCAATTCCTTCCTCCTCGATAGAGGAAACCATCAGGCCAGCACTTTGCTGGTTTTTTTTTGTCTGAAATTTCTGTTTCGTTCGCCTTCATTAAACGCTGAGCCTTAATGGCCTATTCTGTGTGTTCGAGGTTGTCTACGTGCCAGTAATAAGCTGGTATGATTTGCTTGTTGGTGTTTAAGCCGGATGGAGTTTTTCGGGCATGCTGGCCAGAAAAACAGTCCGTTGTTCAACAGTGACGTTATTTTTGGTGGGTCGTATCAACTCTATAGTTTAACTGTGGGTGAATATCGGGTGTGCTTGTTGAAATGATGTCGTCCTCCGTAAATACTTTTCTTATCAAGGTTTCCGGCCTGGTTCAGGGGGTTGGCTTCCGGCCTTTTATCTGGCGCCTGGCGCGTGCAATGAGACTCAATGGGATTGTTTTTAATGATTCTGAAGGCGTAACAATTTATCTGAATGCTGATGAGGCAACGGTAGAACGGTTTGCGCAGCGTTTAGGTGATGAACTACCGCCATTGGCGCGAATTGATCGGACTTCAACGCAAACGGTTGCGTTTGTCAGTTATGACACGTTTGAAATTGCATCCAGTCAGCAGGGCGAAGTGAGTACCGGTTGCGCGCCTGATGCGGCAACCTGCAGTGAGTGCCGTAATGAACTGTTTGATTCATCTGATCGCCGTTATCGTTATCCTTTTATCAACTGTACCAACTGCGGGCCTCGCCTGAGTATTATTCGTCAGATTCCCTATGATCGTGAATTCACCACGATGGTCGCATTTCAGCAGTGTTCTGAGTGTACGGCTGAATATAATGATCCGGCTGACCGGCGTTTTCATGCGCAACCCAATGCTTGTAAGACATGTGGTCCGCAGGTGTGGCTGGAAGATAAACTGGGCAACAGGATAGCGGCAAAGGATGCTTTTATCTGCCTGAATGAAGCTATTCGCGCAGGCAGGATCGTTGCAATTAAAGGCTTAGGCGGTTTCCATCTGGCCTGTGATGCGACGAACCCGGCTTCGGTTACAGCGTTGCGCATTGGTAAACATCGCCCCGATAAAGCGTTTGCCCTGATGGTCAGGGATATCGGTGTTCTCAGTAGATATGCTCAAGTGAATACGCGGGTATCAGAACTTATCACGGGGAATTCCGCGCCTGTCGTGCTGTTAGATCCGCAGCCTGCCTGTGATCGGCCAATAGCCGACAATATTGCACCCGGGCAGTACCAACTGGGCTTTATGCTGCCCTATACACCGGTTCATCATCTGTTGCTGGAGCATATCGATGTTCCGTTAGTGATGACCAGTGGTAATCGCTCCGGTTCACCGCAGGCGATTAGTAATGACGATGCCAGAGAACAGTTGGCCGATATTGCTGATCTTTTTCTGTTTCACGACCGTCCCATACAGAACCGGGTGGATGATTCGGTTGTGCGCGATATTGCCGGAAGGATGCACTACCTGCGCCGTGCCAGAGGTTATGCGCCGGCTTCGCTGCCATTGCCTCCGGGTTTTGCAAAGGCACCTGACCTGGTGGCGCTGGGGGGGGAGTTGAAAAATACGCTGTGTTTGTTGCAGTCGGGCAGGGCAATTATTACTCAGCATCTCGGGGATCTGGAAGATGCCAGAACCTACGATCAGTATCAGGCGACCCTTGATCTGTATCGTAATCTCTATCAGTTCGAAAGTGATCTGTTTGTGTGTGATCTGCACCCGGAATATCTGTCGGGAAAGTTTGGAGAACAGCTTGCAGGGCAGGGCAAGACGCTGTTGAAAGTTCAGCACCATCATGCGCACCTGGCTTCCTGTCTGGGGGAAAATGCGTATCCGATTGATGGTAAACCGGTGTTGGGCATCTGTCTGGATGGTACTGGATTCGGACTGGACGAAACTCTTTGGGGTGGGGAGTTTTTGTTCGGCAATTATCAGCAGATCAGGCGGCTCGCTCATTTGCAGCCTTTCCCGCTGGTGGGCGGTGTTAAAGCGATTACCGAGCCGTGGCGGTGTTTGTATGCGCAGCTGAAGCAGGCGTTGCCATTAGAAGACCTTCAGCCATATCAGGCATTGTTTCCGCAGCTGGCTTCTCCGGTCTGCCTGACGTTTGATCGGATGATTGAGAAAGGACTGAGTACACCGATGACCAGCTCAGCGGGGCGTCTGTTTGATGCCGTTGCCGCCGCGCTGGGTTGTCATGCCGATGCCATCAGTTACGAAGGACAAGCCGCCATAGAGCTGGAATCACTGGCGCATCAGGGGGATCCGCGCACACCGCCTTATGTATTTTCCATCACGGATAACCTGATAGACCCTGCGCCTTTCTGGCAGGCTTTGCTGGAAGATCTGCGACTCGGTCAGCGCACTAAAGCCGATATGGCCTTGGCGTTTCATAAGGGGTTCAGCGATGTATTGGTGGATATGGTTAATCAGCTGCGTACACAAGAAGATTTCACCACCATTGTGCTCAGTGGTGGGGTGATGCAGAACGCGATTCTTTTCAACGCGCTGCTTGCTTCGTTAGAAGCGCAGGGCTTCGATGTGCTTACCCATCAGCAGCTTCCGGCCAACGATGCCGGCCTGTCATTTGGCCAGGCGTTGATTGGTGCTGCACGAGTGCTTTCTGCTTAGCCTTTCAGTCCGTTATTTAAACAGTGGAAATTGCCGTATTGGCTCTACACCGGTCGATGGATTATGCCGGCTGTAGTACCTTATGTAGTACCTTATGTAGTACCTTAATAGTGCCGATTAGCTTATTCTGGATACCTTGGGAATTACAGATATCTCCCAGTACTCTGGTTAGTAGTACTCTGGTGCAAAGGCTGGAAAGAACCCGGGTAAGTAAAGAGACACTGCTTCTTTTTACGGAGTCTTTGATAAAGCGGGTAGAACCATGCGTCAACTGGCGACTGGAATTGGACACAAATAATGCATGAAATGTCGATTGCTGAGGGCATTATTCAGGTGCTGGAAGATCAGGCCAAAGCTCAGAATTATAGCCGGGTAAAAACGGTGTGGCTCGAAATAGGGCCGCTGGCCATGATTGAAACGGAATCATTGCGCTTCTGCTTTGATGCAGTTACCCGAAATAGTCTTGCAGAAGGCGCTAAACTAAAAATTATAAAAATACCGGGCGAAGCATTGTGTATGCAATGCTTGAAAACAGTCCCTGTTGAGAAGCGATTTGATGCTTGTGTTGAGTGTGGCAGTTATCAGCTGCAGATTACTCAGGGGGAAGAGATGCGGATTAAAGAGTTGGAGGTGGAGTAATCATGTGTACAGTCTGCGGGTGTTCAGAAGGTGACGTTAAGATTGAGGGCGACCACCACCATCATGACGAACATGAGCATCACGCTCATGACCATCGCCATCGCCATCGCCATCGCCATGCGCACAGCCATAACCATGATCATGCCTCTGTGGTTGAGGGCGCTGTATCTGAGGGACAGGAATTTCAGGGCACTGTATCTAAGAGCTCGGTATCTACGAGCACCGAATCTAAGCGCTTAGTATCTGAAACGATGGTAACAGAAGGTGACAATCTCCATTTTGGACAAGGCCCGGCCCATGCGCATGTGGCAGGCCTTAGTCAGTCGCGGATGGTGCAGATTGAACAGGATATTTTAGGCAAGAATAATCTGTACGCAGAACAGAACCGTAAGCGCTTTGAACAGCAATCTCTATTCGTTCTGAATCTGGTGTCCGGTCCCGGGTCAGGCAAAACAACACTGCTGACAGAAACGATCACTCGTATTAAAGAACAATACGCTGTTGCCGTCATTGAAGGGGATCAGCAGACCGCTCATGATGCCGAGCGTATTCGGGAAACCGGGGTTGAGGCGGTGCAGGTGAATACCGGCAAAGGATGTCACCTTGATGCTCACATGGTCGGTCATGCCATGGAAAAGCTTTCCGATATGAAAGGCGGTATGTTGTTTATTGAGAATGTCGGCAATCTGGTTTGTCCTGCCGCCTTTGATCTGGGTGAAGCCAGTAAAGTGGCTATTCTCTCTGTTACCGAGGGTGAAGATAAGCCGCTTAAATACCCGGATATGTTTCATGCCTCCGGCCTGATGATTCTGAACAAGACTGATCTGTTACCGTACCTGGATTTTGATGTTGAGCGCTGTATTGCGTATGCGAAGCAGGTCAATCCGGATATTCAGGTGATTCAACTCTCTGCGCGTTCAGGTGAAGGTATGCAGGAGTGGGTTGAGTGGCTGGAACGACATCGCAGGCAGATGATTCAAGCGCGGATAGACGCCCTGCAATCGGAAGCTGATCAGTTCAGGGCTTTGCTATGAAGCTTCCCCTTCCAGTCGTACAGCAGCAGTAACCCTTGGAGCTTTTATGTGTTTAGGTATTCCCGGACAGATTGTTGAGATCATTGATGCCGATGCTATGACCGGCATGATCAATATTTGCGGTGTTAAACGTGTCGTAAACCTGAGTTGCGTTGTCCCCGATGAGGGTGATCTGAGTGCATTGCCCGGCCGGTGGGCGTTGGTACATGTGGGGTTTGCGATGAGTCTGATTGATGAAGACGAAGCGCAAAAAACCTTACAGGTGCTTGCTGAGCTTGGAGAGCTGCAGGAAGAGCTGAGCGCTATGCACAATTCTGTTTCCTGAATCAGGGGTCCTGTACTATGACCGATGCAAAAGATACCAACAGTATGCTGAACGCGCTGTATCCATTTTCCGGGTCAGCCGCGGGTAATAAACCTGACGTGCGGGATAAATCAGCTGAGCTTCTGGATTCTATAAAGATCAAAACCGCTGAGAGCATCGCGGCCAAACAGGCTTTCTTTGCTGAATACAGTGAGATGCTGGCAGAGATCGCCAATACAATCGCCCAGTCATATCGAACCGGAGGGCGTTTACTGACCGCGGGTAATGGTGGTTCATCCTGTGATGCCGCTCACCTGGCTTTGGAATTTATGCATCCGGTGACCACCGGTCGTCCGGCGCTGCCCGCGATTAATTTGTCTCAGGATTCTGCCATGTTAACGGCGGTATCCAATGATGTCGGTTTTCATCATGTACTGAAAAGACAGCTGCTGGCGCTGGCAAAAGCGGAAGATGTCCTGGTGGTGTTTTCAACCAGTGGCAACTCTGAAAACCTGACCACGGCTTGTGAAAAAGCCAAACAGCTGGGTTTACGTGTGATCGCTTTCTCGGGCGGTGATGGCGGAGAGTTGGCAACGAATAAAGCCGTAGATCACTGTCTCATCGTTAAAACTGACAGTGTGCATCGAATTCAGGAGTGTCATCTGGTCTGTTACCACATTCTCTGGGATCTGGTGCACACACTGCTGGCGGATGAACGTGGTTTTCTGGGTGAGCATGGTCGCCAGTTGGATTAGCTTAATAAGAGTAATGTCTGAGACGTGATGGTTATGAAATTTGTCGACGAATTCCGTGATCCGGAGATGGCTAAAAAAATACTCGAGCGGATACACAGGCTGGCCGATGAGATTTCACCGGCTCAGGAAAAACCGCTGCAGATTATGGAGGTCTGTGGAGGCCATACTCACTCAATTTTTCGTTATGGCCTTGAGGAGCTGCTCCCGGAAAAAATTGAACTGGTCCACGGCCCCGGCTGCCCGGTCTGTGTGCTGCCAATGGGAAGGGTCGATGATTGTGTTGCTATCGCTGAACAGCCAGACGTGATCTTTACCACCTTTGGGGATGCCATGCGGGTGCCCGGATCAAAGAAAAGTCTGCAGCAGGCCAGCGCCGAAGATTGTGATGTCCGGATGGTGTATTCACCGATGGATGCGCTTGAGATTGCCCGTCAGAACCGCGATAAGAAAGTGGTCTTTTTTGGTTTGGGTTTTGAAACCACAATGCCGAGCACGGCCCTTACCGTGAAGCAGGCAGAAAAAGAAGGCATTGAAAACTTCTACCTGTTCAGTAATCACATCACGATTATTCCAACGATCAAAGCCATTCTCGATTCCCCTGATATGTATATCGATGGGTTTCTGGGGCCGGGTCATGTCAGCATGGTGATTGGTCAGGCGCCTTATGAATTTATATCCACACAATACCATCGTCCGCTGGTGATCTCCGGTTTCGAGCCGCTGGATATTCTGCAATCATTATTGATGCTGCTGGAGCAACTGAAAGCGGGTGAAGCGAGAATTGAAAACCAATATAAACGTATTGTTCCTGAGGGCGGTAACCTGAATGCCCTGACCGCGGTGTCGGATGTTTTTGAACTGCGGGAATTCTTTGAATGGCGGGGTTTAGGCTCCATCGATCACTCTGGCGTCCGTATTCGCAAAGAGTACTCGCGGTTTGATGCTGAACTGGCGTTTGCGATACCCAATTTGAAAATAGCCGATCCCAAATCCTGTCAATGTGGCGAGGTGCTGAAAGGGGTGATCAAACCCTGGCAGTGCAAACTGTTTGGTAAACAGTGTAATCCTGAAACCCCAATGGGGGCGCTGATGGTTTCCACGGAAGGGGCCTGCTCTGCGTATTACAGTTACGGCAAAATCGAGACAAAAAATATAGCGTGAGAGCGGCGGCAAACGATGAGTAAGCGCAGACGTATTCTGAAGGCATCTACTATCACAATGGCGCATGGGGCTGGTGGTAAAGCGATGCGAGATCTGATCGAAGATGTCTTTGTTGGCACCTTTGATAATGAGGATCTGAATAAGCTTGAGGATCAGGCCCGCTTTGATCTGTCAGCGCTACAGGCACTGGGCGGGCAGCTCGCCTTTACCACGGATTCCTATGTGGTGGATCCTGTTGAATTTCCCGGTGGCGATATCGGTACGCTGGCGATAAACGGCACAGTGAATGATCTTGCCGTTTCTGGGGCCATCCCTAAATACCTGTCCTGCGGCATGATTCTGGAAGAAGGGCTTGAGGTTGACCTGTTAAGGCGCATCGTGCGTTCAATGCGCAAAGCGGCAGATGAAGCCGGCGTTTTGATTGTTACCGGGGACACCAAAGTGGTTCCGCGGGGTAAAGGCGATAAGATCTTTATTAATACCACCGGGATTGGCGTGATTCCTGAAGGTATCAAGATATCAGCAGCAAACTGCAAACCGGGCGATAAGATTATTGTCAATGGGTTTGTGGGTGATCATGGCGCTGCCATTCTGAATGCCCGCGGTGATCTGGCGTTAGAGGTTGAACTGAAGACCGATTGTCAGCCTCTGCATGAATTGGTTCAGGCGATGTTGGTCGTATGCCCGGAGTTGCATGCCATGCGCGATGCATCCCGCGGGGGGGTGGCGACTGTACTGAATGAATTTGCAGAAGCCTCTGAAGTTGCTATCCGTCTTGAAGAAGCGAGTATCCCTGTGCGTAACGAAGTGCGTGGTGTGTGTGAGATTCTTGGCCTGGACGCTTTGTATTTCGCTAACGAGGGGAAGTTAGTCGCAGTGGTTCCCGGCGATCAAGCCGAGACTGTTTTACAGGTTATGTTGTCTCACCCGGCGGGACAGCATTCAGCCATTATCGGTGAAGTTATCGAAGGTTATGCCGGGCGGGTATTGGTTAAAACCGGCTTCGGTGGCGAAAGAATTATGGATATGCTGGTCGGCGAGCAGCTGCCACGTATCTGTTGAAAATTTATCAGCATCATCTGTTCAGATGGTTGATAACTGTCTGATCGCTAAAATCAGGTGGATTGTATAGAGCCTGAAACAACCACTTTTTTGCTGATCAGCGCCCCGGACAGATTCTGAAGGGTGACTATGGTTGCTTCCAGTACCTGAACCGGTTATAAAAGCCGGTTATTTATAACAGTCCTCGGACTGCGATTTTATATTTCCATTTTTAAAAGGTTTAAATGATGTCTGCATTAGTTCTTGACGGGAAAGCGTTAGCCGAAAGCCGTGAGCAACAACTCCATGCTGCCGTGGAAGCATTGTTGACCGATGGCGGCAGAAAACCCGCTCTGGCAACTATCCTGGTGGGAAGCGATCCCGCTTCAGCTACTTATGTGCAGATGAAAGTAAACGCCTGTGGTCGTGTCGGTATGGAGTCTGTCAGAGTCGATCTGCCGCAATCCACGACGACAGAAGAGCTGCTGGAGGTGATCGGGCAGTTGAATGATGACCCGGATGTGTGCGGTATTTTGTTGCAGCACCCGGTACCGCCGCAAATCGATGAACGTGCCTGTTTCGATGCGATCGCGATCGACAAAGATGTTGATGGGGTGACCACCCAGGGATATGGCCTGATGGCGATGGGCGAGGATGCCTATGGCTCCGCGACGCCTGCCGGCATTATGACGCTGCTCCGCTATTATGATATTCCGCTGGAAGGCAAACATGCGGTGGTCGTCGGTCGTAGTCCGATTCTGGGTAAACCGATGGCGGCGATGCTGCTGAATGCCAATGCCACCGTTACCGTCTGTCATTCCCGTACCACCGATCTGGCCGATCAGGTTGCCCGGGCCGATATTCTGGTCGGGGCGGTAGGCCAGCCCGAGTTGATTAAAGCAGAGTGGATTAAGGACGGCGCCGTGGTGGTTGATGCCGGATATCATCCCGGCGGCATCGGTGATATCGAAAAAACCGGATTGGCCGAGCGGGTCGCGGCGCTGACACCGGTTCCGGGCGGCGTGGGTCCGATGACCATCAATGCACTGATCAGCCAGACCGTCGAGTCAGCTCAGAAGCGTTGACCTTAATTCCGTTTATTTTATCGGGGGAGGGCCGGTCGTGATCAGGCAGCCCCTGCTATTCATATAGCCATTATTCACAGCAAGCATCCGCTATTCAGGTCGCTTTCCCCGCCTGGCTTGTCTGATTGAGTTGCTAATCTGTTTTCGGACATTGGCGGAACACACGTTTGCTACAGGTCTGACAACTGTTGTCATCGAGTCGAGGTCTCAGTGAGCTAAGCGCGCTATCGACCGTGGCGTAAAAGTTTTCATCCCCTAGTTTTTTCAGATAGCCATTCGCTTCAAGTTCATCCCGAACCGTATTTTTCAGGTTGCAGAAGCTCAGTTGCCCGCCTGCTGTGTTCAGTCGTTTGGCCTCATGCAGCAGCATCTCTGCACCCGTGACATCGATAAAATTGATGCCGGCGCAATTAATCAGGATCTGGTTGTTGCGACCGTCGTTTGTTTTTACCGCCTGTAAGGTCTTTTGGATATGGTCAGCTGCACCGAAAAAAATTGAACCATCGATACGCAGGATTTTTAACTGGTGGCATTCATCGAGTTGAAAACGGGAGATACTTCTCAGATCGGTGCCGTACTCAAGCGACTTTGGCGCGACTTCCATAATCACCGGGGTTGATGTGCGCTTCAGGTAGATAATGAGTGACACTAACACACCGAGGTAGATCGCAAACTCCAGTTCGATCAGCAGGGTTGAGGCGAAAGTTACCAGTAACACCGATGCCTCCTGTTTATTGCTGAGTAAAATCTGCTGTATATGATGTTTATCAATCAGGTTCCAGGCGATGAGCAAAATGCCTCCCCCCATCGCTGGCAGAGGCAGGTAGGCGGTGATCTGTGGGGCAAATAACACGATCAGCACCAGCATCAATGCGGTAAATATTGCCGCCAGTGGGGTTTTTGCACCGGACTCATAGTTAACGCCGGTGCGGGTGAATGAGCCTGATCCGGCGAAACAGGAAAAAAATCCACCCAACAGATTCGCCAGCCCCTGGCCGATAAACTCCTGGTTGCCATCAATACGCTGTCCTGAACGAATGGCGATTGCCCGGGAAATCGATACCGCCTCGACCAGGCCCAATATTGCTAAGGTGATCGCCCCCGAGAGCAGTGCGCCGAGGTTTTGTGCCGAGAAGTCCGGCAGTGCGAATTGCGGCAGTTTACCCGGCAGGGCTCCTACCATCGGAACATTATGAGCCGTTCCCTGAAGCAGCCAGCAAGCCAGGCTACCCGCCAGCATACCGATCAACATCGCGGGTAAGCGTTTATGCATTTTTTTAATGAGCAGTGTTGAAACGATGGTGGTGAGTGCAATGGCCAGGGAGTAGGTATTGGTGTTATCCAGCTGGCTCCAGAGTGTTTGCCAGGTTTCCAGAAAGGATGACCCGGCTGCAACGTTGATGCCCAGCACATATTTAACCTGACTGGTGGCAATGACAATGGCCGCGCCCGCGGTAAAGCCAATCACTACGGTGTGGGATATAAAGTTAACCAGCGCGCCCATACGCGCAATGCCCAGCCCCAGTTGGATCAGGCCGGTTAACACCGTAAGGGCCAGAACGGCAGGAATAAATTCAGCACTGTCGGGCGGGACGACACTACTGACAATGCTCAGCACAACAATCGATATCGCAGCCGCGGGGCCTGAAATCAGGTGATGCGATGAGCCGAAGAGTCCGGCAATAATGGGAATGATAATCGCGGAGTATAAGCCATATTCAGGCGGTAAGCCCGCTATCAGCGCATACGCCACTCCCTGCGGCAGGACAATAACAGCCCCCGTGAGCGCTGCGAGAAAGTCGTCCCAGAGCGTGTGTCGGGTAATCTGTCGGCCCCAAACCAAAAATGGCAGGCAGCGATACATGAACATTACTCTTCGCTGGGATGCTGACTGGGAAGGGAGGGGATTCAAACGCTTGTCCACGATGTATAACCTACTTATAACAACTTAAAGAATGGCTCAGAGTGCTTCTGAAGAGTGCTTCTGACAGATATGGCTTAATATGTTATAAGCTTATGCTTGTCATGAGAAACGAAATATACTGGACAGTACGGCCAAAAAAAGTGGATGTTAACGATCGATGTTTAATATAGATACGGTGTTACTACAGACGTTTATTGAGATCAGCGAAACCCGGAATTTTGGTAAAGCGGCTGAAAACCTGTGTGTCTCATCTTCAACCGTCAGTGCACGTATCCGTCAGCTTGAAGCGTTGCTGGGGTTGTCTGTCTTTATCCGCCGGCATCATGAGATCAGTCTGACGCCCGCAGGCGAGCGCATGGAGCGTCATGCACGTTTTATTCTGGATGCCTGGGAGCGCGCCTATGAGGATACCGCGCTCAGTGAGCGCCATAACCGGCGCCTGGTTATCGCCGGTGTGGCAAGTTTGTGGGATCTTTTTTTACAGGAATGGCTGAACAGTCTTTACCGGTCAATGCCGAAACTGGGGTTGCGGGCGGAAGAAAGTACACCTTTGCGGGTGGTTGAGAAGATTGAGCAGGGCATGATTGATATCGGCTTTATGTATGAGCAACCGAGTATTCAGGGGGTTGCTGTTCAGGAGGTGGCCACTATCCCGATGATCCTGGTGTCAGATCAGCCTGATATTACAGCTAAAAAAGCCGTGTCAGAGGGTTATATCCGTGTCGAGTGGGGGGCCACGTTTGGCGCGCTGCATGAAGCCCATTTTCCTCAGCGTCCATTGGCTCCGGTGAGGGTTAACAGTGGCCGGATTGCGCTTGATCTTCTGTTGAGTTGTGGCGGCGCTGCATATCTGGCCGAATCCACAGTTCAGCCCCTGATCAGTGAAGGCCGGTTATACCGGGTAGCCGATGCTCCGGTCATTGAGATGCGCGCCTATGCTGCCTATAGCCTGCATGGTGAACACCGGAAACTCATTGCTGAGTTGCTTGCCCGGTTTTGAACGATAAGGTCATAAAATTGGAGTGGTGTGATGGTCACTGCTTTCTATGACTGAAATTTATGAGCAATGACATCTGCCCTCTGCCCTATGATCGGTGTCTGTGTCGCCAGAAATCCTGATGTTGTCAGGGAAATGGGGGGAGGGACTGAGCTACGTTCCTGCCTCAGCAAAAAGTTTGTTTAGAATCTTCCAGACAAGTGTAATTCCCGGAATAACTATAATGTTATATCTGATACACTCGGGCAGTTAGCGATACAGCCAAACTGCACTTTTAGGCGCTCTGATTATTATCATGAAAATTCCAGGTTTTGGTATTATCAATAGCCGCCCGATGATGGGCAGAAGAGGTCGTGCAGATATCGGTTATGCACTGAGCGCTCGCCTCTTTATGCTGCTGATTTCGTTGTTGATCAGTAGCTTTTGTCATGCTCAGCCGCTGATTAATCTGTCATCGAATATGGCGGGTGTCGGCACCGAACTGAGCGTCCGCTACCTGGAAGATACTGACCACGTCTATACCCTGGAGCAGGTACGTAGCGAGCCACTTGCGTCACGCTTTTTACCGCTACCGGATGGTAAGAGTAACTTTGGTATCAGTCATTCTGATTTCTGGTTGCGTATCGATCTGAAAAACAGTGGTGATCAATCATTATCATGGTTGCTGGAAGTGGCTCATCCGCTCTGGGATCACGTGACTTTCTATACGGATGGCGGGGCGGTTCAGACCGGTGGAGATCATCTCCCGTTGGCCGATCGTGCGATTGCCGCTGAGAGTAATCTTTATCCTGTGAATACGCCGCCAGGCACTGTGCAGAGGGTATGGGTGCAGCTGTCCTATGATCTGCCGGGGAGGGCCGAGACACAGCTGTTGCTGTGGACGCCGGAGGTCTTCTCTCAGCACTACGCCAATATCTATTTTATCATCGGAACCTTCATCGGCATTGGCTTGCTGCTGGTGCTCTATAATTTGCTGATCGGATATTCAACGGGCCTGCCTGAATATATCTGGTATACCTCATACATTATGGCAGCGATGATGGCGCTGCTTAGCAACACGGGTCTTGGTTATCGCTATCTGTGGCAGGGAAGTCCGTGGTTTGTCGATTTTGCCCCGGTTATCTTTTCACTGCTGACGCTGGTGCTGGCGACCCAGTTTACACGCAGTTTCCTGAGTACACGAGAATCGCTGGTCGTCGACCGGCTGCTGCAAGCACTCTTTGTGTTAGGCGGACTGGCTTTGCTCAGCTATCTGTTGGGCTGGCGAGATTATTCATTAAAGCTCACGCTGTTGTACGCGCTGCTGACGGTTTTATTTCCAGTGATCGGGGTGTGGAAATACAAAAAGGGCAGGAGTGATGCACGGTTTTATGTGCTTGGCTGGAGTGTCTGGAGTCTGGCTATTTTTATCGCGGTGACACGTAATGTTGGTCTCATCCCGTTCGATTTTATGACCCGCTTTTCACCCCCACTGGGCTTCTGTCTCGAAGGTGTGCTTCTCTCTTTAGCGCTGGCCGATCGCATTAACTATCTTACGCAGCAAAAAGAGGCTGTGGAACAGAAGCATATCAGGCATTTGGAGCAGGAGCAGGAGATGCTTGAACGGGTGGTATCGGAACGTACCACTGCACTCGAGCAGGCGATGAAACGCGCCGAGTTGCTGGCGCAGACCGATTCGCTGACGGGGGTATTAAACCGGCGGGCGTTCTTTGAAAATGGCGAGAAAGAGCTCGAGAGAGCCAGACGTTATCAAACCCCGCTGGCCGTGGTGATGATTGATCTTGATCTGTTTAAACAGATCAATGACAGCTACGGCCATGCGACAGGCGATACTGTACTGATTGCTGCCATCAATTCATTACAGTCGATGACGCGGACCGTTGATACGTTCGGGCGTATCGGCGGAGAGGAGTTTGCCGCTCTGATGCCTCAGACCAGTTTGCAGGAGGCGACCGATCTGGCCGAACGCCTGAGACTAGCGCTGCAGGAACTGGATATCAGTGTGGGTGAGTTAACGGTCAAAGTCACCGCCAGTTTTGGTGTGACGGCGGTCGATGTGTCGAGCGAGTCGCTGGTGGAAGCGATGGGACGCGTCGATGCTGCGCTTTACCGTGCCAAATCCCGTGGCCGCAACTGTGTCGAACAAGCTGAACTTCCTGATCTTTTATTAAATCCTGATGTCAGCTCCTGACTGGTTGAAGCTGCATCCTGCAGCGATAAAAGGTTGTATCGGCACATACTATCGCGCCTGGTACCCAGAGGGCATGCTAAAGGCGCTCCTACGAGAGCGGTTCTGTCATCGGTTTCATGGTGGTAATCGTAGGAGCTGCATCCTGCAGCGATAAAAGGTTGTATCGGCACAGAACATCACCGCTAGTACCCAGAGGGCATGCTAAAGGCGCTCCTACGAGAGCGGTTCTGTCATCGGTTTCATGGTGGGGTTCAATCGTAGGAGCTGCATCCTGCAGCGATAAAAGGTTGTATCGGCACGGAGTATCGCCGCTAGTACCCAGAGGGCATGCTAAAGGCGCTCCTACGAGAGTGGTTCTGCCATCGGTTTCATTGTGGTAATCGTAGGAGCTGCATCCTGCAGCGATAAAGGGTTGTATCGGCACGGAGTATCGCCGCCTGGTACCCAGAGGGCATGCTAAAGCGGCTCCTACAGAATACAACAGACCCACCATCGAGAGGCACCCGATGAATGGCGCTTCACCTTATTCTCTCTGCGCTCTGTGGAGAGGCTTTGCCCTTAGCCTTTTATTCAAAGGCTGATTTGCGCGCTTTATTAAGCTTTTTCCCCAGTATCAGCAACAGCGACGAAACCAGTTTTTCCCGGTAGCCGGTTTTTGACGGGGCTGCGGGGATCGGTCTGCACAGGGCGGCGCACTGAATGCCGATGCGGGAGGTGGCGACACAGGCCCCGGCGCCCTGCAGTGCTTTGGCGCCGAGATTGAGCGCGGGGAAGTTTGACAGGTCGAGCATATCCAGCGCAGTTTGCGACAGGCCGGAGTATGCGGTGCTTTTGCCGACCCGATAGAGTACGCGCATCCGGTTGTTGAAATTGGGCCTGATGCCGTAAGTGTCTGAGATCTCTTTGATCATAATGGTTGTGCGCCAAACCGTGAGCAGCGCATCCAGAGAGGGCATGGGGCTTGCGGCGACCGCTAATCCAGTCTGAACACTGTGTTTTCGGATGATGTTCTCTACCCGGGTATCCAGTGGCTCGATGAAGAGTTTTTCCAGATGCATCAGCCTTTCAGCGTCATCCAGGTAATCCGGCATGATGCTGAGAGCCTTATCGAGTTGTTTCTCCTGCGGTGTGCCAGCATAAAAACTGACCAGGCTGTCTGTGAATGAAGTGACATTACCGCTGTTCTGTTGTTGCTGTAATTCAACGGCGCTCTTTTGAAACCCGGCGATTCTATCGATATCGTTGGCGCCTCTGAGCCACTGATAAAGACCCATACCCGAGATCAGCGCCAGCAGTGCAAGCACCGATGATACGACGATGCCAAATATCCAGTGAAGCTCTGACGCTGAGTTAATCATGGCGATCAGATCGTTTATCATGGTCAGGCAGAGCAGACCACCCAGTCCGGCAGCGGTCAGTTTCATCGCCCTTGAAAAGAACGGTTGTGGGTAGCGGTTCCAGTCTATCGGATCGGTATTCCTGAGTTCGCTCTGGTTCTGTTCAGACTCTATTGATTGAGGGATCACGCCCTCTAAATCAGATTCGGATATTTTAAATGTCCGGGGGATGCGGGAGTCGCCATTCTGTTCGGAGTTTATCGACATATATCACCCATTAAATTATGCAGCACCTCGTCCATACGGATGTGTGGTATAGCCTGATCCTGATTGGCGCGAATACCTTTCGGTGGATTTAATTCCGGTAGTTTCCAGTCTATAAAGGCCGCAAACTCAGAATCAGAAGGGATATGATCGGGAATACGCGGGTTTACAAAGCCAATGGCATCGCCATCGGTTGAGATCCCTTTGAGTATCTCTTCGTTACCCTGTGTCTGGGCATGCGACGACCGGACCGAAGCGACCGCTTCTACCCTGAGATCGGCCTGCGCCCCCTGGATCCGTTCGAGAGACTTTCTGACAATACTGCTCAGCAGGTGCCGGACATTATCGTGATCCTGTGAAACCACCTGATCCACCTTTGTGGCTGCATAGAGGACTTTTTCAATTCTGGAATGAAACAGTCCGCCGTCATATTCGAAGCTCTCACCAATGGCTTCTAAGGCATGCATCATCTCGTGGAGATATGCCTCCCCGCCATGCAGGACATTGAGGACATCGACTAACACTACCTGCCGGTTGATCGGCTCGATAAAGGCTTTAAAAAATGGTTTGACGATATCGGACTTGTAGCTTTCAAATATCGTTTCCAGCTGCTTGAAGTAACTGTCTTTGTCGGCGGCTTGCAGTTGCGCTTCACTATATTTACTACAGCTGACCAGCGGGATGAAATGCAGCGCGGGATGTCCGGCCTGAGTGCCCGGTTCGATAAATCGTCCCGGCTGAATGATGGTCAGTGGCGGCGACTGCTGTTTGCATGAGTGAAGAAAGTCGATATAGGCGGCACGCTGTGTATCTATTACCGTGTCATCGTAGTCTGAAAACGGATCGAGCGTTCTCAATGATTCCAGAGGATTATTGGAAAACCGACTTCTGGGTTCTCTCGACAGTTGTTTCTCGACTTCGATACACCAGTCCCGAAAACTCATCTTAAGCAGTGGCAGATCGACCAGCCACTCTCCCGGATAGTCCCTCAGCTCAATAAAAACACTTTTGTGGGTTTTCCGGCCAAACCAGCTTTTATCCGCCAGTCTGATCTCCAGCAGTACACCGCTGATGTCCCGGGTGGGGGCTGGCCAGTGTGGCGAGCTTCCCGACAGGCTGTCTGCTGCCTGCTCATAATCAAACCGGGGCAGGTATCTGTTTTCCAGCGGATGTTCTATCACCTGGATGATGCGTTTTTTTAACCAGGGGGAGAAACCGCCGAGTCGGGCGTTTCTGGCACCGTGCTGTTTCAGCTGATTGATAAGGCTGGTGATAAAGGTCGATTTGCCGCTGCGGCTCAGTCCGGTGATACCGATACATACGCGATTTTGTATCGCCCGGTTGATAAGCGTTTTAGCATCATCTGCAACATGGTGAATCTTTTTCAAATAATCCGTTTGTCTGTTGTTAGACATATAGTTTCCAGGTTCTGCTAAATATTCTCTATCAACCTATGGCGCTTAATAATTGTCTGAAAAACATGTTCATACTCGTATATGGCTGTGATTACGTCACATTTCAAGCCCTGCGTAGGTTACAACTCCCGATAGCAGAAGGCGGGTACCCTGTAAGGCAATCATCACCCTGGAGTTTAGTCATGACCGGTATGAAGTTAACTTTGTTTTGATCCGTGACATCAGATCAGTATAAACAGATGATATTCACTACTGCCATAGCAGCATCAGTGGGAAGCGTTCAGGAAAGGGGGGCTGTCTACTTTACTCAGTCCGTTGGCGCGCTGTTGTTTTCCGGACGTTGCGTGTCCGTAGCCGCTGAGTGATAGTCAGCATTAATACCGACAGCGTTAATATCAGGGTTACACTATTGGCGAGCAGTACCGGCAGATCCCAGATAACAAATCCGTAGACGACCCAGAAAAAAACACCGGTAGTAAATATGGTGTACATCGCGACAGAGATACCGGCAGTATCTCTGCTTTTCAGGATTTGAATCACCTGAGGTACGAACGACAGGGTGGTACAGCATGCGGCGGCGATGCCTATCCATTGGGATATGTCTGACAATGCGATAATGTCGTTCAATGGTGGGTTCCTGTTCAGAGTATCTGATTAAATTCCAGTTTTTCACCATCCGGTCCACGGATCGCGAAATATTTGCAACCGTTTTCCCAAAAATCCAGATGAACCGGACCCGCTTCGATAATGGTTTGCCCGTCGGCTTGCATCTCATCAAAGGCCGCCTGAATATCGGTGACCGAAAAAGCGATATGATCAACCGGCCCGTCGCTTCTGTTTCTGAGCGCCTCACACTGGTTTGCGGGTGGCTGATAGAGCTCAAGCAATACTCCCGCTCTCTGCATCATGAACGCGGTGGTTTCGCCATCGCCTTCGGGAAAGGTTTTTTCCATCACCGGTTGAAAACCAAATCGGCGATAAAAGGAAACGGAGCGTTGTATCTTTGTGACCGGAATACCGATATGTTGTAAACCGTTAAAGTTGTTTTCGAGTAGTGTTTTCATGGTGCGGTTGACGCTGATGTTCTCTGTTTTATGGTTTTTGCCGGTGGTGTCTGAGATTTTTTAAGGGACTGACCGGACTGTGGCTCAGAGGCGCAGTTTTTGGCTGCTCCGGGGCTCTCTGAAAAGTGTTGTTTGACTATCTGCATCAGCCCCTGAGTTGAGGCATCATACTCGATGCTCTTGCTTTCAATGTTGCGGCTGATCTCAGTTGCCAGCCGCTTGCCCAGTTGTACGCCCCACTGATCGAATGAGTTGATGTTCCAGACAGACCCCTGAACAAATACTTTGTGCTCGTAGAGTGCGATCAGGGCACCCAGGTTATGCGGGGTAAGCTGGTCCAGTAACAGGACATTGCTCGGGCGATTACCCGGACAGCTGGTGTAGTCCTGCTGATTGCCTGTGGCATCGCCGTTCATAAAGGCGTTCGCCTGGGCCAGCATATTGGTCAGCAGGGCAAACTGGTGTGCCTCTGTACCTTCGTCAACCTGCAGTGAGGCGATGAAATCGATCGGCACAAAGCGGGTGCCCTGATGTAGTAACTGGAAAAAAGCGTGCTGCCCATTGGACCCTGTTTGACCCCAGACAATCGGGCCGGTGGCATAATCCACCGGATTACCCTCCATATCCACCGACTTACCGTTACTCTCCATATCCAGCTGTTGCAGAAAGGAGGGCAGTTGATGCAGTGCCTGATCATAGGGGATGACTGCCTGGGTTTCTGCCCCTAGGAAATTGATATACCAGATGCCGATCAGTGCCAGAATCACCGGCATATTTTGATCCAGGGGCGCATGGAGAAAGTGCTGGTCCATCTCGAAGGCACCCTCCAATAGTTCGATAAAGCGGTCATAGCCGATGCTCAGTGCAATCGGCAGTCCGATACTGGACCAGAGAGAGTAGCGTCCTCCGACCCAGGCCCAGAATTCAAATATGCTCTGCTCATTAACACCAAACTCCATCGCTGCCGCTTTGTTGGTTGAAACGGCTACGAAATGTTTGCCCAGATCGGCCCCTTTACAGCCACTGTGTTCTAAAAACCACTGTTTGGCCGTGTTAGCGTTGAGCAGGGTTTCCTGGGTTGAAAAGGTTTTAGTGGAAACAATGAACAGGGTGGTTTCAGGATCAAGCCCTTTAAGAATTTTCTTAATGTGCTGACCATCGACATTGGAGATAAAGTGAAACTTCATCTCCGGGTGCTGGTAGGGCAGAAGTGCACGGCACACCATGTTAGGGCCCAGATCAGAGCCGCCGATGCCGATATTGACGACGTTGCGGATCCGCTTACCTGAGAAACCTTTCCACTCCCCATTGCGCACCTGATCGGTAAAAGCCTGTAGCTTTTTCAGACCTGCCTGAATCTCAGGCATAACATTCTGGCCGTTGACGATGACCGGCTCGTTGCCCCGGTTTCTTAACGCGGTATGCAACACCGGACGTTTTTCTGTGACATTGATCATGTCGCCTGAGAACATCTGTGCCTGTCGCTGACGCAGCGGAGAGTGCTCAGCCAGTTTTATCAGGGTTTTAAAAATCTCATCGCTGAGACTGTTTTTGGAATAATCCAGAAACAGCCCGCCGAGTTTCAGGCTCATCCTGTCAAAGCGGCTGGCATCAGCAGTGAAGTAATCTGTGATTCGGTCATTCTGGCTGTCCCGGGCTAACTGTTCGAGTTTTTTCCAGGTAACAGAGGAACTGAGATTATACATGGGCTGCCTCGTGATTTTATGGTGCATGACCCGGTTATGCGTCCGGAGCTTTCTTCTATGCAATTAAGCCCGTGTCAGGTAAACAAAACATGAACCATTTCTACGAGATTTGTAATAATTGAAATTTTTATAGCGTCTGCTTGTGTTATTTATAAACTAATAAGAAGAATAAAATTGGAAACGTCTATGACAAACGCTGTCCAGCAAAAAATTTTGGTGGTCGATGATGAAATCGACATGCGCGAGTTATTGCAGGATCTCCTTGAGGATAGTGGCTTCAGTGTGTTGGCCGTGGCGGATGGTTCGTCGATGCGTCAGGCGCTGAATACGGCACCCTGTTCACTGATTATTCTTGATCTTCGCCTCAAAGGTGAAGATGGTATGCAGCTGGCTCGGGAAGTGCGGGAACACTCCAGTATTCCGATTATGATGCTCACCGGAAAAGGGGATGAAACCGACCGGATTCTGGGGTTGGAACTGGCCGCCGATGATTTCCTGATGAAGCCGTTTAACAATCGGGAGTTGCTGGCCAGAGTCCGGGCGATGTTGCGCAGAACAACTCAGCTCAGCACGCCGATGGTACGCAAAGAGGATGCTTACAGTCACGAACGCCTGTCGTTTAATGGCTGGGTGATGGATCTTACCAGCAGAGAGCTGATCGGCTCCGATGGTGAGCCTGTCTCACTCACCTATGGTGAGTACGAGTTGCTGGAGATGTTTGTCCGCTCGCCGAACCGGGTGTTCAGCCGCGATCAGCTGTTGGAAGCAACCCGGGGTTTTGATTCAGATGTCTATGATCGCACTATCGATGTGTTAATTCTCAGGTTGCGTCGAAAAATTGAGCCTAACCCAAAACAACCCAGTTATATTCGCACTGAACGGGGTGTGGGGTATATTTTCAGTGCCTCGGTGATCCAGTGTTGATAGCTATTATGGCTGAGGCCTAAGGAAATGGTTTTTTCAATTAACCCTTTCAGCGGCCTGAGAGCACGCACCCGATTATTGCTGGCGTTTACCATTCTGTCAGTGTCCGCGATGATTCTGGCGCTGGTGGGCTGGCAGGGGCTGAACAATACCGACCGGGCGCTGAATATCTTTGAACAGCAGGCCCTGCCCGATATCTCCCGTTCGCTGGAACTGGCAGAACGAACGGCTAACCTGGCAGCGATTGCCCCCTATGTTACCAGTGCCGGTACGCCCTATATGTTAGAGGGGTTGAGCCAGACCCTTAAAACTAAAATCGAAAAAGTACTCTCTCTGGCGCAGAGCATTCCCCAGCTGGATGCCGCCGCTCCCAACCTTCAGAATCTGCTGCAACGGCTGGATATCACAGTGAACGAGCTGATCGAGCTGACCCGTCAGCATCTGTTTCTGCGGGAAGATCTGCGGGAATATGAATACCGGCTCAGAAGCCTGGTCGATGAGGCAGAACGGTTTGATACAGCGAATAACTCAGATATAAGCGAGTCGATGACGCGGATGGTCGAAATACTGATTACCGCCTCGCATATTCAGTCGGCCGATAGCCTGGCCTCAACCCGGCAGCGATTTCTACGGCTGCTCGACAGTTTGAACAACAGTGCCGTCAGCCGTTCTGGTCACTGGTATGACGAACTGTATTCCGTGGCAGTCAGGCCGGACAATCTGTTTGATCTGCGCCTGAAACAGCTGAGTCTGGAACAGCGCAGTGCCTTTCTGCTGGCATCGACCCGGGCGATCTCAGAACAGCTCAGCGTTGAGGTACAGCACTTCGTTGATCAGATTCAAAGTCGGATATCTCACGAGAGTCAGCGGGTCGGTGCTGCGGTCAGTTCAGGAAAAACCGGTATTTTACTGATCAGTTTTCTCTGTATTGCCGCCGCACTGGGAGGCGTATGGATGGTGCGCGAGCTGGTGATGAATCTGGCATCGGTAACATTAGTGATGAGCCGTCTTGCTGAAGGCGATACCCATCAACAGACCCCGGCTACCGAGCGTAGTGATGAGATTGGTGATCTGGCCCGGGCGTTTCAGGTGTTTCGGGAGAATGCGGTTCAGATTGACCGGATCAGCCACGATCTGCAGGAACAGTCGCATCTGCTGGAAACGGTGTTTACCAATATCAATGATGGTTTGAGCGTATTCGACCGGGACGGGCGGCTGATTGCCTGGAACCCTCAATACCTGTTGATTCTTGAGTTACCCAAGGATCGTCTGCAGAAGGGAATGTCGATAGAAGAGGTGCATGGTTTGTTGTCTAAGGAAGCGCAGGAGAGCTGGGCACTGGATGGCATGGCGCTGGATAAGGATGAAGTGAATCAGATGCGGCGACAGCAATCACAACACTTTGAACGGCACTTTGCCAACGGTCGGGTGGTGGAGTTCAGAAGCAGTCCGATGCCGGACGGTGGTTTTGTCACCCTGTACAGCGATCTTACCGAGCGTAAAACTGTTGAAGCACAGCTGCGGCAATCCCAGAAAATGGAGGTGCTGGGTCAGCTGACTGGCGGTGTGGCCCATGATTTTAATAATCTGCTGGCGGCGATGTATGGCAATCTTCAGCTACTGGAATCGACTCTTTATGACGCGCCAAAACCGCTTAAGTACGCCCGAAGAGCCCTGGCATCAGCGGAGCGGGGGAAAAACCTGACGCAACGCTTGTTGGCGTTCTCCCGGAAACAGCACCTGACACCCGAGCCCACAGAGGTTGATCAGTTGATTGAGGGGATGCTGGATCTGATTGAGTACAGTGTCGGAGCGGCGATTAAGATAAAGCTGGACCTTGAGGCCGATGGCTGGCTGGTGGATGTCGACCCGGGCCAGCTGGAGAATGTGCTGTTGAATCTGACCATCAACAGCAGTGCCGCGATGCCTGAGGGGGGAACCCTGACTTTCTGTACCCGCCAGTGTCGTGGTATTGAGCTGAATGGTGGCATTACCGATGCTGTCCATATCGAGGTTTCCGATACCGGTTGCGGTATTTCTGAAGCCCATCTTCGTCGGGTGTTTGAACCCTTTTTTACCACCAAAGAGATCGGTCAGGGCAGTGGCCTGGGACTGAGTATGGTGTATGGCTTTGTGAAACAGTCGGAGGGGGATATCAGAGTTCAGAGCAAGCAGGGGCAGGGAACTACGATCGGCATCTATCTGCGCCGGAAAGCAGAGCAGGTCGCTTTACCGGTGGCAGAGCCGGTCACAGAATTCAGTTATGGTCAGCACCGCTGTGTATTGATGGTCGAGGACGATAATCAGGTAAGAGATGCCGGACAGGAGGTGCTGGAAAAACTTGAATACCGGGTGATTGCGGTTGCCTCAGTCGATGAAGCACTGCAGCAGCTAAATCAGCACAACGACATTGATATCGTGTTTACCGATATCAACCTGGGAACGGCCGTTAACGGATTGCATCTGGCAGAAAAAATAGAGCATCAATGGCCTGAAATACCGGTGCTGCTGACGTCGGGGCTGAGTGTTCAGCATCTGAGTGAGCAGTATGGACTGAAAGAAACCGATACCGTGCTGGCTAAACCTTATCGGCTGGATGAGTTGGCAATGGCGCTGGATGAAACATTTAAATCGCATACTGATGAAAGAAGGAATCGCCTGTGAGCAGGATTAAAGGGGGGAAGAGGGGTGCTTGCCGATTGCTAACAGCTGCGTTGGTTGTTGCGGCCTTTGCTGCATCGGCACAGACTATGGCTGATAACACGCTGTCGATCGGTATCTCGGTATCGGATCTGGGCAACCCCTATTTTATTCAGATCGCCCGGGGCGCTGAGTTTCAGGCCAAACAGCTGGTGGGCGATAATGCTGAAGTCGTGGTTGTTTCCAGCGCCTATGATGTTAAGCGTCAGGTTGAACAGATTGAGGGGTTTGTAAAGCAGGGAATGGATATGATTCTGCTGTCCGCAGCCAGCTATGATGGTGTTGAAGCGGCGGTATTAAAAGCCCGGGAAGCCGGGGTTAAAGTGCTGGCGGTGGATGTCAAAGCCAAAGGTGCCGATGCGACCATCACCACTGATAATACTCAGGCCGGTATGATCGCCTGTGACTACCTGGCTAAACAGCTGGGGGGGAAGGGTAATGTGGTGATTATAAACGGCCCCAAAGTCTCTTCGGTGAAGGATAGGGTGGCGGGATGTAAAGCGGTGCTGGCGCAATCGCCCGGTATTCAGCTGCTTTCGAGCGATCTGAATAGTGGCGGGGGACGTGAAGGCGGACTGGAGTCGATGACCTATCTGCTCACCCAGTTTCAACAGATCGATGGCGTATTTTCCATCAATGATCCCTCTGCACTGGGCGCACAGGATGCCGCGCAATTTGCCGGACGCGGTGAGTTTATCATCGTCTCTGTCGACGGCGCGCCGCTGGCGGAACAGCAACTGCGAAGTTCAGACTCACTGATCCGCGCAACTGCGGCACAGTTTCCCAACTATATGGCGGCGAAAGCGGTGGAAACCGGTTACCGGTTAATGCAGGGCGAGACGCTGGAGCAGACCAGCATACTGATTCCCGCAGAACTGATTACCCGGGAGACGGTGGATAGCTATCAGGGGTGGTGAGTAATCTATGGTGGCGATTTGTCGATAATGGTTAGGTGAAAGGCTTGTTACATAGGTTGAACTCAGTGCTCTCCGTGTTCTCTGTGGTGAAACGCCTTAAAATAATCCTACCACAGAGGACACAGAGAGCACGGAGGGAAGATTTTTCCGCAGAAAGGGTTTACTCCGGGTTAAATATCTCTCTAAGCGCTTGATACATTACTCTGGTATCCACCTCGATACCGGTCCAGTAGTGGATGCCGATAGCACCCTGATGAACCAGCATCTGCTGTCCATTGACACATTTGCAGCCCTTCTGTTGAGCGGTTCGGAGCAGAGGCGTCATCGGTGGATTATGGATGCCGTCGGCAACCACCATATCTGAACTCAGGGTTTCCCAGTTGATATCAAGCTGTTGGTCGATATTCGGGTAGAGGCCGATGGAGGTGGCATTGATTACAATGTCGGTGTCTGCCGGGAGTCGGAAATCCCCATCCCATATTGCAAACGTTGCTGTGGCCGGTGTTTTTTTGCAGATCAGTCGGGTCAGTTTTTCGCCCCGTTCGCGGGAGCGGTTAACCACCGTGATATGGGCCGCTCCGGCAAATGCCATCTCCACCGCAACCGCGCGGGCCGCGCCGCCCGCGCCAAACAGGATAACCTGTGCCCCCTGGGGATCGGTCACCTCATTCAGGGCGGTAACAAAGCCACGGCCATCGGTATTTTCGCCAATATATTCGCCCCTGGCATTACGTACAACAGTGTTTACCGCGCCGATAATCATTGCCGACTGTCCCAGCCCGTCGAGATGTTCGATCACCGCTACTTTGTGGGGGATTGAACAGTTGAAGCCTGCCCAGCCCATCGCCCGGGCGCCGCGTACCGCGTCTTTAAGCAGCTCCGGTGAGACTTCGCAGTTGATATAGCGCCAGTCGAGCTGGTGATGCTGATAAGCGGCTTCAACCATAGCTACGGTGGGGTTCTCCATCGCCGGCATGGCAAACGAACCGGTCAGGTTGCTGAGAAAGTTCTTATTCATCGGTGGTCTATCTATAAAAAAAGGCCCTGATGTTTAGTCAGGGCCCGGGTTCAGCCTGGTTCAGGCAGCGAATGCGCCTGAGGCATGTTCATGGGGGTCCATCGCCCCGGTCATAATGGCCACGGCTTCTGACATGGTGTGGGTGTCTGGTTTAATCACCGCATGTCGTTTGCCCAGCCGGTGGATATGGATGCGGTCGGCCACTTCAAATACATGAGGCATATTGTGACTGATCAGCACCACGGATAAGCCACGATCCCGCACATCTTTAATCAGATTCAGCACCCGGCGGGACTCTTTTACCCCCAGCGCCGCGGTGGGCTCGTCCATAATCACCACATGCTTGGCAAAGGCTGCCGAGCGGGCCACGGCCACTCCCTGACGCTGACCGCCGGACAGGGTTTCCACCGCCTGATTGATATTCTGAATGGTCAACAGGCCGAGTTCAGAAAGCTTCTGGCGGGCATTATCATGCATCGCTTTCTTGTCCAGCATGCGGAATACCTTACCCAGAATGCCCGGGCGCAGTTGTTCACGGCCGAGATAGAGGTTATCGGCGATATCCAGTGATGGGGCGACTGCGAGATTCTGGTATACGGTTTCGATACCGGCGTTGCGGGCGTCCATCGGGCTTTTGAAGTTCACGGTTTCATTATCCAGTTTGACCGTGCCTCTGTCGGGCACCAGAGCGCCAGAGAGGGCTTTGATCAGTGACGATTTACCGGCACCGTTATCACCGATGACGGCCAGAATTTCCCCTGGATAAAGGTCGAAATCGGCGCCATCCAGGGCAGTCACATGGCCATAACGTTTTACCAGTCCGCGTGCCTGTAATACTGTAGCTTTATCGTTATTCATGATTACACCTTCCGAATCCACTGGTCCATACCGACTGCTACGATGATGAGCAGGCCGACGGTAAATTCCTGCCAGAGTACATCGACTCCTGCCAGTGCCAGACCGTTACGAAATACCCCGACTACCAGGGCGCCAATGAGTGTGCCGAAGATTGATCCGCGGCCACCGAACAGACTACAGCCGCCGATCACCACTGCGGTGATACTGTCGAGGTTAGCGGTCATGCCCGCTTGTGGGCTGACCGAACCGATCCGGCCGATAAGTGCCCAGGCACCAATGGCACAGATAGCGCCGGCGACGATGTAAACAGACATCAGGATACGGTTGGTGCGGATACCTGCCAGGCTGGCTGCGCCCGGATCATCACCGGTGGCATACACATGCTTACCCCAGGCGGTCCAGTTGAGGGCGTACCAGATCAGGGCAAACAGCGCGACCATCAGCAACGAACCATAGGTCAGTTTGGCGCCAAAAAATTCGACGGTGTGTCCGGTCCAGTGAAGCAGTGGAGCGGTTTGTTCAATGGCCTGAGAACGGATGGTTTCGCTCTTGGAATACCACAGGTTCAGGGCAAAGAAGATGTTCCAGGTGCCCAGGGTGACGATAAAGGGGGGCAGGCGGAACAGGGTGACCAGTATGCCATTGATGTAACCGGCTATAGCACCGGCGGCGATACCGGCCAGCAGGGCTATCTCAGCGGGCAGACCAATATCGATCGCCATTTTACCCATGATGACGGAGGTCAGTACCATGATGGCACCCACCGACAGGTCGATACCGGCCGTCAGGATAATCAGCGTCTGGGCGATACCCAGAATACCGATGATGGTCACCTGCTGAAGAATCAGTGACATGTTGAAGGGGTGCAGAAAACGCTCGCCGATAATAATGCTGAATGCGATGACGGCGAGTAACAATACGATGGCAGGGGCCGCAGTTGGGTTTGCATGGAAGAAGCGGTGAGTCTTCTCAACAAGTGACAGTGTCTCTTTTTCAAATGAAGCAACTTCACCACCTGCAGAAGCTGCGACCAACTCGTGATCAGCTGTCTCTGTTGTTTTTAATGTGCTTGAGTTAGCCATGGGATTCTCCTGGTATTACTCTGAAACGAGCAGGGTGAACTCACCCTGCTGTTGTGTTGCTTTATGCGTCGGGTTTTAGCCCCAACACATAGTCAAACCTTCAGATGAACTCTTGGCTCCGATATGACTCACGGGTTTGTCGGTAATCAGCTCAACACCGGTATTGACGAAATCCAGTCCCTCTGTGGTCTGGGGTTTTTCGCCGGTTGTGGCAAACTTAAGGATTGCATCCACGCCCATTGACGCCATACGCAGCGGGAACTGCATAGAGGTAGCGCCGATCACACCGTCTTTGACGTTTTCAACGCCTGGACAGCCGCCATCGACAGAGACGATCAGCACATCATCGGCACGGCCTGCGGACTTCAGTGCTTCATAAGCGCCTGCCGCTGCCGGTTCATTGATGGTGTAGACCACATTGATCTCGGGATCTTTCTGCAACATGTTTTCCATCGCCCGGCGACCGCCTTCCTCAGCACCGCTGGTGACATCGTTGCCGACAATACGTGGATCGGTTTCGTCACCGATACGGTCAGGGTCATTCAGGTCGATACCGAAGCCTTTCAGAAAGCCCTGATCACGGGCAACATCGACAGTGATCTGGCTGCTGTTGAGATCAAGCATGGCAATTTTAGCGGTTGCCGCTTTATCACCCAGGGTTGCGGCAGCCCACTGACCGATCATCTCACCGGCTTTAAAGTTGTCGGTGGCAAAGGTTGCATCCGCTGCGGTTGCAGGACTCAGTGGTGTGTCCAACGCAATTACAAGAAGACCGGCTTCACGGGCGCGCTCGATGGCAGGTACGATACCAGCCGGATCGCTTGGGGTGATCAGAATCCCTTTGGCACCGGCTGAAATCAGGTTTTCCACTGCCTGTACCTGGGACTGGTTATCACCGTCAAATTTGCCGGAAAAGGTCCGCAGTTCAATTCCCATTGCATCAGCTTTATGCTGTGCGCCTTCACGCATTTTGACGAAAAATGGGTTGGTATTGGTTTTGGTTATCAGGCCAACGACCGGCTTGTCAGCTGCCATGGCGAAAGGCGCAGAGAGCGCGGTGGCCAGCATAACGGCTTGAACAATTGATTTCTTATTCATGGCAAACTTTCCTTTTATTTTTATCTTTTTGGGTTGTCGTATAACGGAGGATTTTGAATCCATTGTTCATCAGTATTTATGAGCAAGGGGATCTCTGAATGACGCTGCTCT
This sequence comes from Amphritea atlantica, assembly GCA_024397875.1. Lineage (NCBI taxonomy): Bacteria > Pseudomonadati > Pseudomonadota > Gammaproteobacteria > Oceanospirillales > Oceanospirillaceae > Amphritea > Amphritea atlantica. The sequence continues at coordinate 1,031,830 of CP073344.1, forward strand.
GCTGAATCTCAGTGTCTATTTAAAAGGAGGGGAATTAACGGGGAATTTCGGGTGAGTGTCAGCGTGTTAACAATTGAAATATGGCGCGCGGCTGATCCAGGCGTTTTGGATGGGATTTTGACGGGATAGCGTTGTTGCAAGGGTAATCTGCAAAGGTAATTTGAAAAAAAGGGGGGCGTGATGGATGAACACCACAGGTAAGGCCATTTTTCAGGCCTTGCATGGGCGTTCATCAATTGAGTGTGATTATATACCCATCTGAGACTTGACCCGGCCAAAGGCTTCAATGGCAAACTCAATATCATTCTGGGTCAATGCCGCGGACATCTGCGTACGAATACGGGCTTTTCCCTTTGGCACTACCGGGTAGGAGAAGGCAACGACATAAACCCCTTGCTCTAACATAGCGTTAGCAAACAGACCCGCTACTTTCGCATCGTGCAACATGACAGGCACAATCGGGTGCTCCCCTGGTAGCAGCTCAAACCCTTGTCGCTCCAAACCGTCCCGGAACACGGCGGTATTGTTAATCAACTGATCACGCAGGGTGCTGGATTCGGTGATCAGCTCAATGGCCTTCAACGCTCCTGCCACGACGGGTGGCGCCACAGTGTTAGAGAACAGGTAGGGCCGTGAACGCTGCCGTAAAAGCTCAACAATTTCGTGACTGGCACTGGTATAACCGCCGCTGGCGCCGCCGAGCGCTTTCCCAAGGGTGCCGGTGATAATATCCACACGGTCCATACAGTGGCGATACTCATGCGTACCCCGACCACCGGCACCGATAAAACCGGTTGAGTGAGCATCATCAAAATGCACCAGGGCGTGGTATTTTTCCGCCAGATCACAGATCTCATCCAGACGGGCAATGTAGCCGTCCATGGAGAAGACGCCGTCGGTGGAGATCAGTTTGAAACGCGCGCCGTTTTTGTCAGCCGCCTGTAGCTGTTGCTCCAGGTCTGCCATATTGCTGTTGCGATAACGATAGCGCCTGGCCTTACACAGACGGATGCCATCGATAATACTGGCATGGTTCAATTCATCGGAAATGATTGCATCATCTTCAGTCAGCAGGGTTTCAAACAATCCACCGTTAGCATCGAAGCATGAAGGGTAGAGGATAGTACTTTCCATACCGAGAAATTCACTGAGCTTATCCTCCAGCTGTTTATGCAGGACCTGGGTTCCGCAAATAAACCGGACTGACGCCATCCCATAGCCCCACTGCTCTAAACCCGCTTTGGCCGCCGCGTTTACCTGCGGGTGCTGGGATAGCCCGAGATAGTTGTTTGCACAGAGGTTCAGCACCTGTCTGGCCCCGGTTTGAATTTCCCGCGCAACGCCTACATGGGCACCCTGTGGTGAGGTGATCAGGCGCTCTCGCTTAAAGAGACCGGCGGTCTCAAGCTCTGTCAGCTGCTGAGCTATATGTTCCTGAAACTGATTGTGCACGACAGTTCTCCTGATTTTGTAAAGTGGTTAACTTAATGATGAGTCCCAGTTGAGAATAACCTTGCAGGCCTCTCCGCTGTTCATTACATCAAACCCGTGTTGGAAATCCGTGTAGTCGAAACGGTGAGTAATGACGGCGGAAATATCGAGTCCTGATTCAATAAAGACTGACATTTTGTACCAGGTTTCATACATCTCCCGGCCGTAAATACCTTTCAGGGTCAGCATATTGAAAATGACCAGGCTCCAGTCAATAGCCACTGGATCGGCGGGAATGCCTAATATAGAGACCTTTCCACCATGACACATGTGACTCAGTAAGTCCTGAAACGCTGCGGGGTTGCCCGACATCTCCAGGCCAATATCAAAGCCCTCGGTCATGCCCAGCTGTTTGCGCACAGTGCTCAGGCTTTGTCTGGTCACATCGACTGTACAGGTCGCGCCCAATTTTTTTGCCAGGGCTAAGCGCTGAGGGTTGATATCGGTAATCACCACATGGCGGGCACCGGCATGGCGACAGACGGCGGCGGCCATGATGCCGATAGGCCCCGCGCCGGTAATGAGAATGTCTTCGCCCAGGAGGTCATACTGTAGTGCGGTGTGTACCGCGTTGCCAAAGGGATCAAACAGCGCGGCTATATCGAGATCGATTCCGGGGCGGTGTTCCCACACATTGGACATCGGCAAAGCCAGGTATTCGGCAAAAGCGCCCTGCCTGTTCACCCCCACACCGCTGGTATGTGAGCATAGATGACGGCGCCCAGCCATACAGTTGCGGCAACGGCCACAGACCACATGGCCTTCCCCTGAAACGATCTGTCCGGGATGGAAGTCATTGACGTTAGAGCCAACCTCGATGATCTCCCCAACGAATTCATGGCCGATGACCATAGGGACTGGAATAGTCTTTTGCGCCCAGCTATCCCAGTTATAGATATGCAAATCGGTGCCACAGATGGCGGTGCGCTTTATTTTGATCAGGACATCGTTGATACCGATATCTGGAGTGGGGACCTCTTCCAGCCATAAGCCGGGTTCTGACTTCTTTTTTACCAACGCTTTCATGTTCAATAACCCGCTTCGCAATTAAGCGTATTGATTAATAATTGTTTTAAAAAGACTGTGATTGAACAACGGATTGAAACAGCAATTCTTTATAGTTTTCTAAATAGTTTCCTAAGCTAATATACCCAAGTGAAATACGACTCAGAAGCGATGCGTTACAGGTCAAAGGGGCGTTTTTATTAATGGATGGCCGAACTAAAGTCGTTGCGATACATTATCCTGAGGCTCCTTCACGTTTTGTATCGGCATTTGTTACCCCGCTGGATATAGTCTAGTTGAGTACCTTGTTTTCGCCATGGATGAAGGCTGGCGCCACAATTTGAACAGTTGCTTCAGTGTACCGATCACCCGCATTGGCAGAGACAGGTCTGGTATTTTAAACGCATAAAAAAACCGGCATCAGGGAAGCGAGTGCCGGTTGTTACTGACGGAAGCGCATTCAGACACCCGAAGGGGGAGGGTGCCCGGATGTGAAGGTCAGACTTTGTTAAAAGGTGTCATTTAAAAAGTGTAGTTGAACCGTACCCGGGCTGCGGTGGTTTCATCGTCCACCACATTTGATGCGCTCGAGTAAGATCCGGCAAACGTGACCGTCGCCTCTTTTATGTCAAACAGTGGAACTGAATAGGCAACATAGGTGGTGGTAACGTCAGGATCAGCACCGCTGGCATTGTCCTCTTCGGAGTGAATTACACCGGCACCAAAATTACCGTAGGTGACGTTGGCGGCATAGGAGTTTACTGTCTGATCGGTGTTGTCATCTTCCAGACGGGATGCAGAGAGATTGACGTTGGCACCGGACAGATCAAAGTTTGCCGTTAATGCATAACCGGTCTGATCAACATTGCCGCCGGCGAGCAGGTCGTATTTAACGCTTTCGAAGCCTGCGGTCAGGCTGAATGCGTCTGCACTCCAGGTAACGGAGGGACGGTAACCGGATACAGCGGTACCATTATCGCCGGCAGTGTCATCGTCACCATAGATCGTATCCAGTTCAAACTTCAGGCTGTCAGAGGCTTTAAAGTGCAGGGCGATCTGGCCGCCATCATCACCGGCGAATCCGCGCACCTTGTTGGCTTCATAAACCGATACGCCACCGGCATGTGCAACCAATGTATCTTTACCCAGCGGGAACAGGTTAATCGCTTCGAAGCGACCGATCTGTGCATCCCAGGTGCTGTTGCCCAGTTGAATATAGGCATCACGCACCACCACATTTTTATCACCATCGGTTGTCAGACGTACACCGCCTTTGGCAGCAACAAAGTACTCTCCGTTCTCACGTTTTGAGGCGACATTCAGTTCGACAAAACCGTTCTGATCAAAGGTTGTGGATGAGGCAGCAGTATCAACCGCATCGGTATCCAGTTCCAGGTTAGCATCAAATGCCAGTTGTGCCTGAGCGGTACCTGCTAATAGGCAGCTAATAACAGCGGAGGTCAATAAAATGGACTGTTTCAACGTGATTCACCTTTTCGTTTTATTATTTTCAGTTAAGCGCTTATCAGGTGGAGTTTGATCACCTGACGCAGACTGCTATTGAAAAGGTTGAGAATTAACGTCTGATTTTGGTTTTTATACGGTCTGTTAATAATTGAAATGTTGGATAAGAATATCCCGGGGCTTGTGATACATGGTCTGTATAGCAAAGGCGTCTTTTATAAGCAGAACAGGCAGTGTGGGGAAAACGTATAAAAAGGTCCCGATAAAACGATGTTTATCAGGACCTTTTGGGACGCTGTTGTCTGCTTGCAGAGTAGCGAGACTTATAACTGCAGGTCGTTTATGCCGGGTAGTGAGGTGAAGGCGCCTTTGTGGGACACCGCGTAGGCACCGCACTGAGATGCGAATCGCAGAGCTTTTTCTAATCTGTCCGGCGTGTTCAGCAGCGTATTCAGTTCACTGTGCTGGCAGTCCATAGCGGCAAGCTGATAGATAAATCCACCAATAAACGCATCCCCCGCGGCGGTGCTGTCGACCATAGAGACGCTGGGTGGGATGACCGTTCCTGTGTTCTGTTGGCTGAAGTAACGCAAAGGGTTGCCGCCATCGGTCAGCAGCACCAGAGACACTCCGTTATCCAGTAGTCGCTGTAACACCTCATCCTGTGAGGAGCTGGCCGCGAGAAAGTTCATCTCATCCAGACTCAGCTTAACCATATCGGCCAGCGCCAGTGCCTGCCAGATGGGGGCTGCCGGGTCGCTGCCCGCAGGCCATAAATTGCTGCGCAGGTTGACATCAAAACTGATCAGAAAACCGGCTGCTTTAGCTTTGTCTATCCCGGCAAGAGTCGCCTCTCTGATCCCGGTTGCCGTCAGAGTATTGGAGCAAAAGTGAAAGATGCCCGCATCCGCAAACCAGTGATCGTCAAACTCATCCGCTGTAAACAACATATCGGCAGAGGGGTTACGGTAGAAAGTGAAACTGCGCTCTCCCTCTGCGTCCAGTGAGACAAACGCCAGTGCAGTGTTGGCTGCCTCGGTATTCAGCAGGTAATCGGTATTCACGCCGGCTTCATGCAGCGACTGCCGCATAAAAACACCAAACATATCAGTGCCAATTTTACCGGCCATGTAGCTGTTGCCGCCCAATTTTCCCACGGCGGCCGCGACATTTGCCGGGGCTCCTCCGGGGTATTTAGCGAACTGTTCAACTCCGCTGGACTGGTTTTCACTGACCTGGCTGGAGAGCATATCGACCAGAGCTTCGCCAAAAGAGATGACCTTTAGCATGGTTGTGTTCCTGAACGGTTATTAGGGAAGGGGTGTGGCAAAAAACGGGTCCACACCCCTTATTATAATGACTCTATTTAAAAACTCGTGCGTTAACTGCAAATGACTGAGGGTTTAACGCCCGTTAACAATTGTAATCACCTATCGCTTAATCGAGGATGCGGGCTATTGTCCGAAAACTTCGCTCCGACCATGGTAGGGCGCAGCATCCTGAAGTACTTCTTCAATGCGCAGCAAGCGGTTGTATTTGGCAACACGGTCTGAACGGCAGAGTGAACCGGTTTTAATCTGACCGGCACAGGTGCCAACGGCCAGGTCTGCGATGGTGGTATCTTCCGTTTCGCCGGAGCGATGGGAGATTATCGCGCGATAACCTGCATCCTGTGCCATTTTGATCGCATCAAGGGTTTCACTCAGGGTGCCGATCTGATTAAACTTGATCAGGATTGAGTTACCGATCTTTTGATTGATGCCGCGCTGAAGTATTTTGGTATTGGTGACGAACAGATCATCGCCCACCAGTTGCACTTCGCTACCCAGTTTTTCTGTCAGGTAAGCCCAGCCTTCCCAGTCAGATTCATCAAGGCCATCCTCAATCGATACAATCGGGTAGTGTTTAGTCAGTTCGGCCAGGTAATCACTGAAACCCTCTGAACTGAATGACTTTCCTTCGCCGCTGAGCTGATACTCACCATCGCGATAAAACTCTGAGGCAGCACAGTCCAGTGCCAGAGTGAAGTCTGTGCCCAGTGTGTAACCTGCCAGTTCAACCGCTTCACGGATGACGATCAGTGCTTCTTCGTTGCTTTGCAGGTCCGGCGCAAAACCACCCTCATCCCCCACGGCGGTACTCAGCCCGCGCTCCTGAAGTACTTTTTTGAGTGAATGGAATACCTCAGCGCCCATGCGTAAGCCTTCACGAAAGGTGGGGGCAGAGACCGGCTGAATCATGAACTCCTGAATATCAACAGTGTTGTCGGCATGCTCTCCGCCATTGATGATGTTCATCATGGGTAACGGCATGCTAAAGAGATCTGGCTGACCATAGAGTGATGCGATGTGTGCATAGAGAGGACGGCTCTGATCGGCTGCCGCTGCTTTTGCCGCTGCCAGGGAGACCGCCAGAGTCGCGTTGGCACCGAGGTTAGATTTGTTTTCGGTATTGTCCGTCTCAATCAGCGCCTGATCCAGTGCCCGCTGATTGCGGGCGTCAAAACCTTTGAGAACAGCGGCGATCTTTGAGTTGATATTATCAACAGCGGTTAACACCCCTTTGCCGTTATAACGGCTTTTATCGCCATCTCTCAGTTCCAGCGCTTCTCTTGATCCGGTACTTGCCCCTGAGGGCGCGCAAGCGACTCCGGTCACTCCTGAGGTCAGTATCACCTCGGCTTCAACGGTCGGGTTGCCCCGTGAGTCAAGGATCTCCCGTGCAACTATTCTCTCGATGATACTGGCCATGCTGATGGTCTCCTGTGAGTTATTTTTGTAAATTAATAGTTTGTAAATATAACGTATATATAGTTTAAATTGAATTATTTTATGGCTATTTATTAGTAATAAAACGTAATTGATGCTGTTTATATGCTTTGACTCATGCTAAATACCGAACGGTTCTAAAAAAAAGAGAGGTTTCTACGGATTTTCAGTCATATCTCATGTTTAGGACATATCCTTTAGAGGACGTCTCTTATCAGGTCATTGGTCACTCTTTACAAACCTCAGGGTTTGTAATGGTCTGTCAGTATCAATGCTGCTTTCAGGGTCTGCCCGGGTCAGGGTACTCGTGGCAGTGATGAGGGACAGATTATTCGGAGGTACAGGCGGACTATCCTCCATATTCTGAATGCCGGGAGTCAGGTTATGAATAAGTTCATTACAGGTCTGCTGATGCTGCCTTTATTGGTCATCATTCCGTTGCAAGCCTCTGCTGGGGTAGGGCCGCAAAGTACAATAAGTGAGCTGTACCAGGATCGTTTTCATTATCCGGTGGTACCGACGGTGCCGTTTTATGTGCATGCTGCTAACGGTGCCGGATCAAAAATTGTCTGGGCTAAAGTGCCTGAAATCAGTTATTACCGTGATAACGACGGCGATCTGATGCTTTATGCAGGAACCACCGAGGTGTGTAGTAAGTTTTCAGTCACCGGTAGTATTGGGGACAGCGATCGTCGTTGCTTGTCATCTGAAACGGTGCCGCTCATCAGACCTGCAGAGTATAGCTATCAGTACTGCGTATTTCGTACGGATGATGATTGTGGCCGTTATATAAAATCGGAGAGCGTGTATCCGCTTAAATATCAGGTTCCTGTCGTCAAGCGATTGGCGGAGTCTGACAGTTTTAACTATGCCAACGTGGTGTTTACCAAGACCGTCGAACTGAGTCATTGCAGTGAGTGTGAAGCGAAAGACTGGTCGGTTCCCAAGGTGCATTAACCGCGGTAGGCATTGTTGTGCTGAGGTTGTACTCAAACTGTGTGGCGCGTGGGTCCGGAAGCCGTGAAGGGGGACAACGACCGGACTCACGCTGTTTAGTCGGGTTTAGAAGGTGTAGTTGAACCGCACCCGGGCGGCGGTGGTTTCATCGTCCACCACATTTGATGCGCTCGAGTAAGATCCGGCAAACGTGACCGTGGCCTCTTTTATGTCAAACAGTGGAACTGAATAGGCGACATAGGTGGTGGTAACGTCAGGGTCAGCACCGCTGGCATTGTCCTCTTCGGAGTGAATTACACCGGCACCAAAATTACCGTAGGTGAGGTTGGCCGCATAAGAGTTCACTGTCTGATCGGTGTTGTCATCTTCCAGACGGGATGCAGAGAGATTGACGTTGGCACCGGACAGATCAAAGTTTGCCGTTAATGCATAACCGGTCTGATCAACATTGCCGCCAGCGAGCAGATCGTATTTAACGCTCTCGAAGCCTGCGGTCAGGCTGAAGGCGTCAGCACTCCAGGTAACGGAAGGACGGTAACCGGATACAGCGGTACCATTATCGCCGGCAGTGTCATCGTCACCATAGATCGTATCCAGTTCAAACTTCAGGCTGTCAGAGGCTTTAAAGTGCAGGGCGATCTGACCACCATCATCACCGGCAAAACCTCGTACTTTATTAGCCTCGTAAACCGACACGCCACCGGCATGTGACACCAGCGTGTCTTTACCCAGCGGGAACAGGTTAATCGCTTCGAAGCGACCGATCTGTGCATCCCAGCTGCTGTTGCCCAGTTGAATATAGGCATCACGTACCACCACATTTTTATCGCCATCGGTTGTCAGGCGTACACCGCCTTTGGCAGCAACAAAGTAATCACCGTTCTCACGTTTTGAGGCGACATTCAGTTCGACAAAACCGTTCTGATCAAAGGTTGTGGAGGAGGCTGCGGTATCAACCGCATCGGTATCCAGTTCAAGGTTAGCGTCAAACGCAAGTTGCGCCTGAGCGAAACCCGATAAAGTGCAGCTAAGAATTGCGCTGGTAAGTAACATTGACTTATTCAAAGTGAAACCCCTTACGATTATTATGTTTATTTTTTGTGTTTTTTATCAGTTTTATTTTTATAATCTGATGTGGTTTATTAAATAGGAGGCATTCTTACTGAACAAATACAAAAATGATTGATGTTATGTATTTTTCTGACAGTTGGGTTTTGTATTTTTTTGTATGGGTATTGATACTATTATGATGTGTTGTTGTAATTGAATGTTTTAATAAATTAATACTGTTGGCGGGATTGTAAGTAGGATTTGACTGGTGGTTTTATTGGAATCGGGGGGTGGCAATTTTTAGCCATAGGATTGCCTTAGATAGCGAGGTCAAGCAGGATGGGAGTTGAATTCGCGAGGGAGCTAAAAGCACCCTTCTTGGTGACTGGGGATTCATAAAATAACTGTGAATTCATGCAATAAGTGCATAAGCAGTGCAGCGGCCCGCAAAATTGAGTCTGTCTTTAGGTGGGGCTGGGCTGTCAAAAATTGCGAAGATAGCGATAGTCGCCACGTTTCGCTCAGCCAGTGAAAATAAGAAACCTTCAAGACATGCATCTTCAGCAGCAGTGCTGTCGATCATTGTGACTTTGGGCTGAGGACGTGCTTTCCTGGCGATCCCGGGTGTAATATCGACATCGACCTGCAGCGGCGGTAATAATTATAAATGCACCACTAATGTTAAGTGTTTTGATAACGTGAATTTCAGTCGTTATTTAGAATAAAAATATAAGTTATTAAACACCTGTTTTTATTTTATGATGAATTGGTTTCTGTTGTCGTCAGTCTGTCTGGCTAATTTTTCATAGGTTAATTCTTTTTTAATTTATTGAGCTCTTTATAAGGGCTCTTTAATCGAACTCGTTATTCGAACTCTTTATGAGGGCTGCCTTGCTTAAAATGATATCTTAAAAAAAAGGGGCGCTCATATTAACGATATGAGTGCCCCAAAGACCTTAGCATCTGCTCAGGTCATTCCGCGAACGAGAAACTTTTCAACTAAGCGCTTCAAATAAGCTTTTTTAACTAAGTTCTACAACTTTAAACCCTGACCACTTTTAGCGTGTTGGTACCGCCCTGGGCGTTGAGGTAATCACCTTTGGTGATGATGACCATATCTCCCGGTGCAACGATTTTGCGTTCCAGTAATTCCTGAATCGCTTTGGTGTTAATCTCTTCCGGGTCATACTGTTCGGCATAAAAGGGGATGGTATAGACACCGCGATAGAGGCCTACCCTGAACTGAGTCGCTTCACGACCCGACAGGGCGAAGATCGGTACCGAGGTGCGTAAGCGCGACATCAGCTGCGGTGTCGCGCCCGATTCGGTCATGCTGATGATCGCTTTAATCCCCACCAGATGGTTAGCCGCATAGATTGCAGACAGAGCGATGGTTTCATCAATGTCATGGAAATCTTCATTGATCCGGTGTTTGGATCGCTTCGATGATGGGTGGCGTTCTGCCCCGAGGCAGACCCGATCCATCGCCTGAACCGTTTCTATCGGATAATCCCCGGCTGCGGTTTCTGCCGACAGCATCACTGCATCGGTATAGTCCAGAACGGCGTTGGCAACATCCGATACCTCAGCCCGGGTTGGCATCGGGCTGCTGATCATTGATTCCATCATCTGGGTGGCGGTGATTACCACGGTATTCAGGGTGCGGGCACGGGCGATAATATGTTTCTGCACCGCAATCAGTTCAGCATCACCAATTTCGACCGCCAGATCTCCCCGGGCCACCATCACCGCTTCTGAGGCACGGATAATGTCGTCCAGTACTTCAAGGTCGGCAACTGTTTCCGCCCGTTCGATCTTGGCTACCAGACCCGCAGTCGACCCTGCTGCCCGGAGTAACTCGCGGGCTTCATTCATATCTGCTGCATCACGGGGAAAGGACACGGCGACATAATCCACACCGATTGCGGCGGCTGTGATGATGTCCTCTTTGTCTTTATCGGTGAGCGCTTTGGCTGACAGTCCGCCGCCCAGCCGGTTAATGCCTTTATTGTTTGACAGCCAACCGCCTACCAGAACCACGGTATCCAGCTTGTGCTCAAAGGTTTCGGTAACCTGTAGTTCAACACGGCCATCATCCAGTAGCAGAATATCTCCTACACGGGCATCTTCAATCAGTGCTTTGTAATCCAGCCCGACCCGGGTCACATCACCGGCATCCCGGTCCAGCGTTGCATCCAGGCTAAATGGCTGACCGATTTTCAGTTTAACTTTCTGTTCCGCAAAGCGGGATATCCTGATCTTGGGTCCCTGCAGGTCGCCCAGGATGGTAACAAACCGGCCGTGCTTTCTGGACAGTTTGCGCACCAGTTCTGCCCGTTGACGATGGTCTTCAGCCTCGCCATGGGAGAAATTGAGGCGCACCACATCAGCCCCGGCGAGTATCAGTTTTTCGAGTTGCTCTTCACTGGTAGTTGCAGGGCCCAGCGTGGCAATGATCTTGGTACGTCTCAACATTTTTATAGTGTCCTCAGGCTGGCGCATGCATCAGCGCCAGGGTGTTATCCAGCATACGGTTGGAGAATCCCCATTCGTTGTCATACCAGGACATCACTTTCACCAGACGGCCGGATACTTTAGTTTGTGAAGCGTCAAAAATGGAGGAGAGCGGGTTATGGTTGAAGTCGATTGAGACCAGTGGCAATTCGTTATAACCCAGAACGGCTGAGTTTTTTGCCGCCGCCGCAAGCAGCTGGTTCACTTCTTCGACAGAGGTTTGTCGCTCAGCGATAAAGCTCAGATCAACCAGCGAGACGTTAATGGTGGGAACCCGTACCGCCATACCATCAAATTTGCCGGCCAGCTCCGGAAGCACCAGGCCCACTGCTGCGGCAGCCCCGGTTTTTGTCGGGATCATCGATTGAGTTGCAGAACGTGCCCGATAAAGATCTGAGTGATACACATCTGACAGGTTCTGATCATTGGTATAGGAGTGGATAGTGGTCATCAGACCACTTTCAATACCGATCTGCTGTTGCAGAACCTGAGCCATCGGCGCCAGACAGTTAGTGGTGCAGGAGGCGTTTGAGATAACCTCATGAGACTGACGCAGAACCTGATCGTTGACACCATAAACGACGGTTGCATCCACATTTTTACCCGGCGCCGAGATAATCACCTTGCGGGCGCCTGCAGTAATATGCTGCGCTGCTTTATCGCGCTCGGTGAATAATCCGGTACACTCATAAACGACATCGATGTTCAGCTCTTTCCAGGGGAGCTCTGCCGGATTGCGCACTGCACTGATAGAGATACGGTCACCGTTAACTATAATACTCTCTGCGGTATGATCGACTTCGCCATTAAAACGGCCGTGTACAGAATCGTATTGAAACAGGTGAGCATTGATTGCCGCGTCGCCCAGGTCGTTGATAGCAACAACCTGAATATTGTCGCGGTAGTTATTTTCATAAAGTGCTCTGAGCACATTGCGGCCGATCCGCCCAAAACCGTTGATTGCGACGCGAATTGTCATTGGCTATACCTCAGGATTCCGTTGTTACTGTTATTTGTTGCTAATATTACGTAATTTTAGTAAAAAATCAATGGAGATTTGAAATTTATATTAGTAAACTTACCAAAAATATAAAGTTAGACACTCATTTAATAGGTTACGGTCTAACTAAAGAATAGTTCAGGAGTCACTATGCACACCGTTGTTAAGCAAGTTACCGATCGAATCGTAAAGCGCAGCCAGGTCACCCGAGAGGCGTATTTACGGCAGATGAGAGATGCCGAAGACAAGGGTGTGCACCGGGCCCGTTTATCCTGTGGTAACCTCGCCCACGGATTTGCAGCCTGCGGTGCTGATGATAAGCAGGCGCTGAAAATGGTTAACGCGGTGAATGTCGGCATTATTTCGTCATATAACGACATGTTATCTGCCCATCAGCCCTTTGAGCAGTTTCCGGAGCTGATTCGGCAAGCGGTGCATGAGCTGGGTTCTGTGGCACAGTTTGCCGGTGGTGTGCCTGCAATGTGTGACGGTGTTACCCAGGGACAGCCGGGAATGGAACTGAGTCTGTTTAGCCGTGATGTGATTGCGATGGCGACGGCTGTTGGCCTGTCGCATAACATGTTTGATGCAGCGCTCTATCTGGGTGTGTGTGACAAGATTGTGCCCGGGCTACTCATCGGAGCGCTACGTTTTGGTCACCTGCCGACGCTGTTTGTGCCCGCCGGACCAATGCCCAGCGGCTTGCCGAATAAAGAGAAAGCGAAGATTCGTCAGCTGTATGCCGAAGGTAAGGTGGATCGGGATGCATTGTTGCAGTGTGAATCTGATTCTTATCACAGTGCCGGCACCTGTACCTTTTATGGCACCGCTAACAGCAACCAGATGGTGGTTGAGGTGATGGGTCTGCATCTGCCGGGTTCCTCCTTTGTAAACCCGGGTACTGAGATGCGCGAAGCGCTGACCCGCGAGGCGGCCAGGCAGGCTGTTCGTCTGACGGCTCAGAACGGCGAATTCACACCGTTATATAAGATTGTCGATGAACGCTCTCTGGTGAATGCCATTGTGGCGCTGTTGGCTACCGGCGGCTCAACCAACCATACCATGCACCTGATCGCCATTGCCCGTGCGGCAGGGGTTATTATTAACTGGGATGACTTCTCTGATCTGTCGGATGTGGTGCCGCTGCTGGCAAAGGTCTATCCCAACGGTGAAGCGGATATCAATCACTTCCAGGCCGCGGGTGGCGTGGGGTATCTGGTGCGTGAATTGTTGGCAGGTGGCTATCTGCATGAAGATGTGATGACCGTGGTAGGGCAGGGTTTATCCCGCTACACTCAGGAGCCTTTCCTTGAGGATGGCAAGCTGATCTGGCGTGAAGGGGTGCAACAATCTCTGGATTCTAATGTCCTCAGTACAGTGGAAAAACCATTTAGCCCGAATGGTGGTTTAAAACTGCTGCAGGGGAATCTCGGGCGTGGCGTGATTAAAGTCTCTGCGGTTTCACCTGAGCATCAAATCGTGGAAGCACCGGCGATTGTCTTTGAGGATCAGGATGAGATTGGTGCTGCATTCGAGCGGGGTGAGCTGGAGCGGGACTTTGTCGCTGTAGTGCGTTATCAGGGACCAAAATCCAACGGTATGCCTGAACTGCATAAACTCACGCCCTATTTAGGTACGCTGCAGGATCGTGGTTTTAAAGTCGCGCTGGTGACCGATGGACGCATGTCCGGTGCATCGGGTAAAGTGCCGGCCGCAATTCATGTCTGGCCGGAAGCCCGTCTCGGTGGGCCACTAGCTCAGGTGGCGGATGGCGATCTGATCCGGGTTGATGCGACGACCGGCACTCTGGAGCTGATCGCTGGCGACTCATCCTGGTTATCCCGTGGCCAGACGATGCCTGCTTCTGCGGCGAAACATCATCAGGCGATGGGGCGTGAGTTGTTTGCGCCGATGCGCGACCAGGTTAACTGCGCTGAAGAGGGCGCAACTGTTTTTAATTTTGCTGAGATACAGTAGATGTCAGAGTATGCACTCGTCGGAGATATCGGTGGCACCAATGCACGCTTTGCACTGGTGCGTCCGGGCGCGGTGGTTCTGGAATCAGTCCACACTTTACAATGTTCAGACTATAGCAATATTGATGCAGCGTGCCGGGCCTATTTTGATCAGGTCGGTATAACAGGCATTGAGCGTGCCTGTCTGGCATTTGCCTGCCCGGTTCAGGGTGAGCAGATTAAGATGACTAACAATCACTGGCACTTTACCCGAACAGATCTGGCGCAACAGCTGGGCCTGAAACAGCTGAAGCTGGTCAATGACTTTACCGCAATGGCGCTGGGGATGCTTCACATAGGTGAAGATGAGAAAATTCAGGTGGGTTCTGGTCACTCTCTTGAGGGCGCAGCACGGCTGGTGATCGGTCCGGGAACCGGGCTGGGTGTATCCGGATTAGTCAAAGCCAATGATGACTGGATTCCCTTATCAACGGAGGGGGGGCATATCAGTTTTGCCCCTGCTGACGAAGTTGAAATCGATCTTTGGCGTGCGCTGGTAGCCCGCTTTGGCCGGGTCTCGGTTGAGCGGATACTGTGCGGTCAGGGATTGTTGAACCTGTATCAGATTTTATCCGCACAACAGGGCAGCGAAGTCCGCTGTCAATCTCCGGCGGAGGTGAGTGTGGCCGCCGTGGAGGGGGATGACCCTGTTGCTGTAGAGTCTTTACAGCGGTTCTGTCGTATTCTCGGTAATGTCGCCGGTGATAACGTATTAACGCTGGGCGCCCGGGGGGGCGTTTACCTCTGTGGAGGAATTTTGCCAAAGGTGGCGGAGTTTTTTCTTCAGAGTGGATTTCGGCGTGCGTTTGAAGACAAGGGGCGCTTCGTTGATTACATGCAGAATGTTCCGGTCTGGCTCTGTACCGCAGAAAATCCTGGGTTGTTAGGCGCAGCCGCAGCACTGGAAAATAGAGAGGTGTCTGGCTGAGTTGTGTTACTTTTACTACAATCCGCAAGGGTCTCTGCTGATAAGGAGATAATCGCTGACCAGGGGTTTCAAATTCGTCTGATTCAGTTTGTTGGCAAGCGCGATCAAAACCGAAATTAGCAAGACCGGGGTCAGGCTTTAATTCATTGAAGGAAACGTATCGTGTCGAGTGAGCACTCTAAGCGCATTTTGATTGTTGATGATGATAATGAGATTCGTGAATTACTTGGCTCCTACCTCGGTCAGAATGGATATGAAACGGTAACCCTTGAAAGTGGCGAACACCTGATTGAACAGCTGCAGACAGTCCCCGTTGATCTGATCATTCTGGATCTGATGATGCCCGGCGAAGACGGGTTCAGCCTTTGCCGCCGGGTACGTATTGATTCTGACGTGCCTATTATTATGCTGACCGCGTCTGCTGAGGAGACTGATCGTATCGTCGGCTTAGAGTTAGGTGCCGATGATTATGTTGCCAAACCTTTTAATCCAAGAGAGTTGCTGGCGAGGATCAAGGCTGTTTTACGCCGCAGTTGTTCGCCTCATAATGTTGCGGCTAAGGGGCGTTTTCTGTGTTTTGCCGAGTGGCGGTTAGATACGGTTAACCGTGATCTGATTGATGCTTCCGGTAAAGTAATTCCTTTGAGTGGGGCAGACTATAGCCTTCTGTTACTTTTCCTGGAAAACCCGAATAAAGTTCTGAATCGCGACGACCTGCTCGGCGCTACCCGGGGGCGGGAATCCAGTCCATACGACCGCAGTATTGATGTGCAGCTAAGCCGGCTGCGCCAGCGTCTCGGGGAAGATGCTAAAGATCCCCATATTATTAAGACTGTCAGGGGTTCGGGCTACGTGTTATCCGTTGAAGTTGAGCGTGAGAGGTGAGGCGCTGGTTCTGGTTTCCCCGGTCACTGCTGGGTCGTATGCTGACGGTGATGTTGTTTGGTGTGTTACTGGCCCAGGTGATGAGCAACCTGGTCTGGGTGCAGGAGATTAATCGGGAAAATGAGAAGATGGCCAGCAGCATGGCCGTGGATCTGGCCGAAAGTGTCTCCTCTACCGTTACCTTTTTTAAGGCGCTGCCCAGTGAGTATCGGCATATAGTACTGTCCCAGTTACGGGATATGGGCGGGACCCGCTTTTTTGTATCACTGAATAAAGAGCTGATTAATATCGAAGATATTGAGGACTCTAAACTCAAGGGCATCGTGATTGAGAATTTTATTCAGGGGTTACGCAAGAAGCTGGGTAATCAGGCTGAGATTATCGTTAGTTTTTCCCGCCCCGAGACACTGCATGTGTTTAATAACCAAACGCTGCTGTTGGATCTGCCGCCACGCTGGTCACAGCAAAGCCTGATCTATGATCCGCAATCACCGCCCATTTTAGTGGCTCAGATTAACATGGAGGAGGGCGAGTGGTTATATCTGGCGGCGTTGCTGCCCAAGCCTGATTTGCTAACCAAGACCGATTATCTCCCCGCAGACCGGCTCTACTTTCTGGGATTATTATTAGTAATTCTGCTGCTGTTAGGCGGGATGATTGTCCGCTGGCTCACCCGTCCTCTGGATAAGCTGGTGCGAGCGGCTGAACAGTTGGGGCGGGAGATTGATGTGCCGCCGCTGAAGGAGCAGGGGCCGCTGGAAATTCAGGCAACCGCTCAGGCCTTTAATCGCATGCAGGAACGTATCACCCGCTTTATTGATGATCGACAGCGACTATTTTCGGCTATCTCTCATGATCTGAAAACGCCGATTACCCGGTTACGATTACGGGCAGAGATGCTCGATAAAGAGGAGGATCGGGAGACATTTGGCCGTAACCTGGAAGAGCTGGACCGGATGGTGTCTGGCGCTCTGGAGTGTGCCCGGGGAACCGATATTCATGAGGAGGTACGGCCGATTGATATTATGGCCTTGCTTGGTGCTTTGCAGGATGATGCGGCGGTGCTGGGCCGAAATGTCACAGTGGTTGGTGACGTTGGGCCGGTCTTCTGGGGGCGTCCTATTGCACTTAAACGTTGTCTTGGTAATCTGATTGATAATGCTATTTTCTATGGTCAGCAGGCGGAAATTTTTGCAGAAAACAGTCCGGACTTACTGACTATTCGTATTTGCGACCGGGGTGCCGGGATTCCGGAAGAGATGATTGATCAGGTTTTTGAACCCTACTTCCGTGGTGAATCATCACGCAATCGTTATACCGGAGGAACGGGGCTGGGGCTTGGGATTGCACGAAATATTGTCCATGCACACGGGGGCGAGTTAGCGCTGCATAACCGTGAGGGAGGGGGGCTGGAAGTGGTGATCCGGCTACCGCGGCATTAAGAGGACCTGTTTGCTCACAGGCTTTTAAAATGGCTGTTTTTGCTCATTGTATTCGCATCGGAAGCGGGCCATCCAAGGGTGAGTCATCGTTTGTAACACTTTGTTACACTTCCTTTCCTGCTGTAACCCTAACCTTTCAGATGCCGTGTTTTAATGCATTGACTTGTCATCGAATGTGACAGGAAAAACCTCAAAGCCTAATAAAAACAAACAAAGGTAAAGGTCAATGAGTCTTAAACGTGCAAAAAAAACGGTATTAGCGGCTGCGTTATCCGGTCTGGTTTCCATTGCTGCTCAGGCGGGTAATGTCGAGGTCCTTCACTACTGGACCTCCGGCGGTGAAGCAAAATCTGCGGCTGTACTGAAGCAGTTGCTCGAAGCTGAAGGTCATCAGTGGAAAGATTTTGCTGTGGCCGGTGGTGGCGGTGAAAGTGCCATGACTGTTCTTAAGTCCCGGGCTGTTTCGGGCAATCCTCCAAGTGCTGCACAAATTAAAGGTTTAGATATCCAGGAGTGGGCTGAACTCGATTTTCTGACGCCGCTGGACGGGGTTGCAGAAAAAGCGGGTTGGGATCAGCTACTACCGGGTGTTGTCAGCGATGTGATGAAGTACGAAGGCCATTATGTGGCGGTACCTGTGAACGTTCACCGGGTTAACTGGCTCTGGGCAAATCCGGAGGTCTTCAAAAAATCAGGGGCAGATGTTCCCTCGACCTGGGATGAGTTTTTCACCGCAGCCGATAAGATTAAGGCGGCTGGCTTTGTCCCTTTAGCCCATGGTGGTCAGGCCTGGCAGGATGCGACGCTGTTTGAAGCGGTTGCACTGGGGCTTGGTGGTGCAGATTTCTATCGAAAAGCCTTTGTCGAACATGATCAAAGCGTTCTGACAAGCGCTAAGATGACTGAAGTTCTGGCAACCTTTAAACGCTTAAGTAATTATATCGACGCTGATGCCGCCGGACGGGACTGGAATATAGCCACATCCATGGTGATCAATGGTAAGGCTGCCATGCAGGTGATGGGTGACTGGGCTAAGGGAGAGTTTACCGCCGCCGGCAAGCAACCTGGTAAAGACTATCTTTGTGTGGCTGCACCGGATACGCAGAATGGCTTCACCTTTAATATCGATAGCTTTGCGATGTTTGACCTTAAAGACACCGGTGATAAGCTGGCTCAGGCCGATCTGGCGCGTTTGATTATGGAGCCTGAATTTCAGGAAACCTTTAACCTCAACAAAGGTTCGATTCCGGCCCGGCTGGGGATGCCAAGAGATAAATTCGATAGCTGTGCCCATACATCTATGGATGACTTTATCGCCACAGCTAAGACGGGTGGTCTGGTGCCTAGTATGGCTCATGGTATGTCTACCACCTCTGCGGTGCAGGGCGCCATCTACGATGTCGTCACGAACTACTTCAACAGCGATTCGCTGACGCCTGAACAGGCAACCGAAAAGCTGGCCCGGGCAATTAAAGCCGCTATCTAAACTTTTCACTTCTGCTTGACTGCTCCTTAAGGAGCGATTCCGGGGTATCACTGAGGTGATACCCCTCTCCAAGCTCGTTTGAGGATTACCTCTATGAAGACGAATGCAACTTCCGATGCTGTCGGAACCCTGTCCACCAGGGGAGTATTGGCAGATTCACCCGCACAGGGTTCAGGTTCTTTTAATTTGTCAGATCTGCTTCAGCGCTGGCTGCCGAAACTGGTGTTGGCGCCAACGGTGATGATGACGCTGCTGTTCATATACGGCTATGTCATCTGGACCGGAGTTCTCTCCCTGACCAAGTCCCGTTTTTTACCCAATTATAATTTTGTCGGTTTTGCCCAGTACGAGAAGCTGCTGGATAACGACCGCTGGTCCGTGGCCTCGCTGAATATTCTGATATTCGGCGGGCTGTTTATCCTTATCTGTCTCTTTATCGGCGTCGTTATGGCGATTCTGCTGGATCAGAAGATTCGGGCAGAGGGTTCAATCCGCACGGTATTCCTATACCCGATGGCGCTTTCTTTTATCGTGACCGGTACCGCCTGGAAATGGATTCTGAATCCGGGCCTTGGGCTGGAAAAACTGGTGCATGACTTTGGCTATGAGAGCTTTCAGTTTGACTGGCTGGTTGATCCCGATATGGCAATCTATACCCTGGTGATCGCTGCTGTGTGGCAGTCATCCGGGTTTGTGATGGCGCTGTTTCTCGCGGGTCTGAGAGGCGTTGATAGCTCAATCGTCAAAGCGGCGCAGCTGGATGGTGCCAGCATGCCGATGATCTATCGCCGCATTATTCTGCCGCATCTGCGGCCGGTATTTTTCAGTGCCTTCATTATCCTTTCCCATATTGCGATCAAGAGCTTTGATCTGGTGATGGCGCTGACCGGTGGTGGTCCCGGTTATGCTACCGATCTGCCGGCGACTTTTATGTATGTCACGACCTTCAGTCGGGGACAGATCGGCCTGGGCTCCGCGAGTGCCATGATGATGCTCGGTGTGGTTCTGGCGATTCTGGTCCCGTACCTCTATTCCGAATTGCGAGGTAAAAACAATGCCTGACTCTATTCATGCCAATGCCCGTAGTGTCAGGGTAAGCCGTATTGCGTTGTATGTAGTCCTGCTGTTGGCGGTGCTGTTCTATCTGCTGCCGCTGATTGTGATGCTGTTAACCTCAGTTAAAAGTATGGTGGATATCCGTGCCGGAAACCTGATCTCCTGGCCTGAGGAGTTCTTGTTGGATGCCTGGGTTAAAGCCTGGTCTTCTGCCTGTACCGGCGTGAGTTGTGAGGGGGTGGGTTCCTTCTTCTGGAACTCATTTCAGATCACCCTTCCGGCGGTGCTGATCTCAACCTTTCTTGGCGCCTTGAATGGCTATGTGCTAACAAAGTGGAAGTTTCGCGGCAGTGATATCTTCTTTGGACTGATGCTGTTTGGCTGCTTTATCCCGTTTCAGGTGGTTATTCTGCCGATGGCGCAAACCCTGGGATGGCTGGGACTGGCGAATACGACAACAGGACTGGTGTTTGTTCACATCGTCTACGGTATGGCCTTTACCACGTTGTTCTTTCGTAACTTCTATGTCTCGGTGCCCGGTGAACTGGTGAGTGCAGCGAAGATCGATGGCGCCGGTTTCTTTACCATCTTCTGGCGCATTATTTTGCCGCTATCAACCCCCATTTTTGTCGTCTGCATTATCTGGCAGTTTACTCAGGTGTGGAATGACTTCCTCTTTGGTGTGGTGTTTTCCGGCGGGGATACTCAGCCTATCACCGTTGCACTGAACAACCTGGTTAACAGTTCAACCGGGGTTAAGGAGTACAACGTTGATATGGCTGCGGCCATGATTGCCGCGCTGCCAACACTGGTGGTGTATGTCCTGGCAGGTAAGTATTTCGTTCGCGGTCTGACAGCGGGTGCAGTTAAAGGCTAATGCCGTTTAAAGGTTTAAACGCGCGCTAAAAAATAATAACAGGTACAACATTATGGCTACGTTAGAGATTTCAAGTGTTAAGAAAAACTACGGTAAGGTTGAGGTGCTTAAGGGCATTGATCTGAGTATCAATGACGGTGAGTTTTTGATTCTGGTGGGGCCGTCCGGTTGTGGTAAATCGACCCTGATGAATAGCATTGCCGGGCTTGAGGATGTCAGCTCCGGTGATATTCATATCGGTGGCACCAATGTAACCGGATTAGCGCCAAAAGATCGTGATATAGCCATGGTGTTTCAATCCTATGCGCTCTACCCGAGTATGACGGTGCGGGGAAATATCTCATTTGCGCTGGAGATTCGGAAAGTGCCAAAGAGTGAGCGGGAGGCAGAAGTTGAACGGGTCGCGGATCTGTTACAGATCAGCCACCTGCTGGATCGTAAACCCTCTGAGCTTTCCGGTGGTCAGCGTCAACGGGTTGCGATGGGCCGGGCGCTGGCACGTCATCCAAAGATCTATCTGTTTGATGAGCCGCTATCCAACCTGGACGCCAAGCTGCGGGTAGAGATGCGTACCGAAATTAAGAAACTGCACCAGCGTCTGAAAACCACTATTGTCTATGTGACCCATGATCAGATTGAGGCGATGACACTGGCGGATCGTATCGCGGTAATGAAGGACGGTGAGGTGCAGCAGTTTGGCACACCGCAGCAGATCTACGATGATCCGGCGAATATGTTCGTTGCAGGTTTTATGGGTTCACCGGCAATGAACTTCCTCACCTGTACGCTGGAATGTATTGACGATGGTTATGGTCTGAGTGTGACTACCTCAGATGATGAGCGGTATTTTTTACCTCTGGATCATGGTGATAGCTCATTGCAGCCATGGGTGGGTAAGGAGGTTGTCCTGGGGATTCGCCCTGAGCAGATCACTCATGTGATACCGCATAAACAGGAGCAGAGCAGTGTTGCCCGCTTTACGGCAAAGGTGGCCGTAGCGGAACCCACCGGTCCCGATACGCTGGTTTTGATTAATCTGAATGGCCAGGAGGTCGATTGTCGGGTTCATCCGATGGAGGAGAAGCCCGCGGGTAGTGATATGGAGTTTATGGTGGATATGTCTAAAGCAGTGCTGTTTGATCCGAAGACAGAGAAGCGTTTGCTTTAAATCAGCTAGCTGCAGTAAGACATGTTCTGTTTTTGCCATAAATGACCGTGAAATCTATGGAGAACCAGCATAAGACAGGCTGGTTTTCCCTGCCTATTGGGATGAACGACTTATGAACAGGAATAAAGTGCGTATTCAGCCAGAATTTAAGCCCTTGGATTCTCTGGGAGGAACGTCGATACGATATTTTGAACAGGATCAGTCAACAAGCCAGAATAGCTGTCTTCACTATCATGAAGACTATGAGTTGCATCTGACGACGCGTGGCGAAGGGAAGGTCTTTGTGGGTGACTACATTGGTCATTTAGCACCTCAGAGCCTGATACTGATTGGTCCGAATCTGCCGCATTGCTGGGTAAACCAGTCAGGAGGCAATGGCGGGCAGGGCTGTACCGAGAGGGTGATTAACTTCTCTCAGGATCTTGTTCTGGCCCATACGAAGGGGGTGCCAGAAATGCAGGCGTTGACCCCTTTTTGGGAGAGAGCGCAATATGGTATTGAGTTTCTTGATGTTGACGCGATTGCTAAGATTAAAGAGATTTTTGATGATATTGCAGCATTAACCGGATTTCGCCGGGTACTGCGATTCTGGTTCCTGATTGATCTGCTAGCGACAGTGACCGAATACCGGGTACTGTCGGATGCCTCCTATTTGTCCTGTAAGGATGAAACAAAATCAGCACGATTGGACCGGGCGGTATCCTACATTATTGAAAATTATAATACCGGGATTACGCTGGAACAGGTTGCCGCACATATTGAGATGAGTATCGGACACTTCTCCCGGTTATTTAAGCGGGAGACAGGCTGTCGGTATATTGATTTTGTTAATGGCATTAAAATCAATAAGGCTTGTGAGCAGCTGACGCACAGTGACCGGTCAATTACGGAGATATGTTTCGATGTAGGTTTTAATAATATTGCCAACTTCAATCGGCGCTTTTACGATGTGAAAAAAATGACACCCTCTGAATATCGCAGGGTCGCCTTTAAATCTTTATACGGTCATAAGTCTTTCACCGGTGCTAGCTGCCTTATAGCCAGTCAGTAACTCCCGGGAGTGCTACTACCGGGAGGGGATCTCTGACTGGAAAGGTTTGGCCCTGAGATGCTGGTTTTGATTAGTCTGAATGGCTATTTACTGGATAGCCGGATATAGAGAAAGCCGCACAGCAGAGGGAGGAGGGGCTATACAGGCCCGCCCCAGCTATGCGGTTTTAAAGGCCGTAAGGCGCTATTTTTTAACAACGGCCGCACTTTTGGCATCCTGATCTGGCCTCTTTTGAGCGGGTTTTGGTGGCTGTTTAGTCCTCATTTTACTGCGTACGATATTCATCAGGCCCTGAGTCGACGGGTCATATTCAGAACTCTTTAGCTCAATATTACGGCTGATCTCAGTCGCCAGACGCTTGCCCAGTTGCACGCCCCACTGATCGAACGAGTTGATGTTCCAGATCGCCCCCTGAACAAACACTTTATGCTCATACAGGGCGATCAGAGCGCCCAGGTTGTGTGGCGTTAACCGATCCAGAAGCAGGGTGTTGCTGGGACGATTGCCCGGGCAGGTCTGATAGTCCAGAATCCCTTCCTGCTGATCACCGTTCATAAACGCGTTGGCCTGGGCGAGCATATTGGTGAGCAAGGCAAAGTGGTGCTCTTCGGTTTCCTCATCGGGCTCAAGGGAGGCGATAAAATCGATCGGAACGAAACGTGTACCCTGGTGAAGCAGCTGGAAAAAGGCGTGCTGCCCATTGGAGCCGGTCTGGCCCCAGATGATAGGGCCGGTTGCAAAGTCTACCGGGTGACCTTCCATATCAACCGATTTGCCATTACTTTCCATGTCCAGCTGTTGCAGAAATGCCGGCAGTTGATGGAGCGCCTGATCGTAAGGGATGATGGCCTGGGTTTCGGCCCCCAGGAAATTAATATTCCAGATGCCAATCAGGGCCATCAATACCGGCATATTCTTGCTCAGTGGTGCATCGACAAAGTGGCGATCCATTTCGTAGGCGCCTTCCAGCAGCTCGATAAAACGGTCGTAACCGATGGAGAGGGCGATTGCCAGACCGATACTCGACCAGAGAGAGTAACGTCCACCCACCCAGGCCCAGAATTCGAAGATGTTTTCCCGGCGGATACCAAACTCCATCGCTGCCGCCTGATTGGTCGACAGGGCAACAAAGTGCTGGCCAATGTCAGACTGACCGGTGTTGTCAATAAACCAGCGTCGTGCCGTGCTGGCATTCAGCAGTGTTTCCTGGGTTGAAAACGTCTTGGTTGAAACGATAAACAGGGTGGTTTCGGGATCAAGACTGGCCAGTACTTTCTTTATATGCTGCCCATCGACGTTGGATATAAAGTGAAAACTCAGCTCGGGATGCTTGTAGTTTAGCAGCGCACGGCACACCATATTGGGACCCAGATCGGAACCACCAATACCGATGTTGACGATACTGCGGATCCGTTTGCCGCTGAAACCTTTCCACTCACCGCTTCTGACCTTGTCGCTGAACGCTTCCAGTTTTTTCAGACTGGCGCGAATGGAAGGCATGACATCCTCACCATTAACGACCACCGGCTCTTCACCCCGGTTGCGCAGTGCGGTATGCAATACCGGCCGTTTCTCCGTTACGTTGATAATATCTCCGGAAAACATCTGTGCACGGCGCTGATGAAGGGGGGAGTGATCTGCAAGCGTGATTAATGTTTTAAGTGCCTCATCACTGATTTTGTTTTTTGAATAATCCAGAAATATTCCCCCCAGTTGGAGGCTCATTTTATTAAAACGTTCAGGGTCGTTTTTAAAATAATCTGAAATTTTGTCGTTGCTGTTTTTTTCAGCCAGTTTGACGAGTTTTTTCCAGGTAACTGAAGAGCTGAGCTGATACATAAATATGTCTCTTTTTTATTGTTGGCATCAATTAAAGGTGCCGCTGACTGTGACTTTTCATGACGTCATCGCTGTAATGCCTGATAGCAGGTAGGTCCACTGTAGCATGGAAAGAGCTGCTGCCAGATCATCATAAGATAGTAATAAAACATATAAATATAAAATTTATTATGAATATACCATTAATTATTAGTAATAAAAACAAAATTATTGCGTGTGCGATCTGTCTGAGCATGGGCTGTGAACGATGTCAGATTCTGCATTTTTTGGCTTGCTCAGGTTTTATTGATGATGATGGGTTTTATGGGGTTTTGGTTTGTTTACTAAATTATTGCGCATTTTAGTAAGCGTTTAGATGGTTTTAGATATTTAAGATACTGCGTTTAGATGGTTTTTATTGCGGCTGTTACTCGTTTTTATAATATCTATCGAAGGATTTATTGATCCTGAAGAATTTACCTTCCTGTGATAATCGGAAGTTAATACTTTATTTCCGGTTACATATATAAAAAAAAGACGGAGAAGTATGAAGTGAATTACAATAAGAAAAAGTTTGTAAAGTCGATGCTTGGAGCGGCAATTCTGGTGGCTTTGTCCAGTCAGTCCATGGCCGGTACCGATTTCAATGCTAACCTCGAATTAGATACTGATGCTACGGATACTGCAGCAGAGACTACTTATGATCAGAATGGCCGGGTCGAGGTCAACGTTCTTTCCCGTCGTGAAAAAGGTGAATATTTCGTTCAGGCAAAGGGGACTGTGCTACTCACCGTTGATGGCTCAACAGCTGTTGATGATGCATATGTTCAGTTCGGATCAAACACCTGGGATCTGCAGGCCGGGCGTTTTGAGGCTGTAAATCTGTTCCCAAAAGCGAAGGATACTCTGATTGTTCATGCGGGCGGTGTGAGCGTCTATGAAGCCAATATGGTGCGTGGTCGTATCGGTGATGGCGGTGGTCAGTTCGCATTGCACTACAATGCAAACGACAATGTTAAATTTGAACTGGCAACCATTTTTGGTGATGAGAATGCTTCGGGCGATGACACTACCGCTGTTTCCGGTGTACGCCCTGCCATCACCTGGAGTACTGATGGATTCAGCCTGTTTGCGGGTTACGAGAAAGTTAAATATGATCTGACCGCAGGTGGTACTCAAGATAAAAGTGGTTTCGGTATCGGTACTAACTTTGATCTGGGCGCGGCTAACATCAACATCGCAGCTGCCCGCTCAAAAGATGAGAATACTGACGAGAAAGTCACCTCTTACATTGCGAACATGGTTTACGGTAACTTTGGTGCTGGTGTAATTCGTTCAGATGTTGATCAGGGTAGCAGTGCTGATCCTAAGGTCACCACCACTTATCTGGCGTACACCGTTCCGCTGCTTGATATCGAAGGAGCTTCCGTTACGTTCGCAGGTTCTTTCTCTTCAGCTGATAATGTCGCTGATGATGAAGCGACGGCACTGCGTATACGCTTAAACTATACGTTTTAATAGCTGACGTTTTGCCCCGGGCGAGCTGTTGCAATGGAACCCCTTCCTATTACAACCTCGCAGGGGCTGATTCACCTGGGAAGTTTATGGGCTGGCGGCTGCAAGCAGGGTTAACTCATAAGCTTCTGTGCCATTTGCCGACAGAGATCCGTGATTTCTGTCGGCTTTTTTATACCGGTTTATACCGACATCAGGGTAGGGGGCAGCTTTCGCGGATGAGGAGTTCTGTTGCCAGTATTGTTTCGTGAGGGGTGTCAGGTTTGGTAAACAGGCTTGCAGCAATCTCGCCTTTGGCAAAGTTGTCCTGCTTAACCGTTGTCAGTGATGGCGAACTGGTAAGCGACTCGGGGACACCATCGAAACCTATTATTTTAAGTTCTTGTGGGATTCTGATTCCCATTCTGGTTGCCTCTTTAATGGCGGTCAGTGCATAGGTGTCGGTCATGCAAAAAAGAGCATCAGGCCGGGGGGTGCATTGCAGTGCTTCACGCACGGCGAGCAGGGCTGAGGCTTCAGTGTTATCCGGGATATGCCAGATTCGCTCATTGGGCAAAATCATATTGTGTTCACTCAGCGCTTTACGGTATCCCTGCAGGCGCAGCGCAGCGACAGAAATGGTGTTGCTGAACAGATCGTTATCGTTGTAGACCCGGCACACATGTTTAGAGTCAATGATGCGTAATCCCAGTATGGCTGGGTATTCTGGATGATGTTGCAGTGCCAGATTTGCGCTATTGAATGCGCCTCCGAAATTGTCACTGGCTACACTGCTGTGATTCCCCATAGCGCAGTCGACGGCAATGAGTTTTTTACTTTGCAGCGTGAGCTGATCAAAAATTGCTTCCTCTTCAATGTGTCCGTAGACAATAAAACCATCGACGGATGACTGTAGCCGGCGCACCTGGTTAGTGCTGGATAGCTCCCGGGAGTGGATCAGTAGCATGCTCAGATGCTGGCTTTCTAACTCGGTGGTGACGCCATTGAGGAATTGATTGGCAACACTGTCGTTCAGGTTATAGCTGAGGCAGTCTGGCAGCACTATGCCGATAACACCCTGGTTACCGTTGGTATCTGCTTTACGGGGAGAGCCTGAACTGCGATAACCCAGTTGCTGGCACTCAGACAGGATGCGTTCGCGCAGCTCCGGTGAGAGTTGATCCGGGTGATTGAACGCATTCGAAATGGTCGCTGTAGAGACGCCTATATGCGTAGCGGCATCCCGGATTGTCGGGCGGGGCGCTTTTTTGCTGTCAGCGATCATAGCCTGAGTCTCCAAAGTGAAGAGCGGGCAGAGGTTCTTTCTTTAATGCTTCATGGGTGAAACATTTTAAACAAGCAGTCATTTTCATAATATATGCATTTTTATTGTTATATGTTTTAAGAGGTGGATCGACATGACTAATCTGATATCAGGCCATTCCGACCTGCTGTAGCGGGTCTCTCTACAATAAATTATGATTTTTTAACTTACTGTTTAATAATATATTTTTTGTCTTTATTTAAAACTACAGGATTTCATATCAGGTTCAATTGAGTGCCTGAACAACCACCGTAGCGTTAAAATAACACTTCCTGTCAGCATTTACAGTTTAGTTCTGTTTTGTTTCGTAGTTTAAAAAATCTAATCATTGAGGTGAATAATACTCAAACAACATTGACAACTCAATGGCTCCGATCTAATATTTGACAACGTTGTCATAAGTGGTCGTAGATTGATGGTATCCATTAAGCAGGTGGCGAAGCAGGCCGGAGTTTCCTTTAAAACCGTTTCCAGGGTGGTTAATAACGACCCTAATGTGCGTGAAGAAACCCGTGCCCGTGTACAGGAAGCGATTACTGCTTTGAACTACAGACCTAACCGGGCCGCTCGCATGATGCGTAATCAGCAGTCGGGTGTTATCGGTTTTATCTCGGATGAAGTGGTAACTCAGCCCTATGCCGGAGACCTTTTGATCGGGGCGCAGGAGGTTGCGAGTCGGCATGATAAGGTTTTAATGGTGGTTAACATTGAAAACGATCGTATTGGCAGGCAGCGAGCAATTGATATGTTGCTGGAACGCCGGGTAGAAGGACTGGTCTATGCGAGCTACTACCATAAAGAAGTGCAGGTACCGCAAGAGATGTTACAGGTGCCTTCAGTGCTGGTGAACTGCTACGCAGAAAACGAAACACTCACAACTTTTATTCCTGACGAAGTTCAGGCTGGCTATGATGCTACGCGGTTGCTGATTGAGCAGGGCCATAAACGAATTGGTCATATTACTCTTAATCCGGATATTGTCGCTGCGGTAAAACGACTGGAGGGTTACCGGAAGGCGCTCGCTGAGGCGGATATTGCGTATGATCCGCAGTTGATTGTTCAGGGTGAGCCACGCTTTGACGAAGCAGCGGATTGTATTAATGTTGAAAAAGCGGTTGCAGAGCTATTGAGGCTGAACAATCAACCAACGGCCTTTGTATGTGGAAAAGATGAATTTGCAATGCAGGCCTACTTTGAGTTTGCTAAGCGTGGATTGCAGGTCGGCAGAGAGATAGCGATCACCAGTTTTGATAATCAGCGTATGATCGCGCCAGGTTTGTCTCCCGGGCTGACTACCATGGCATTGCCACATTTTGAGATGGGGCAGGCTGCGATGAATAGTATTTTCAATCAGGGGGGCGATATTGTTACCCGGTTGATCCCGTTTTCAGTCATTGAACGGCAGTCTCATTTACTGAAAAATTAGTGCTTAAAATCAAGAAAAAATAACAATAAGGGTCTAAACATGAAAAGAATGAACATCTCTCTTTTGTCTTGCGCGGTAATGACAACGTTGACATTCAGTGTTGGCAGCGTCATGGCTGCGACGTCTGAGATTAAACTGTGGCGTCATGAGACGAGTAATATTAAGGAGATCGAAGTCAACAAAGCGACTATGGATCGTTTTAATCAGTCACAAACTAAATGGCACATTACTGCAGAGATGATCCCCGAGGGTTCATATACCCAGACTGTAACTGCCGCTGCACTGGCTGGAGATCTGCCCTGTATTCTGGATATGGATCAGCCGGTTGTACCTAACTTTGCGTGGTCAGGTTATCTGCGTCCCCTTGAGGGCCTGCTTTCCCAGGAAGCGCTTGATGGCCTGATTGGCAGTGCGAAAGGAACATACAAAGGCAAAGTCTATTCTGTCGGTCAGTTCGATGTCGCGCTGGCGCTGTTTACCCGTAAATCGATTCTTGAGAAATATAACCTGCGTCAGGCGACCTATGTGCAGCCGTGGACTAAGGCTGAGCTGCTGTACCGGCTGGACCGGTGAGTGGTACTCCTATGGTTATGCACCGATGCTGCAGAGTTTCGGTGCTGATCAGATTGATCGTGACAACTACGTAACATCTGAGGGTGTGCTAAACGGTAAAGCAGGTCTGGCCTGGGGAACCTTCTTCCAAAGCCTGTTTGACAATGAGTATGTCGATCGTAACCCAAGCGATGACAAAGCTTTTGTTCAGGGGCGCGCTGCACTGGACTACGTCGGTAGCTGGGAGATGGCAAATCACTCTAAGCGCTGGGGCGATGACCTGGTTGTGATGCCGGTACCTGATTTTGGCGGCGGTCCGGTTATCGGTGGTGGTTCCTGGCAGTGGGGAATCGCAAAGTCATGTGCAAACCCGGAAGGTGCAGCGGCATTCGTTGATTTTATGCTGCAGCCTGAAGAGATTGCTGCAATGTCAGTGGCAACGGGCCTGATTCCTTCATCTCCGGAAGCCGCAGAGCTGACTGACCATTATCAGGCTAGTGGAGACTGGCGTTATTTTTACGATTTTTCAGCTGCTTTTGCTGAATTGCGTCCGGCTACACCTGCCTATCCAATTATTTCCAGCACCTTTGAAACAATGGCTCGAAATATAAAAGATGGAGCTAATGTACAGGATGCCCTGGATGATGCAGTCGATACTATCGAGCGCAACATCTCTGATAATAAAGGTTACGGTTTTACTCAATAAGCCGGCCTGTCGGGACTGTTATTGTGCTCTGT